>CANQKV010000020.1 GCA_947624545.1 uncultured Alphaproteobacteria bacterium | reverse complement strand
CAATATGCCTTTACCGGCATCTAAATGGGGAGGTATTTTGTCTTTGTCTTCATTCATCCATTTAAAACTATTCCATTCACCGAAATGTTTTTTGAACACTTCTTCGCTTTCTTTTATAAGACCCGGAATGTCTTGCGGCTCTTGTGATAATTTTTTTGTTGCCATGTGAAACCCCTTTCAAAATGTGGTATTAAAAACTGAAACGAATTAAATGTTATCATAAAAAGATAAATCTGTCAATAAAATAAATTAAATTTTAAAATCCTTTGCCGATTTCCTTTAAGGAAAGCCGAATTAAATCGTTGGTGGAAACATCGGGCGATTCCTTTAAAATGCGGGCAATCACCATGCCTGCTTCCGTGCGCCCGTAGCCCAAATTGGCTAACGCCGACAAGGCATCTGCCGCCACACGCCCTTCATTGGAGGCGCTCACGCCGATAATCGGCATTTCTTCATGCGTTCCCAAACTGCCCAGCTTGCCTTTCAGCTCGTTTGTCAAACGCGCCGCCAGTTTCGGCCCGATTCCCGAAACGCGCGTGAACGCTTTGGAATCGCCTGCCATAACTGCCATTTGAATTTCATTAACGGAGAGCGCCGATAAAATGGAAAGTCCGACTTTGGCGCCCACGCCCTGCACAACCGTTAATGTGTTAAATAAATCTTGCTCGGTCGGCGATAAAAAGCCGTAAAGTCGAATGGAATCTTCTCGCACCTGCGTTTCAATAAACAGCGAAACCGCCTGATTGACGCCCGGTAAAGCGCTGATGGTACGCGTGGAGCAAAAAACTCTGTATCCCACGCCGCCCACGTTTAAAATAATGTAATTTTCCCAAATACTGTCTAAAAGCCCCGTGAGTTTTGCAATCATTTTCGGTATCCTTTCTTTAAATACAGGCAGTTTAGCAAATTCGGCGAAAAAGTGCAAGCGTTTTGTTTTTTATCGCGACGGCACATTGCCGATGAAATCGAAAAAAAGGCGAAAAATTGCTTTTCCGCCTTTTTTAAAATTTGCTTTATTAAATTATTTTGCCGAAACTTTTTTGGCTTTCGGAGTGCGATCCGGAACAATAACAGGCTTCGGATCGGCTTTCGCTGTGCTTTTAACGGCAGCGGAACGTGCTTTTTTCGTTGGCTTTTTCGCTGCTTTTTTCGGCGCAGATTTTGAAGAAGCCGATTTTTTATCGTTTGCGGCAAATAATTGTTCGCAAGCCTTAATCCAGCATTCTTTTTCTTTTCCCTCGGGACGACCTGCCTGTTCCCAAATGTAATAAGCAGCGACTCGAATGTTATCTTCGTTGATTTGATGTGTCATAGCTTTTACTCCTGTTTAAATTAAAAATCCATTATCAATATAAAACAATTCTTTAAATTTTGCAATGCACTTTTTTGTTTTTTTGGGAAAAAATGCGTTTTTTTTGATTTTTTATGAAAAAATAATTTATCTTCTTTGGCATAGATGCCTGTGAAAGCTTATTTTTTTAATAAAATGAGATTTCCATAAAGCTTTTTTAAAAAAAATGATTTAAAATTATTTTATAAATCAAATAAATATGTTTCATTTACGAGTCGTTTTTCTTTTTTGAATTAAATTTTAAAAAAAAACGCCGACTGAAAACCAATCGGCGTTTTGAAAATCACATTTTTTTTTACCGTGAATAGAACTCGATAACCAAATTCGGTTCCATTTGCGTTGCATAAGGCACATCTGCCAGTTGCGGCACGCGAATAAACTTTCCTTTGCAGGATTTTGCATCAAATTCCATATATTCCGGCACTTCCCGTTCGGTTGATGCCAAGGATTCAATGACTAACGCCATATCTTTGGCTTTATCGGTAACGGCAATTTCATCGCCTGCCCGAACAAGATAAGAGGGAATGTTCACTTTTTTGCCGTTTACCAGCACATGACCGTGATTGACAAATTGACGCGCCGCAAAAACAGACGGCACAATTTTCATTCGATAAACAACCGAATCCAAACGCGTTTCCAAAATACCGATTAAGTTTTCGGAACTGTCGCCCTTGCGCCGAATGGCTTCGGCATAATATTTCCGTAATTGCTTTTCCGAAATGTTCCCGTAAACGCCTTTTAATTTTTGCTTTGCATGTAATTGAACGCCATAGTCCGTGGGTTTCTTGCGATTGGCACCGTGTTGACCCGGACCGTAATTTCTTTTTTCAACGGGGCTTTTGGCTTTTCCCCAAAGGTTAACGCCCAAACGGCGATCAATTTTAAATTTTGAATGTAATCTTTTTGACATATCCTTTTCCTTTGTTATTGTTGTCCCCGATAGTCTTTGACCGAATTGTCAAAGCGTGAAAAATGCCATGAATACATTTTTCCGCATTCTCGGGGAATAGCGTGCTTATATCAGAGTTTTATTTGTTTGTCAAGCACTTTTTTTATAAGTAAACGCTCCAAATAAAGCCGATGAGTAAAATTGTCATTGCCAAAAAGCCGCAAGCCAGCGGTAAAAAGTGCGCATATGTGCGTTTTCTTAATACCCACGCTGCCGTAAAAACGCCCATATAGCTGATTAAATAAGCAACGCTTGATAAATTCACAATGTCATCAAAGCCGAATAAAACCGTAAAAAGCGTTAAGGCAAGAACGGTGAGCGCGTTCCCGTAAGTGCCGTGTCCGATAAGTTTTTTGTGATAAAAATCGGGCAGAGCCTGATGTTCCGAAAGGGCGCGCGTAATGCGAAAAACGCTGAAATAACTGGCGCTGATACCGGTAATGAAAGCCATAACGGCGGCGGCGTAAATGAGAAAACGCCCGATATTGCCTAACAGTTGTTTGGCAACAACCGTAACGGCAATATTTATGTCTTGTCGAAAAGCTTCCGCCGGAATATAATTCATAATCACGAAAGCCAAGCCGATATAAAGAAGCATAACGATGAGCAGGGTTAAAAACATGGCTGTTTTGATTGTTTTTGCCGGATTTTTTACATAAGCGCTGGCGTTGGTAATCACGCCGAATCCCGCAAAGGCAAAAAACGTTAAGCCGATACTGCGGAAAAAAGTACCTGTGTTCGTTTGAATCGTAAACGACGGATTGTAGCCTTGAAAATGATAAAATCCCGCTATAATCAATAATGCCAAAATGCCGATTTTAAAAGTAACCAAAAAGGCTTCCGCCCAACCGACATCATGTGTTTTCATCATATTGAACAAACCCAGCAAAATTAAAAGACTTGCCGCAAGTACGTTGACGGAGGTTAAACCGGAATGCGGCAGAAAGCCGACAATATAAATACCGAACGACTTTGCCATTGTCCCCGCCGAAATAAGTGTTGTAAAAACATAAATCAGAGACAGGGTTGTGCCGACCCAAGGGCGCTTGAACGCATGACGAAAATAATCGGTAATGCCGCCGGCACTCGGAAACGCCGCTGCCAACTTAATGTAAGCATAGCCGGCAAGCATGGCAATGCAGCCCGATATGATAAAAGATAAATATGTCCAATTACCCGTTTCCTGTAAAACTTGTCCGAGCAAGGCAAAAATGCCGGCACCGACAATAGAGCCGATGCCGAGCGATACAACCTGCCAAAGTGTCATTTGTGCATTTTTCATACGTCCCCTCTCCCTTTTTTAAGCAAAAGGTAGGGGTTATTTTTATTTTGTCAAGACCGTCTTTTTAAAAAAACGGAAAAATGCCTGTTTTTGCCCGTTTTTTTTAAACGCGAATTAAATGAACTTCAATCAACGGTTTTTTGCCGTAATATTCTTTCAAAAATTGTCGAACCGCCGCCCGAACGGTGTTTTCAACCGAAACATCTTGCGTTTTGACTTGTTCGCCGAGTGCGTTAATATCGGCGCGAATTTTGTTTTTGAGCGCCGTTTCATCATCGCCGTTTGTTTCCAAAAGTCCGAATGAGGAAATACGCAAATCACCCAATATTTCATTTTGCGCATTTAAAACAAGCGTGATGACAAAGGTACCGTCCTCAATCATTTTTCGGCGTTTTTTAATTACTTCGGCGCCGAGCGGCAGGATTTTTTTGCCGTCAACCGCCAAAACACCGGTGGGAACGGTTCCCAACACTTTCGGATTTTGACTTAATTTGAGTACTTCGCCGTCTTCCAACGTAAAGGCATATTTCGCACCCCATTTCAGCGCTTGCTCTTTATGTTCGATTAATTCACGCACTTCGCCGTGAACGGGCAGGGCAATCAGGGGTTTTGTGAGTTGATACATTTCTTTCAGTTCTTCTCCGTGATAATGTCCCGAAACATGCACGAGCGCATCGCGATTGGTTATAATTTCAACGCCTTTGGATTTAAAACGTTTTTGCATCAGCTCAATGGCTTTTTCGTTACCGGGAATAATGCGGGAAGAAAAAATGACCACATCATCGGGACCGAAGTAAACACTGTTTTTTTGCGGTGTTAATGCCGACAACGAACTTAATGCCGAAAAAGGTTCGCCTTGGGATCCCGTACAAATATACAATACGCTGCCGATCGGACGCTCCAACGCTTCCGATTCCGACAAAAATTCGGGTACATCTTTTAAATAGCCGCAGGCACGGGCGGCGGCGTCAATTCGCCACAAACTGCGTCCCATTAAACACACTTCCCGATGGTTGGCGGTTGCCGCTTTGTAGATGTTATGAATACGGCTGACGTTTGAAGCAAAACATCCGACGGCAATTTGTTTGCCTTGATATTTGCCGATCAGCTCCGTCAAGGAAGTTAAAACATCTTCTTCCGTTTCTTTCGTTACCGCTCCCAGCGTGTTGGTCGAGTCGCAAACAAGCGCCAATACGCCTTCGTTTCCCAGCTCTTTTAAAGTTTTTTTATCGGTTTTTTGATTGAGAATCGTATCGGATTGCCATTTCCAATCACCCGTATGTAAAACAAGCCCTTCTTTGGTGCGAACGGCTAAGGCATTCGCTTCGGGAATGGAGTGACTCATTTGAATATAGCTGATTTCAAAAGGTGCCAAATCAAGGGTGTCACCCGCTTGAACCCGAACTAATTCGGCACGCCCCAACAAAGAGTTTTCATCGAGCTTTGATTCAATTAATTCCGCCGTAAAAGGTGTTGCAAAAATCGGACATTGCAGTTGATGCCATAAATAACCGACAGCACCGATATGATCTTCATGACCGTGTGTAATGACAAGACCTAATAAATTTTCTTTTTTATCACTCAGAAATGATAAATCGGGCAGTAATACATCAACGCCGGGCAGACCGTCGCCCGGAAATCCGACACCGCAATCAACCAGCAGCCATTTGCCGCGATAGCCGTATAAAAAACAATTTAATCCGATTCCCGTGGATCCGCCGAGCGGAATAATAACGAAATCTTCGGTTGGTATTTGTATTTCTGTTTGTATATCAGTCATTTTTCTCCTTTACAATAAAAAAATATCACCCGCCGAAATGAAACGGGTTCCTGTTTGTGTTTTCAGGGAAATCGCCCCCTGCGGCGTCAATGTTTCGAAAATGCCGCGAATTGTTTCATGCGGCAATCTGACCTCAATTTCCTCTCCGATACCGACGGCATAATCAAGCCATTTTTGCCGAATCGGCATAAAGCCTTCCCGTATCAGCAACGCCATGTTATCGGACAAGGTCGTCAATAAATTTTTCGCCACTTCTTCCCGCGTGTATTTTTGATGAATACTGTCTGCTTTATACAGCATATCCCGATCGGGCGCCTGACGAATATTCACGCCGAAACCGGCAATAACTTTATCATCAACGCGTTCCAATAAAATACCTGCCACTTTGGCGTTATGCAATAACACGTCATTCGGCCATTTCAGACGAACGGGCAAGTCGGGCAGAGCTTCTGCCAACGCTACGCCTGCCGCAAACGACAGAAAAGGCGTTTCATTTTGAAGGGCGGGCAATACGGCGCTTAAAAACAAATTACCGTTTAAACTTTGCCACCGACGTCCGTTGCGTCCACGTCCGGCGGTTTGATTTTCGGCAATAATGACCGATCCCACGTCATAATCGGCGGCACGGGTATTTGTTGAATCGACTTCTTTAAAAAAATATGTTTTCCAATTCATTAAAAGGCACCTTATCACATTTTTTTTAAAAAAGAAAGAAAAACCTTGATTTAAAGTTGTATTTTAAATATAATATGACACAGGAACATTATTGAAAGGGTTAAAATGATCAGAAAAATAATCGGATTGCTTGTTCTTGCGGGGCTTGTTGTTTGGGGGGTACTGTCTTTGTTTCAAACAGATGAAAAACCGCTTGTGAGTGATGAACCGAGCGAGCAAGAGCAAAAAGTTATCGAAGAAAGTCAGCCTGAACCCGCTTTCGTGCCGGAAAGCGATTTGGAAAATCAATATCCGGAAAATGCCGAGAAAGATGCTTAAATCTTTTGGGAAAGATACAAATGGATACGGCAGAGCTGATTGAAAACTTTTCTTATTTGACCGATTGGGAAGATAAATATCGCTATTTGATTGAATTGGGCGATTCGCTTTGTGATTTTCCCGAAAACGAAAAAACCGACGCAAACAAAGTGGAAGGGTGTATGTCACAGGTGTGGTTTACGCACACCGAACAAGAGAATCGGCATTATTTCAATGCCACGAGCGATGCGCATATCGTGCGCGGATTGGAAGCCGTTTTATTGACGCTCATTAACGGCAAAACAAGCGACGAGATTTTAAAAACCGATATTGACGGCATTTTTAAGCAGTTAGGTTTGTCCGAAAATCTTTCACCCACGCGCCGAAACGGTTTTTATGCCATGGTGGAGCGTGTGCGAATGCTTGCAACTTCAAAATAACGGATAATATGCAACTTTCAAGTCAAAAGGTACGGATAACGAGTGACTTTCAAATCATCAAAAAAATACCGCCTTTAAAAAGCGGTATTTTTTTACGGATTTTCTTTTAAGAGCGTAATTGTGCGCCCGTTGCTTTTTGAACCGCATTAATGATTTGAATGCTTAAAATTTCAATTTCTTTGTCGGTCAGTGTTTTATCCGATTGCCTGATGGTCACCTGAATTGCCAACGATTTTTTATTTTCGGGCAATCGATCGCCTTCGTAAACGTCAAACAAGGTAACATCGGTGATTTTTTCCTTATCGACGTTTTGAATAACCGACAAAATCTGTCCGGCGGGTGTTTCTTTATCGGCAATAAAGGCAAAATCCCGCGTTAACGGCAGTAAAGCGGATAATTTCAAGGCTTTCATATTCTTTGATTTCTTACGCGGCAACGGAATATTATCTAAATAAACTTCAAAAGCCGCCAGCGGTGTTTTAATATCAAAAACTTTTAATAATCGCGGATGAATTTCGCCGAAATAAGCCAAAACGTTTTTACCGAGCATAAAAGCGCCCGAGCGTCCGGGATGATACCATGACGGCGCTTTACGCATAACCTGCATATTTTGCGGCGCATCGGCAGAAGATAAAGCTGCCAGCGCATCGGCTTTGACATCGAGCCAATCAACGGCGCGAGAGGGTTCGGCATAGTGAAGCGGCGCATAATTTCCGGCGCGCACACCGCAGGCGACTAAGCGTTGCTCTTTGGGCGTCGTGGAATAAAATTCGGGACCGACTTCAAAAAGCTGAACATCTTTAATGCCGCGCGCTTGATTGCGATGAACCGCCGATAACAAATTCGGCACCAGAGACGGACGCATTTCATTTAAATCCGAAGCAATGGGATTAGCAATTAAAATGCCTTTGGAGTCAAAATATTTTGCCAATTTCGAATCCGTAAACGACCAGGTGATTGCCTGATTTAATCCGCAGGCAGCCAACGCCCGTCGAACGGTTGCTTCCCGCCGTTGATGCGGCAGTAAAATACCCGTTGGCAATGCTTGGGGACGCATGGGCAAAAACGGCAAGTCGTCCGTGCCGTGAATGCGCATAATTTCTTCAACCAAATCGGCGCTTTCTTTCACATCGTTCATACGCCATGACGGAACGGTTATTTTATTTCCGTCCACGATAAAACCGAGCTTTTGCAAAACAGAAGCCGATTCTTCTCGGGGAATGTCAATACCGCACAAACGCTTGACTTGTGAGAAATCAAACGTGATTTCCCGTGAAGAAAGAGGTGTTTCTCCTTTCACGATTAATTCGGACGGTTCGCCGCCGCAAATATCCAGAATCAGCTGCGTTGCTCTGTCGTTTCCGCTGATTTGAGAAGCCGGATCGATTCCGCGTTCGAATCGTGATTTCGAATCGGATTCCGCATTGAGTTTTACGCTTGTTTCGGCAATACTGATCGGATTAAAATAAGCCGATTCCAAAAACACGTTCGTTGTTGTTTCACAACAGCCTGTTTCTTCGCCGCCCATAACGCCTGCAATGCTTTGCGCTTTGTTATCATCGGCAATAACGGTCATATCGGCAGATAAAGTATATTCTTTTCCGTCTAACGCCAAAATCTTTTCGCCTTCTTTGGCTTTTCTCACATGAATGTTGCCCGCAAGTTTATCGGCATCAAACACATGCAACGGACGACATTCCGCCAGATTTAAATAATTGGTAATGTCCACCAGTGCCGAAATCGGACGCAACCCCATGGAAATTAAGAAATCACGCATCCATTGCGGACTTTGCGTGTTTTTCACGTTGCGAATATATCGTCCCGTGAATTGCAAACAATCCTGTTCTTCCATATAAACCTGAACGGGAGATGAAAACGTACCTTGTACGGGTTGAATCGGCATTTCTTTTAAAACACCGATACCGGTTGCCGCCAAATCACGAGCAATGCCTTTGACCCCCAGACAATCCCCGCGGTTGGGGGTAACGTTTACATCAAAAATCACATCGCCGCCCAACGCTTCGGCAGCCGGTGTGCCGGCGGGTAAGTCGGTTTTTAAGTCAATAATGCCTTCATGATTATCGCTTAACCCCAATTCTTTTTCGGAACAGAGCATTCCGTTGCTGTCAACGCCGCGAATGGTGCTTTTGGTCAGCTTTTCGTTATAGAGCGGAATTAAAACGCCGGGACGCGCCAAAATTGATTTTAATCCGACACGAACATTCGGTGCGCCGCAAACGATTTGCAAATCTTCCGTTCCCGTAAATACGGTTAAAACGTGCAATCTGTCGGCGTTCGGATGATTTTCGACCGATTTGACTTCCGCAACGATAAAATCCGCCAAAGTTGCCGTTTTATCAATTACTTCTTCCACTTCCAAGCCGATTGACGTTAATTTATCCGCCAGTGCCGCAGGGGTAGCGTTTGTTTGTAAATAGTGTGTTAAAGCCCGTAAAGAAACTTTCATCGTTTTGATCCTCCGTTAAAACTTAATCCGCTGATGACCGAGGGAATATCGAGCGGTAAAAATCCGTAATGTTTAATCCAACGCATATCGGCATCGAAAAAGCTGCGCAAATCGGGAATGCCGTATTTCAACATGGCGAAGCGATCGATACCGCATCCGAACGCATATCCCTGATAAACATCGGGATCTAAGCCGCACGTACGCAACACATCGGGATGAACCATACCGCACCCCAACAATTCGCACCAGTCCTCGCCCGATTTAATCACGAATTCGCCGTTTTTACGCGAACAGCCGACATCTGCCTCATAAGAAGGCTCCGTAAACGGAAAGTAAGAGGGACGAAACCGAAGTGCCACATCATCCGTTTCGAAAAACAGCTTCATAAATTCGGTTAAAGTTGATTTTAAATGCGCCAGATTCGTTTCGGTATCAATGACCAATCCTTCAATCTGATGAAACATCGGCGTATGCGTCATATCGTAATCGCGTCGATAAGTTCGCCCGGGCGCCACAATTTTAATCGGCGGTTTTTTGGCTTCCATCGTGCGAATTTGCACGCCGGACGTTTGTGTTCGTAACACTTTATCCGTTGTGTTTTCCATAAAGAATGTTGCCTGCATTTGACGTGCCGGATGAGAAGGCGGAATGTTTAAGGCTTCAAAATTATGAAAATCATCTTCAATATCGGGACCTTCCGCCATTTCAAAGCCCATTTGCGCGAAAATGGTCAGCATTTCTTCCATAACCTGCGACACGGGGTGAATGCGTCCCGAATGCGTGTTCGGACGACAGGGCAGGGTAATATCTGCTGTTTGAGAAGTCAGTTTGGCATTTAATTCGGCTTCTTCCAATGCCGCCTTTTGCGATTCGATTAAATCGGACACTTCATTTTTAAACGTGTTAAGCAGTTGTCCCGCTTCTTTTTTCTTTTCGGGGGGTAAAGCGCCCAATCCTTTCATTAATTCGGTAATCGACCCGTTTTTTCCGAGCAGTTTCACGCGAATTTCATCTAATTCGGCAAGGGTTTTCGTTTGCCGAACGGCACTTGGCACACTTTGACGCAACAGTGCGATTTTTTCTTCCATATTTTTTCCTCCAAATTATGATTTAAATGAATTATGAACTCATATAACACATTCTTTTTCAAAAGTGAATAAAAAAATGATTCGACGTCTTATTTTTTTTATCGTTTTTTCTTCGAAAAATGAAAAAATACTTTGACAAAAACCTTTATCGGGTGTATCATATATAATGAAGTATTTTTAGGATTCATTCATGGTTATTGAAAAAAAGCGCGGATTGTTGGAAACGTTAAGACAAGCTCAAACGCCGGAAGAAAAAAACTTTCTTCGCCGATATGTGCGCGCCATGAAAAATCGTCACGGTTATTTGTTAAATACGCAAAAAGCGCGCCAAAGCACAAGCGGCGGTGTTATTTCAAGTTGGTATAATGCCTTATTGCGCAATTAAAAATTAAAGGGTGATCAATAATGTTTTTCAGATTTTTTTATGTGTTTTTGTTAACGCTTGCCTTATCGCTGAATGTCAATGCACAGGAAAGAGCCAAAACTTATAAATTGATGATTTTCGGTGACAGCTTATCGGTAGGGCATCGCTTGCCGAAAGAAGATTCGTTTCCGTCACAATTACAAAAAGTGTTGGAACAAAAAGGATATACGCAGGTTGAAGTCATCAATAACAGTAAGTCGGGCGAAACAACCGCCGGCGGGTTAAAGCGACAAAAAAAAGCGTTGACGCAACATCCGAACGGCGTTTTGTTGGAATTGGGCATTAACGATGTGTTCAGAGGAGTTTCAGTTGATAAAATCACAAAAAATTTGTCTGATTTAATCGAGAACTTTCAAAAAGATAAGGTTTCTGTTCTGCTTGCCGGTATGAAAGCACCGCCCGTGACGGAACCGACATATGCCGCCCAATTTTTTGAAATGTATGCGTCGTTGGCTCAAAAATATCATTTGGTTTATTATCCGTTTTTCATGCAGGGCATTTTTGAAGCGGCGGGTAATCAAATTCCGCAAACGGCGCCTTATATGTTGGCAGATAAAATCCATCCGAACGCAACGGGTGTTGATTTAACCGTTCAGCATATTTTACCGAGCGTGCAAACATTTTTAAATCAGCAGGGTATTTATCCGCAAAGCGCAAAATAAGGTTATTCTCTTGTTCTGTTTTGCACAGGAGTAAAAGAACGCGTTTGTTTTTGAATGTCGCGCGGAGAAGATTGAAGAAGCTTTATAATGTGTCGCGTTGTTTCTTCCTCTTCTTTTGTTTGAGATTTTTCCAACACTTTTAAAGCATAATCGTATGGCAGAACGCCGTTTGTCGTCGGACGCGTTAAATCATATCCGTGATGAAGCAACACTTGAATGCTTTTAACGGATCGCCGTCCGATCGCGTAAATGAGTGCCGTTTTGTTTTGGGCTTCCAAATACATATCGGCGCCGTTTTCCAGCAGAAAACTTAACATATCCGGATTTTCAAATCGAATGGTGTTCCATAAAACGGGCATATGAAAAGCATCTGTCTGATTAATGTTTTCCCCGTGTGCTAGAAGAAGTGCCGCCGCTTCTTTTTGATTATAGGAAACGGCAATTTTGAAGGCAGATTTTTTATCGGGTTCGAAATCGCATAAATCCGTTCGGGCGCCGACACTTAAAAAATATTTTATTAAAGGAAGATGATTGTGTTGTACGGCATACATCAGCGGCGTTTTGCCATGATAATCCTGTTCGTTCAAAGAAATATGCTTGTCAATTAAATACCGACAGCAATCTTCCCGATTGTAATAGACAAAGTAATGAAGTAAATTGGCGCCGTATGTATTTTTTTCGTTAATGTCGATACCGTTGGCAAGCCAATAATCGGCAACATCAAACCGTTTGTTGAAAAGCGCATAATGCAAAACCGTGCGTTGTTGATTGTCTTTGCATTGTTTATCGGCACCGGCGCGATATAAGTAATGAATTAAATGATTTCCCGCAAACGCCGAGGCATAATGCAATGCGGTTTTTCCGTCGTTGTTTCGGGCGTTAATATCAAGATGATGGTTAATTAAAAATTTGCAGGCGGCAAAATCATTTCCGGAAGCGGCATGATGCAACAGCGTGTTGCCTTTTATATCTTTTTGATGAAGTTGAACGCCTTTATCGAATAAATAATCGGCAATGTCAAAACGCTTGCGAAACAATGCAACCAAAATCGGCGGTGTTCCTTTACTGTTGCTCAGATTTACATCGGCACCGGCATCAAGTAACAAGTCAATAACTTGAATATCGGCATTCAAGGCGGCAAAATAAAGCGGTGTTTTACCGTTCGCGTTTTGCAAATTGATATTTGCCCCGCGAGATAAAAGATATTGACAGATTTCCGGATCATTCTCATAAGCCGCCTGATGTAACGGCGAACAACCGTGTGTGTTGAGAAAATCAATATCGGCGCCCGAGTGAAGCAAAAAATCCGCCATATCAAACAAACGATTCGAAAGCGCCGTGTAAAGAGGTGTTTTCATGTCTGTGTTCAATCCGTTCACATCGGCGCCGATTTTTAACAAGGCTTCCGCCGTTTGAAAATGATCGGACAGAACGGCTTGATGAAACAGATTGCTTTTTTTTTCGTCGGATAAAGCAGCATAGGTTTGAGTTGCTTTCGGTGAGTCCAAAAAGGTTAAATCGGCAGTTTCGACAGCCTTTGACAAGGCTGTGTAAGGGCTGTTGCCCGAACCGATTGTGTCGGGAAAATCGGTTTTGTTTTCTTTTTTTCCGTGAAGCAGAAAAGAAAGCATGGAATCACCCTTTTTGATTTAAAAATTAAAGTTCTCTTTCGTGTGCTTTATGAAAAGTTTTAATTATAAAGGCATCGCCTTTACCGAAAGGAAGATGATTTTTAATTAAAGCGCTTTTTTTCGGCTGTTCGGGAAATTGCCGATGAAATTCCCGAATAATCAATTCGTCGGCTTTGGAAAACGGTAACTTTTTGAGTTGTTTATCGAATGAACAGGTTGACATTTTATCCCCTTTAAATTAAGTTGAATGCTTTATAAAAAGCGAATAACCTTAATTTAACAGGCTTTTCATAATTTGTCAACAAAAATGTTGCGAAAAAAAATAATCCTGTGAAAAAACACTTTTTCACCCTTCCTGATCAATTTCGGTTTTTTTGATTTTAATTTAAATCGATTATTTTCAAAAAAAAGAGTTGTTTTTTTGCTTTCTTGCTTTGTTTTGATGAAAAAAATTAAAAGAATGCGCTTTTTTTAAAAAAAATGTTGCTTTTTTTGAAGTTTTTGTAATACTTTGAAAAATAATAAAAAAATAAGTTTTTTGTTTCAATTTGAGCGAGAATTTCGATAAAAAATTAAAAAAGATGAAAAAAAAAATTGATTTTTATAAAAAAAGGACGTATAACATTTACAAGGGTTAACTTTTAAAGGAGCAGTTATATGAAAAAGTTACTTTGTTTAGGTGTTGCATTAACAATGTTGTCAGCGTGTTCGAGTTATGATCCCGATATTGACGCGGCAGCAGAAAAAAGAGCTGAAAATCGGGCAGAAGTCCGGGCGGAAATCGGTTGCCAGTTCGCAAACGATCATGATGCCTATCGTCGCTGCTTGTTGTCAACATATGAAAACAACAAGCCCAAAACGTTTACGACTTCTCAAGATTGTAAAGGTCAACCGTTAGCTGTTGTCAGTAACGGTTCGACAAAAGGCGCAACGGGGACGGTTTCTCCTTGTCTTTATCAAACACAAGATGTTTATGAAATGACAATGCCTTGTCCGACGTGTCAGGTTCAACCGCAACCTCAATTCGTTGTTGAACAACCGCAAGTTATTGAGCAAAAAGAAGTCGTTGTAGAAAAACCGGTCGAAGTTGTTCCGATGCCTCAACCGTTACCTGAAAAAACATGGTGGGAAACATATCAGGAAGAACAAAAACCGGCAGAACCGAAAATTGTTTGCCCGTGCCCGGATCCGAATGATCCCTGCCCGCAGTGCGTAACAAAATAATAAACTCTTTTTGATGTTTAAATTGAGAAAGGGCGAAAGTAATTATATGCTTTCGCTCTTTTTTATGAGAATTCAAAGAGGGTAAAGTCGGCTCAAAGTCTTGCTTTTCATTAGCGAAAACATAAGTATTGTTCCGAATCGGAGAAAAAATGAGTTTGTTGATTATTTGGGATTGGGATAACACGTTAATGAATACCAAGCCGGCGGTAACTGCCGGTTTGCAGGATGTTGTCGCTTATTTCGGTCAGGCACCCGTTACCGAAAAAGAAGTTGTAAATGTTATGACGCATCATCGAGGGGCGTTTTGGCAAAATCGTTTCGGTGAGAAAATTGTGACGGCGATTGATTATTATGTGTTAAAGTATCAAGAGCATTTGGATTTGGTTTGTCCGTTTGAAAAAACAACCGCTGTTTTAAAAGCCGTTCAAGAAAAACATATTCCGCAGGTGTTGGTAAGCAATAAAAATCACGAGTCGTTACTCAAAGAAGTGGCACGTCATAAGTTGAGTTCTTATTTTGCCGCCGTTTTGGGAACAAAAGATTTTTTGGGAAAGCCCGATCCTGAATTTGTTCAACCGATTTTAAAGAAAATTCGTCCCGAAAAAATCATTGTTATCGGTGACGGGCAATCCGATATGGATTTGGCGCGTAATTTAAACGCTACGGCAATTTTGGTTCATCGGGATAATGCCGATTTACATCGTGATTACACCTGCGCCGATTTGGGGGCTGTTTTAAACGTGTTGGAAAAAATTGCCTTTTAATAGCGTTTAATACGATTTTTCTTCCGGTAAATCTAAAATATCTTGAGCATGAATATATGCCGAAGATTCTTTCGAAAGCAGCGTTAAAGCTTTTTTTGCTTGTTTTTTGGCTGATTTTAAATCGCCGATGGTGCGATAATATTCTGCCATGACATAAGGAATTTCTTTTTGATTGCCCGTTTGTTCGTAAGCCGTTGCCAACAGTTGCCAAGCAAGGGGCGTATCATTTTCGCGCGCCAACATATATTTTAAGTGCGTAACGGCTTCTTTTGCCGAATCGGGGGAGGGCTTTTCCATTAAGGCTTGTGCCAATGATAAGCGCATCAGCGGTGCGTTTGGCATAAGTGATACGGCTTTGTGATAATAAGTTACGGCATTGTCGATTTGTCCCGTTTCCAAATAAAATTGAGCCTTTAATTCATAAAAATAAGGATAATCGGGTTTTTGAGCAATCAACGAATCCAGCATTTTTTGCGACTCGTCAAACCGATGCGCCCGATAAAAGGCAATGGCTTTGGCATATTGCGCCGCTAAATCGGTTCTGTTTTGATAAATGCCAAGTGTTTGATTCGGTTCATACAAAAAGCCGATAAGTTTGGCTTTGACCAAATCGAATCGAATATCGTCCCGTGCGGGTTTTGCCGTTTTAACAAAGCGTTCCAAGGCATTTAATCTGTCTTTGGTTAAAGGATGCGTGCGCAGATAGGAAAATTCATCATCGGCATATAAGCGTTCTTGCGTTTGAATGGTTTTCATGGTGTTTTCAAATCCGATCATCGAATAATTCAAGCGTTTCATAATATCGACTGCCGTTCGATCGGCGGCGCTTTCTTCTCCCTGTCGATAGGAAGTGAATAAGCCGGCAGCCGATGTGGAACCGCCCATCATAACGGCGATACCGGCATCGGGACGTCCTGCAACGGCAACCAATCCGCCTAAAATGGTGGAAATAAGCGCGGCACCTTGCGCCTGATTTAACACGCTTTGTCCGCGCGTGATGTGTCCGCCGATAATATGCCCTGTTTCGTGCGATAAAACAAAAATCACGTCATCGACCGATCGGGCTTGCGTAATCAGCCCCGTATGAATAAAAACCGTTTGTCCGCCGGCAACAAACGCATTAACGGACGAATCGTTTACCAAAATAATTTGCGCATTTTGCGGATTTAATCCGGCAGCTTTGAAAATATTACGCAAATACGAAAGCATAACGGCTTCCGCTTCCGTATCGCGAATAACGGAAAGCGCTTGCGCGGGAAAGGTTGAAAAACAAAAAAATAACAGAAAAACGAATCTCAAAAAATTTTGCATATTCTTATTTTAGTTAAAAATATTCAATCCGTCAAATTATTCTGTCAAAAAAACGAAATTTTCTTGACAAACGGCGTTAATTTTAGTCAAATAAGACAAAAAGGAAAGAAAAGATGAAAATCAGTACCGAAAACAAAGAAATTATTGCCGGCGCCTTTTTGGTTTGTTTGTTGGCAGGCGCATTGGTGTTTTTGCATTCGCGCGCCGCAACGGAAAAAGACAAAGAAGGCTTTGTGCTTTATGCGCCTTTTTCAAAAACCGACGGATTAATGACAGGCGCTGATGTACGCGTTTCGGGTATTCGTGTCGGGCGCGTGTTGGATCAAACGTTATCGAACGGCTATCGGGTGCGGGTAAAAATCGGGTTTGATATGCCGTTGAATATATCGGACGATTCGTCAGCGGTTATTGAAACAGACGGCTTGTTAGGCTCAAAATATTTGGAAATTACGCCGGGCGGCAGTGAAGATATGTTGGAATCAGGCAGTGAAATCGCTTACACGCAAGATGCCATGATTCTCACGGAATTAATGGATAAAGTAAACGCTTACATGCGTGAAAAGAAAAAGGAAACCTCCGAAAACGAGCCTGATCATACCGAACAACAGGCAGAATTGACAGAGATGAAAGGAATTGAGGAATGAAAAGAAATCCGATTGAAACGATTTTAGGTTTTTTTGTTTTAATTTTCACGGGGGTGTTCTTGTTTTTTGCCGCCTCACGGGTTGATACAAAAAAAATTGAAGGCTATACCGTAACGGCGAATTTTATGAAAATCGGCGGATTGGAAGTCGGTTCCGATGTGCGTATTTCAGGGATTAAAGTCGGTTCTGTTCTGGCAACAACGCTCAATCAGGAAACATATACTGCCGATGTGAAACTCGGCATTGATAATCGTGTGAAATTGCCGATTGATACCATCGCCGCCATTGCCGATGTCGGGGTGATGGGCGGCAAATATGTTCGCTTGGAACCCGGAAAAAGTCAAACATTGTTGAAAAACGGCGAACAAATTACCGAAACACGTAATTATAAGTCGTTGGAAGAGAGTATTTCCGAGTTTATTTTTCTCTCAACAAAGTAGGCAATGATGAAACGATTAAAACTTCTTTTGTTAATCGGCGTTGTTCTTTTCGGTGCTTCGGCGTCGGGTGCCGATGTGTCAACAAAACAGCTTGTTTTACGCGGTGTTGATAAAATAACGGGACGAGTCAGCACAATGACGGCAACGGTGCATCGTCCGTTAACGTTTGGTACTTTAACCATTGTTGCCGAACGATGTTTGGCAAAACCGCAGGAAGAAATGCCTGAAAATGCCGCTTTTTTAAAAGTTTATGAGCAAACAAAAGATAATCCGAAAAAGCAGGTGTTCAACGGGTGGATGTTTTCGTCTAATCCGGCATTATCGGCTATGGAGCATCCGATTTATGATATTTGGGTGTTGAGTTGTGTGAATAAAGATTTGAAAGAAGATGTTGTCGCGCCGAAAAAAATTTCGCGTGAAGATGATTTAAATCTGGTTGCCGATGATGATAATCCGGCTTTGGCGGAAGATTAAATTAAACAATACGCTTGTTTTTGCTTTGTTTTTTGCATTCACGGTTTATTTTACTTGATTTTTCCGTTCTATCTTTTTATAATATTTTAAATGATTGAATAAAGGAGTTTCAAAATGAGTGCGCATAAATATATGGAAGAGATTGATGAAATTGATCATCGGGATCACGGCGGCGATGTCATTGTCACACGAAAAAAATCAACGCGACGTATTTTAAAATCAATTTTAATCATTATTCTGTCCGCCTTATTGGTTAGCGGCAGCATTTTAATTCACAAACTGAATAATCAACAGCTGAATACTTATAAACCGGTTGTTTTTAATAAAAAAACGGCAGCACAAAACGCATCGGGGGCAACAACGGTTCAACCGAAGTTGTCGGATCCGGCGCCCAAAGTTAAATCGTCATCTTTACCTGAAATTTCGCTTCAAGAAGAAAAAGCTTTGGATCAAACGATTATGCCTGAATTAAGTGATACCGCAACAAAGCCCTCGGTTGGCGGAACGGCTTTGCAACAAGTTTCGATTACTTTGCCGAATCAAGAGTACGGTATGGCGCAGGCATTGATTTTTAAAGAACATTTTTTAACAGGCTTGTCCTGTCGGGCAGATTATCAAACATTATCCGCCGTTCAACATAAAACACCGATTATGCGGGAAGTTTTAAACGGTTTGGCGCCGTATTGTCGACATGAGGTATCGGCGCTTGAAAATGTAAAAGCCGCTTTTGTGAATAATAAGCGGAAGGCGTTGGTTATGATGTATCAGGAAAAAAGTCCGCATTGGATATCTTATTTGAAATCGGTATTGGTTTATTTAATTGAAATCAGAAAATTAAATCCGTCTTCATCGCGTCCCAAAGATATTTTATATAAAGCGCAAAATGAGTTGTATCATAACAATATTGTCAAGGCAACATTGTTATTAAAGCAACTGCCTGTGCAAATGCAAGAGGCAATGCCCGATTTCTTTCGAGAAGCCGAAATTTATTTGCAGGCAGATAAAAGCTTAACCGAGTTAATTTTGTCATTTGAGAAAAAAGGAATGTAATATGTTGAAATTAATTGTTTTTTTACTTTCGCTTTTTGTCATCGGCTTTTTAATCGTGCATGATAATTGGATGATAACCGTCAGCGGTTTTGGTTATGAAGCAACCGTTTCAACCGTGTTTTTGCTTTGTTTGATTTTGTTGGTGTTTTATTTATTGCATTTAATGAAAAAACCGTTGGTTTGGTTAGGATTGATGCAACAAAAAATGAGTACGGCG
>CANQKV010000019.1 GCA_947624545.1 uncultured Alphaproteobacteria bacterium | reverse complement strand
CCGTCTTCATAGTTCCATGCACTTTAACAGCCCCGTCTTCCTCGAAAACAACAGCTGCCCGTGCATCTATTCTTCTCCCTTATCCACTCTCTCTTGCTGCATACCGACAATTCGTTAACGCTTAATTAACGCTTTTCGGCGTCGGTAAAGTTTATGTTATCAAATTTTAAAAAAAATGTCAAGCATATTTTTAACTTTTTTTTATCTTTTTTACAAAACATTGATTTTGTTTATAATTATAACATCAATTTTTATCTTTCCATCAAGTTTCAATGCTTTTTTATATACAAACGCTCATAAAAAAACTGCCGTTGCCGACAGTTTTTTTATTCAGATTCGTTTTTATGATTATTTTTGATGAATCATGCGATGAATAACACCGGCGCACAAGCCGCCCAATGTGGGGCAAAGCAAGAAAATCCACAAGTTGATCATATTGCCGGATAATAATGCGGGACCAAAGCTCCGTGCGGGATTAAGCGAACCGCCGGTAATATAGAATCCCAACGTAAGCAAAATGCCGAGTGTTAAACCGATAACCAAACCGGCGCCATGGAATGACGTTTTTTTGGTCACCTGCAAAATCACACTGACAAAAATGAATGTTGCCAATGTTTCATAAAGAACGGCGGCAGACAAAGAAGCCGACGCATCGACGGCATTTGATCCCAATCCGCCGGAAACACCGCCAGCCATAATTGCCAATAAAAAGGCACCGACTATGGCGCCGATAAATTGTGCGACAACATATCCGCAGAACGGGGCGAATTTCATTCTGCCGGACATTAAAAATCCGCAAGAAACTGCCGGATTCACATGGCAGCCCGAAATATCACCCAAGAAATATGCCAAAGCGGTTAAACCCAAACCAAAGCACATGGAAATTGTTAGGGCATCGACATGTCCGTTTGCAAACACAACCGAACCGCAACCGATAAAGACTAAACCCAGCGTTCCAAACGCTTCTGCTATATACTTTTTCATTTTTTTGACTCCTTTCAAATGAATTTAAGCGCATTAAGAATAACGTTTTTTACAACACTTGTCCAGCAAAAAATGAATACGATTGCAGGAATGGAAAATTATTCCTTTTTCGGTTTATGCCAATCATATATTTTATCAGGCGTTAATATTTTTAACTTCAACAAATGTTGCGTATAATGACGCTCAGGATTCGGCACATAACCGACAATCATTTCGGGGGGAACGGAATAAAACGCAGACGAACCCTCTCCGGCAATATATTCAATCGGCAAATTACTTAACAAAAAAGCCTCTAACGGAATAAACGTTTCTTTAATCGGAATAAAACCTTTTGTATCTTCCTGCGTACCCGCCACACGCGGATGTTGTTTACTGAACCAGACGACATTATTCATTTTGAGTAAATCCTGTTTCAAAGTTGATATGGCTTTTGCCCGATAAGATTTGTTAAAGCCATCATAAAGATAAATGCCCATTTTTTTCTTACCCAAGCGCTTTTTATAAATGAGCGGTTGAAAGTTCAGGAGTTTAAATAATTTCTTTTTTTCAGTGACAGATAATCTTTTCTTTAATTTTGCAAAATTAACCGACACCAATGTGACATTAGCAGGAACAGAAACGGTATTATGTCCAACCATAACATGCAGATAAGTCGGATACAGATAAGGAAGTATATTTAACCATTGGTTAAGAAATATTAACCGAGCAGATGTTATCTGATTTCTTTGTACATAATCTTGAATTGAACGAATAATCGTATCAGATGAAATACGATTATATGTTCTGAGAAATGTGCCTGTTCCGTCTTCATATAAATGTAATGCTTTTACTTTTTCCAACGGCAGGGATTTTAATATCATATGCCCTTCCCAGCCGACATGCTTATAATTAAAATATAAGTAAAATTGAGGATTGACAAACCGATTTGTTATTTTTTTCAATTCGTTTTGAATAAAGGGCATATTCTGTTCATGGGGTTCATTGAATGTCCATTCCGTCACGTTTGATTGTATTTTTTTCATTATGGGCAAATGATGCCTGTATCTGTCCCAAGAAACAAATTTAATGTCTTCCTTAGGCAATTTAATGAATTCAATCATTTGAAGAAGTGTCGGTGTTGTGGCATAATCTATAAAAATATGAATTTTTCGTGGTCTTAAACAATATAAATGCGCTTTTAGCGATGGAAAAGAGCCGAGAAACGAACATAAATCAGCGCGATAACTCATTAAGCTGAGCGAACCGACAAAAACAATCAAAAAAAACTTAAAAAACCAAATTAACCGACGCATATTTTTATAACCTTTAAAAAAAGCATACACAAAAATTAGAATAAATACAAGTAATATTTCAAAAATTTATTTTTTATGTTTACAGGGCTTTAAACCATGAAAGTAATTCAATCAAAATCATTTCATATGTTTATTTGAAACAAGGAATTGAAAAAATGTGTTTATTTTTAAATGATATTGACAAAGTTACCGAATTTGTTTTCTCATTTTTTTTCGGCAGAGAGGAAGTTGTGAAACGCAGGAGAGTGCATTGGCGTGAAAATAATGAGATTTATCGGAATGAAAAGTGAGTTAACAATTTTTGGGGTCTCTTACTTTCGGCGGAAAGTGCCGTCCTTGTGGAACAGAATACGGCGCGATGTGTCGAAAACAAGTAATTTTTATCCGACAACCTCAATAATCACCTTATCATCTGCTGAAAACAAGCAATAAATTCAATATTTCTGCCAATAAAAGACAAACACTTTTTTCAATTTTCTGTATCAATTAAACGTACGTTTTTTGCAACACTTTTTTTGTGTTTTTGCAAAAAAAAATTAATTCGAGGTAATTTTAATGCAATATCAAATGGTTACAAAAAGAGTGTTTTTGCGATTAATAGGGGTAATTTTACCCTTGAATGCGCGTTGCATTAAAGGTACGTTTAGTTTATGATTTTTACGGATAAATGCAAAAAGGAGGAAAAATGAAAAAATTATTATTACTGATACCGGTTTGTTTAGCGTTTTCAATTATGGTTTATCCTGAAGCCAATGCCGGAAATTTTCAAATGTATAATAGAAGCGATGTTCCTAAATCTTTGACGCAGGGTTGCACCAGAGAAGATAAGAAAACAGGGAAAAAAACATTTGTTAAACATTGCTTTGGTGACTTGGATGGTGATTCCAAAACACAGCATAATAGAAGTGTTTTGCAAAAGGGAGATACCTTACAACCGATAAAAAAATAGCGTGGGAATCAAAAGAACAATTAGCCGCTTATTTTCAAAAAAACGGCAATGCACGTTCCGCCTGATGTGTCATTTATATCGGCTTTTGCTTTCAGACGCTTGAAATAACTTGTTTCAAGCGTCTTTTTTTGAACTTTTCGTTGTTTTTTTATTAAAAGTCTGAAAAAATGCTTCACTTTTTCAAAAAGATGTGTTATATGTTGATGTCTGAACGCGTGCGGTCGTGGTGGAATGGCAGACACGACGGTCTTAGAAGCCGTTGCCGAAAGGCGTGGGAGTTCAAGTCTCTTCGACCGCACCATCATCTGTTTGATATAAAAGGGAATTAATATAAAATGACAAAATCTAAATTGGAACATTCTTTTCAGGTTGTTATTCCGGCAAAAGAATTTGAAACAAAACAAAATGAAAAATTGGAAGAAATCAGAAAAGAGGCAAAAATTGCCGGTTTTCGCCCCGGGCAGGCTCCGATTGCCTTAATTAAATCCAAATACGGCACTGCCGTTAAAAGCGAAGTGTTAGATGATTTGCTTCAATCTTACACCGAAAAAACATTGACTGAACACAAAATTAAGCCGGCATTACGTCCGAAAGTGGAAGTTACAAAGTTTGAAGACAAAGCTGATGTCGAGTTTAAAATTGATGTGGAAGCTTTGCCTGAAATTAAACCCGTTGACTTTAAAACTTTAACTGTTGAAAAAATTTCTGCCAAAGCTGCCGAAAAAGATATTCAGGCTGCATTAAACAAGTTGGTATCGGCACGAAAAACAACAGAAGTCGTTCCTGAAAAACGGGCAACCAAAACGGGCGATGTGATTGTTATTGACTTTAAAGGCACTTTGAACGGGGAAGAATTTAAAGGCGGAAGCGGTAAAGATTATTATTTGGATTTAGGTTCAAATACCTTTATTCCCGGCTTTGAAGAACAGTTGACGGGTAAGAAAATCGGCGAGACGGTTGATGTCAATGTCACTTTCCCCGAAAATTATCACGCCAAAGAATTAGCCGGCAAAAAAGCTTTGTTTAAAGTGGATATTAAAGAATTAAGAAAATATAAAACACCGGAAATGAATGATGAGTTTGCCAAAACGTTCGGTGCCGAATCACTTGATGCTTTAAAGAAAACCGTTGAAACGGAGCTGAATAAAGAATATGAACAAGCGGCGCGTCTTTTTACAAAACGTTCTTTGTTAGATGCTTTGGCGGCAACGCATTCGTTCGAAGTTCCGAGCGGTATGGTTGAAATGGAATTCAATGCTATTTGGAAGCAGTTGGAAGAAGCCAAAAAACAAGACAGATTGGATGAAGAAGAAAAAGCAAAATCCGATGAGGAGTTGAAAAAAGAATATCATGCCATTGCCGAAAGACGTGTTCGGTTGGGCTTGTTGCTGGCGGAAGTTGCCAATGAAAACAATATTACCTTATCGCAGGAAGATTTGACCAAAGCCGTTATGGCTGAGGCGCGGCGGTATCCCGGACAGGAAAAAGCCGTATTCGAATATTATCAAAACAACAAACAAGCCTTGGAATCGTTAAGAGCCCCCTTGTTTGAAGAAAAAGTTGTTGATTATATTTTAGGTCTTGTGAAAATAAATGAAAAAGTTTTGACACCGGAAGAATTGTATGCTTACGATCCCGATGCCAAAACAAAGAAAACCAAAAAAACAAAATAAAGGATAAACCATGTGCGCACAATTTATAAATCCGTCATTAAATACGCTTGTACCGACCGTTGTCGAACAAACCGGTCGCGGTGAGCGAGCATTTGATATTTATTCCCGCTTGCTTAAAGAACGAATCGTTTTTCTAACGGGTCAGGTTGATGATGAAACGGCGAGTTTAATTTGTGCGCAGCTTTTGTTTTTGGAAGCCGAAAACGCCAAAAAAGAAATTTCGTTTTACATTAACTCTCCGGGCGGTGTTGTGACATCGGGGCTTGCGATTTTGGATACCATGAATTACATTAAGTGTCCCGTATCAACGGTTGTGATGGGACAAGCCGCTTCCATGGGGAGTTTACTCTTATGTTGCGGGACAAAAGGACGTCGATTCGCACTTCCGAACGCCCGTGTCATGATTCATCAGCCGTCGGGCGGATTTCAAGGACAGGCAACCGATATTGAAATTCACGCCAAGGAGATTTTATCCATTAAAGCCCGCTTGAATCAAATTTATGTCGAACAAACGGGGCAAACATTGGAAACGGTTGAACGGGCTATGGAACGTGATAACTTTATGACGGCAGAAGAAGCCAAAAATTTCGGTTTGATTGACGAGGTCATCTCATCGCATCCGAAACTTGATGAAAAATAAAGGAGTTTTTATGATAAAAGACGAAACGACATCCGGTATTAAATGTTCATTTTGCAATAAAAATCAAAATGAAGTACGTCACTTGATTGCCGGAAAACCCATAAAAGGTCCGGGCGGCAAAGAACAAATGGTTTTTATTTGTGATGAATGTATTGAGTTGTGTCGCGGTATCATTAAAGATGAAAACGGTGCCGGAAAGGGGGAAACTTCAAAAGGAACCGGTGATGCAACGGTAGCCGACGGCATTCAGTTAGACAGTAATCATCTGAAAACACCGCAAGAGCTTCATCAGATTTTAGATGAATACGTCATCGGACAGGAACGGGCGAAAAAGGTGTTATCCGTTGCCGTTTACAATCATTATAAACGGTTGTTGTCCAACAGGAAAAATGATGATGTGGAAATTGAAAAGTCGAATGTGCTATTGTTAGGACCGACCGGTTCCGGTAAAACATTATTGGCAAAAACATTGGCGCGCTCGTTGGATGTGCCGTTTGCCATTGCCGATGCCACAACCTTAACGGAAGCGGGTTATGTCGGCGAAGATGTTGAAAACGTTGTGCTGAAATTATTGCAAAATGCCGATTATAACGTTGCCAAAGCGGAAATGGGCATTATTTATATTGATGAAATTGATAAAATATCGCGTAAATCCGACGGACCGTCCATCACGCGTGACGTATCGGGTGAAGGGGTTCAACAAGCGCTTTTGAAAATGATTGAAGGAACAATCGCTTCTTTACCGCCGCAAGGAGGACGAAAACATCCGAATCAGGAATATATTAAAGTTAATACGCAAAATATTTTATTCATTTGCGGCGGCGCTTTTGCCGGCTTGGAAAAAGTAATCGAACGCCGCGAATCGCAGTATGCCATCGGATTCGGTGCCGAAACGAAATCGGGCGAAGAGCGAAATATCGGAGAATTATTGGAAAAATTAGAGCCGAATGATTTGTTAAAATACGGCTTAATTCCGGAGTTTATCGGACGATTACCCGTTATTGTCAGCTTGGAAGAGTTGGATGAAAATGCTTTGGTGCGTATTTTAAAAGAGCCGAAGAATGCACTTGTGAAGCAATATCAAGCTTTGTGTGAAATGGAAAAGGTTAAGCTAACCATTATGCCGGAAGCGTTAAAAGAAATTGCTCATGAGGCTGTCGAACGGAAAACGGGGGCGCGCGGATTACGTTCCATTATGGAAAATACGCTTTTGGAAACCATGTACGAATTGCCGACGTTAAAAGATGTTCGTGAAGTGATTGTCGAAAAAGAAACGATTGAGAAAAAACAAAAACCGACCTTTATTTACAATAAAAAATAAAAAAATAAGTCGGAACCTCTTTACATTTGGAAAAAAAACGCATACATATATATCATTCTGTTATACTAAAAAACATAAAGGGCAAAAAAAATGACTGATGAATTAATTAAAGAAGGTGTTTATCCGGTATTACCGTTACGGGATATTATTGTGTTTCCGCATGTTGTCGTGCCGTTGTTTGTCGGACGGGATAAATCGGTTACGGCGCTTGAAAACGCAATGAGTAATAATAAGCAAATTTTTTTAACGGCGCAGGTTGACGCGTTGGTTGATGCACCGTATACGGGTGATTTATATAAAACGGGAACCGTTGCCAATATTTTGCAGTTGCTAAAATTGCCTGACGGTACGGTGAAGATTCTGGTAGAGGGCGTTTGCCGCGCCAAAGTCATTGAATGGACGCAAAACACCGCTTTTTTTGAAGCGCAAATCAGCCCTCTTCCGACACAGTTCGGAAATGAAGCCGAAATTGAAGCGCTGATGCGTTCCGTGCAGGAACAGTTTGAAAATTATGTGCGATTGAATAAACGAATCGGTCCCGAAGTTTTGGTTGCCGTTAATCAAATACACAGTGCCGAAAAGTTTGCCGATATTATTGCAACGCATGTATTATTAAAGGTGGAAGATAAACAAAAAATCTTGGAAATGGAATCGCTTCAAAAACGGTTGGAAAAACTTTATGCCGATATGGAAAAAGAAATCGATGTTTTGCAAGTTGAGCGTAAAATTCGCAAACGCGTCAAACGGCAAATGGTAAAAAGCCAACGGGAATATTTTTTGAATGAACAAATGAAAGCCATTCAAAAAGAATTGGGCGATTCGGAAGACGGAAACGATATTGCCTCTTTGGAAAAGAAAATTAAAAAAGCAGGTATGCCCAAAGAAGCCAAAGATAAAGCATTAAGCGAGCTTCGAAAATTACAAACGATGGGGCAAATGTCGGCGGAATCCGGTGTTATCAGAAATTATCTGGATTGGCTGATTGCCTTGCCGTGGCGGAAAAAATCGGTTTTACAAACAGATTTAAACGAGGCAAAACGCATTTTAGATGAAGATCATTACGGGTTGGAAAAAGTTAAAGAACGTATTTTGGAATTTTTAGCCGTTCAAAAACGAACAAATTGCTTAAAAGGTTCAATTTTGTGTCTTGTCGGTCCGCCGGGGGTGGGTAAAACATCGTTAGGGCAATCAATAGCACGCGCAACGGGACGGCACTTTGTACGCGCCTCTTTGGGCGGTATGCATGATGAATCCGAAATTCGCGGTCATCGGCGTACCTATATCGGTTCGCTTCCCGGCAAAATCATTCAAAGTATGAAACGGGCAAAAACAATTAATCCGCTGTTTTTGTTAGATGAAATCGATAAAGTCGGCAATGATTATCGGGGAGATCCGTCATCGGCGTTATTGGAGGTATTGGATCCCGAGCAGAACGCAACATTTAACGATAACTATTTGGAAGTGGATTACGATTTATCGCACGTTATGTTTATTACAACGGCAAACACGCTTCATATGCCGCGCCCCTTGTTGGACAGAATGGAAATTATTCAGCTGTCGGGATATACGGAAGATGAAAAAGTTGAAATTGCCAAACGTCATTTGATTGATAAGCAATTAAAATTGACGGGATTAAAATCGAATGAATTAAAAATTCAAGATGATACGCTTTTAAAACTTATTCGTAACTATACGCGTGAAGCGGGTGTTCGTAATTTAGAACGTGAGATTGCCAATATTGCTCGCAAGGTATTAAAGGAAATTCAGTTGGAAGACGTTAAATCGGTAACGGTAACGCCGAAGAATCTGAAAAAATACGCCGGTGTGGAAAAATTTACGTTCGGTTTGGCGGAAAAAGAAGATCAAATCGGCACAACAACGGGTTTGGCATGGACGGAAGTCGGCGGAGAGATTTTGTCGATTGAAGCGGTTATTATGCCCGGTAAAGGCGTCGTGCAATTAACGGGGCAGTTGGGTGATGTGATGAAAGAATCGGTGGGAGCGGCACATTCGTTTGTGCGTGCAAATGCCAATACATTCGGTATTCATAACAAAGCCTTTGAAAAAAATGATGTGCATGTGCATGTACCCGAAGGCGCCACGCCGAAAGACGGACCGTCCGCCGGTATTGCCATGATGACATCGCTTGTGTCAGCATTTACGAAAATTCCCGTACGAAAAGATATTGCCATGACGGGTGAAATCACGTTGCGCGGAAAAGTGTTACCTATCGGCGGTTTAAAGGAAAAATTGTTGGCTGCTTTGCGTGCAGGGATTAAAACGGTTCTGATTCCGAAAGAAAACGTGAAAGATTTGGAAGAAATTCCCGAAAATGTAAAAACAGGTTTAAAAATCATTTCCGTTTCGGAGGCGCAGGAAGTGTTAAAATATGCACTGGTAAAATCGTTAAAGCCCGTGAAAGAAAAGACTTCCGAAAAATAAAACGGTTTATGAACGGTAAAACGCTGAATTATTCTTTCTTTTTATGCAAAAAAAAACTGGTTATTTTTGCCAAAGTTTGATATAGTAATTTAGTTTTTGGTAAAAATAAGGATTATTATGAAGTTTTTGGATGAAGCAAAAATCTATATTAAAGCAGGTGACGGCGGAAACGGTGCCTGTTCGTTTCGGCATGAAAAATTTTTGGAATTCGGCGGACCTGACGGCGGAAACGGCGGCGATGGCGGCGATGTGGTTTTTGTAGCGGCCGATAATTTAAATACATTGATTGATTTTCGCTATCAACAACATTTTAAGGCGCAACGCGGATTTAACGGCGCCGGACGAAATTGTACGGGCGCTTCGGGCGAAGATCTTACGATTAAAGTACCGGTGGGAACACAAATTATTGCCGAAGATAATCAAACCGTATTGGCGGATTTAACAAAAGTCGGCGAAACGTTTGTTGCGGCGCATGGCGGAAAGGGTGGCAGGGGTAATGATTCATATAAATCATCGACCAATCAGGCACCGCGTCAGGCGGATGAGGGAACGCCGGGCGAAGAATGCTGGGTATGGCTCAAATTAAAACTGATTGCCGATGTCGGCTTGTTGGGGTTACCAAATGCCGGAAAATCAACGTTTTTAAGTGTTGTCAGTCGTGCGCAACCCAAAATTGCCGATTATCCTTTTACAACGGTTTATCCTAATCTCGGAATGGCGCATATTGATGAAACGCAAATTTTAATTGCCGATATTCCGGGACTGATTGAAGGGGCTTCGGAGGGCGTAGGACTCGGCGTTCGATTTTTAAAACATGTTGAACGGTGTACGGCATTAATTCATTTAATTGACGGAACGGTTGAAGATGTGGTAACACCGTATAAAACCATTCGAAAAGAGCTTCAAAAATATGGAGCGGGTTTGTTAAATAAACCCGAAGTTGTCGTGTTGAATAAAATTGATGCGTTGTTGCCCGAAGAAATCAAAAGCAAAACAAAAAAGCTGGAAAAGGCTGTCGGACATTCGGTTTTAACAATGTCGGGCGTTGCGCATATCGGTGTGACGGAAGTGTTGCGAGCCGTTCGAAAATTAATACATAAAGGAGAAAATTAAATGCTGAAAAAAACAAAAAAATCATCTCAAAAAACGGTTCAAATAACAAGCGTTTCCAAAGAAAAGAAAAAAACAAGCGTAAAAAAATCAACCGCTTTAAAAGCCAAAGCACCGAAACTAAAAGGGGCGTTATCGAAAGAGCAAATCAAAGAATTATTAACGTTTATCATGAAAAAATTAGATGAAGGCAAAGCCGAAGAAATTGTATCCGTCGATTTAGAAGGAAAAACAAGTCTGGCTGATTTTTTGGTGGTGGCATCAGGCACGTCGGCGCGTCATATTTTCGGATTGGCAAATAATTTGATGACCGATTTGAAAAAAGCAGGATATACCGTCAGAATATCGGGCGAAAACGGCGAAGGTAATTGGGTGTTAATTGATGTTGTTGATATTATCGTTCATTTATTTACCCCGCAAACCCGCACGCTTTATGACTTGGAAGGTTTATGGAAAAACGGTCAAAAAAAATAGGATATGATAAAATTATATTTTTTATTGGAAAGATTTTGATTTAATCATATCAGGTAAAAATAAGCGGTAATTGTAATATTTTCTTTCTATCGTTATGTGAAAAAGGATATTTTTATAATTACCGATATTTTTTCGTTTTTTTAGATGATAATATTTTTTCATATTTTTTGCGAATAAAATCAAAACAGCTTAAATCTTCTGTTTTTCCTAGGAGAGTGTGAAAAAGTCCAAGAAATGAGAAGTTATAATTTTGTATTTTTTCTTTTCGACAAAAAGTGCCGTTCTTATGGAACAAATTGAAATTAAAAAAAATTAGGTTTGTTGTTTCTTTTCGACGGAGAATACTCGTGTGTAGAACAAAATAGGTTGTCATGACAAACCAAAACCAATTTAATTTTCGGCGGGAAGTGCTGTCTCGTGGAACAAATTGAAATTAAAAAAGAAATTAGGTTTGTTGTTTCTTTTCGACGGAGAATGCTCGTGCGTAGAACAAAATAGGTTGTCATGACAAACCAAAACCAATTTAATTTTCGGCGGAAAGTGCCATCTTGTGAAACGTGAGACGGCGCGGTGTGCCGAAAAGTAAGAAAAAAACAAATATGGTAATTGTCCGTTAACCCGAAAAAAAATAATTTATCATTTACTGAAATAATTTATCGTCCGTAAACAGAGAGAAAAAACATCATTTGCCTTTATTACTTCTGCCGAAACAACATATTACTGCTTGTAAACAAAATAAGAAAAACCGCAAAAGAAAAAAGTGTGTTTTGCCGTTTTTTTAAAGCTTGTAAACAAAATAAGAAAAAACCGATTTTTATTTTTCAAGCTGTCTGTTCGGAAAATATTTATGTGTTAATTCAAGAAGTTCCCTGTTTTTACGTACCTTGCTTTTCGGAATATATTGCAAAATGTTTTTTTGAAAATTTAACCGCAGCTGATTTTCTCTTTTCGAAAGCGTTCGTTCAACACAGCGATTTAATGCCGCGCGCTCATAAAACGACAATCCCGTACACAGCGGTCTTTCAAGATTTTGAGGCATATTATCATTTAGTTGAATGACCTGTTCGGGACGAAAAACAATATAAGAATAATGTCCCTTATCTTCCCACCGATTCACATATTTAAAACCGTCAATACCGCGACGTTCAAAAAATCGAATCATTCGTTGAAAAGCCAAATGCGTACGATTTTTTCCCATATTTATATTTCCCTTTAACGGTTGATATAACGTTTCGGATTGTAATTCGGCAATAACTTCCGTATCAGACAGGTGAAGAGGATCTTTAAAAATCATATCATAAACAGGCGGAACTTGCGGTATTTGATAATCTATCAGTAACCCTGCAATGGCAAAAGTTCGTAAAAGAGGTTGCGCTTTCAGTAACAAAGACGTATATTTCTCTTGCTCCAACACATTTAAAACAAGCTGTTTGTAATTACAAAGATTATGTTCAAAAATATCAATAATTTCAATCGGATGAGACATATTCAGCGCAACAGGAATCAATCGCCCGTTTTTTTTAAGTTTTTCATCGCAATAGGCTTGATATTCTGCATTTCTTTCAATCAAATCATCTTCCGAAAACTGATCATCAAACCGCTCTGCTTGAGTAATCATTGCCTCATGAGCTGCCGTCTTCGTTCCGAAATGCGAAAGCGGATAAAAATTTTCAAACTGTGTGAGCGTGCCGTGATATAAAATCCGCGGTCGATTATTTTTATCTTTAACCAGATGAACATCATATCGAGCTTTTTCAATTTGCTCGATTTTATCCAAAAGTTGCTTTTTTGTCAGCATCGCACTCATCAGCAACACCCTTTTCACACAAAGATAAAAAAGGGTTCGAAAACGAACCCTTTTCTTTTAAAGCCGTTTACACTCTTGTGTTTGAATTGTTTATCAGCGCTAATGCCGTATTATCATCGGCAACCGGTTGCGCAAAATCACTTAACGTGCCGTTTGTGGAAGAAGAGCTGTTTGTTGTATCTTGCGTTGTACCGCTGTTGGCAGCATTTTCTGCCGCCTGTTTTTCCAATTCGGCAACTTTATCCGTCAATTCATTCACGGCTGATTGAGCATTACTGGCATCATTTTTTGCTTGTTTCGTCTTTTTCTTTTCACGGTTGATTAACCACACGGCAAGACCGGCTAAACCGCCAATGCCCAATATTCCCAAAATCCAAGTACCGTATTTTGACCAAAAACTTTGCTGCTCCGCTTGCGCAATCGCCATCGGTAAATCATCGGTTTTTACCGGCTTACCGTCAGGACCTAAAACCGTACCATCCGGTGCGGTTGTTGTTCCGGCAGCGTTCGCACCCGGAACGACTGTCGTTCCGCCACCGCCCGGTATGGTTACCGTACCACCGCCGCCGCGAACCACCGGAGGAACCGTCGTTCTGGTGGTATCATTTCCCGGCTTGGTTGCATCTTTGTTTTTCCCTCCTTCTTCGGGCAAAAGGTTAGCTTTTCTCAATTCAGCCTTTATTTCTTCCGGAACGGAGGCATCAACACCGTTTGTTTGAAGGCGTTTTAAAATATCCTCACGCTCTTTCTTTTCATCTTCACTTGCCTGATCACCTTTCTTTTCAATTTCAACGACTTTAAAAATTTCATCCTTGGAAACGGGCTTTTTATCTTTTGCCTCATCCTCTTTAACGTTTTCATCGCTTTCGCCCGTCGTATCCGTATCGGATTCACCCTCCGTATCAGTAGTGCTGCCTGTATCGGTTTCTGTTTGATTTTTAGCACCGATCGGTTTAACAATCTCTTCATTCTCTTGTTTTTTCATTTGAGCATCTCTTTCGGCTTGCGCTTTCATTTCGGATAAAACCGTAAAAAAATCGGCATCCCACGAATTGCTCATTTTTGTTTGCAACAAGTCGTTAAATGTTTTTTGCAACTTATCGTTTCCTTTCAGCACATCTTTCGGCGAGATAACCGATGCAACATCTTCACAACCGTTGGAAAGAATTTGTTGATATTTTGCCTTTTCCGCCTCACTGCCGGCATTAGCAATAGCCCAATTCAACAAATCTCTTTTTTCGGCGGCGGAAAAACGACGCGTTCGCATATTCAATCCCGAATTTAACAAGGTTTCAAGCCGTTCGGCTTGTTGTTTTTCATAATCATCGTACGTATATCCGTGCAGGGCTGATGCGATTTCTTCAACACCGACAAATCCTGCAATAGCCGCAGGGGTCCATTTACCAATAGTTTTTAAAGACGCACCGAATTTTTTCAATAATCCCGGATTTTTTTGTATGTTTTCCAAAATTGTTTTCACTTCGGGAGAATTAAGCCCTTCTTTCATTAGTTTTCTTAAATTGGCTTCCAGTTTCGGCGCTTTCGGAAACACCTTATTTCCCAACCGTGTCAACTTACCCGTATTTGCATCCATTAAAGCGTTCATTAAGGCAGGCATATTTTTAGGCTCTTGCCCGGCAGCAACTTTGGCAAGCTCTTTTAAAGGTTCATCAAGTTTTACCCCGGCTTTTTCCAAAGCTTGTTGCGTTTCCGGCTTATTGAACACGGTAAAGAATTTTTGTATAGCCTTATTTTGCTCCTCTATCAAAGCCTTATTGCTGACAGGGATAACTTTACCTTTGGTTGGTTTTGCCGCTTTTAATTTGTTATTTGCTTCTGAAACCGAATTCCAAGCATTTTTAAATTCATTCAATTCGCCGGACTGCTTGATGTTGTTAATGGCCTCGTTACTAAATCTGTCCCACATTCCATCCAGAACCGCAGAAGAAGCCTGAGCCCTTACCAATGGCGCCCTCATTTGAGCTCTAACCAGAGCATAACTGGTGGCCGTTGAAATCGAACCGATTAAAAGTTTTTGCATTCGCGGGTCTAACCCTTCTGTTTCTTTTGCAAAATCGTCGGAAATTTTTTGCGCTGCGTCAACATGCACTTTATTTGCCGCATTCATACGCTCTTCAACTTGAGCCAAACTGACTTTGGGCTTTTCGTTTTCTTTGACTTCCTTGTTTTTTTCATTTTCCTTCGGATCTTCCTGCGGATTTGTATTTTGTTTTTCGTTTTCTGTCATTGTTTTCTCCTTTTTAAATTGATTGTTAAAGTGTTAATGTTTATAAACCATATTTATCTGTCATTTCCGTCGTTAAAATTAAATTTATTAAACTTTTCGGCAATATCACTTGATTGCTCCTCCGAATAATCAACCGCATTACCCAAATCACCCTCATCGGGAACAGACTTTCCCGCTTGTCTGATTCTTTGGGAAAGAGATGACGTTTTATTTTCGTCAGTTGTATTTGTCGGCTGCTGAGCTTTTTTCAGTTGCTGATTTGTTTTTTGAATCCCTTGATATTTTTCCAACAACTCTGCACTTAAATCAGCTTCCAAAAGCGCACCGTCACGCCGACCGATGGAAACGGTCAGGGCTCTCAGCATTTTAGCGTTCTCGGAATTTAAGTCAAGACGCATTTTTTGATGATCATCATTATCATTATGCAATTCAATTTTATCCGTTGCCAAAAGTGCATTAGACCAATAGCGCCCCGTTTTGACGGCATTTAACAAACAAATGTTTCTCTTTTCAAACGGATCCAGCTTATCAAAATTTTTCTTCGCACATTTCTCTTCAAAGGCTTGCAGTTTTTGCGGCGACCATTTTTTCATGGCACGCGCTTCTTGCACAAACTCAAAAACCGTCCGATCATTATCATTGGCATTTTCCGCGCCATAAGAAAGCGCTTTATCGTAAAAGGGAGAGTCTTGAATGGTTTTTGCCCGATTCATGGCTCGAATTTCTTCATCTTCATTTTTTCGACAAATCATTTTACAGTGTTCAACAATATGACTGTCTTTAAACGAATCATAATGTTCACCGATCCACTTGGATATTGTCGAATCTTTCGAATATTCAAGCAACGCATTTTTTCCCGCCTCTATGGCTGCCGATGCGGCAAGCGACCCGCCGATAGCCAGAGAATATGCCGGTACGGCACCGATACCGCCGGTAGCACCGGCAGCTCCCGATGCCGTTGTTAAAGCAAAACCCCAAACAGCAAAATCAAGCACACGAGCACTGCCCGTTACGGTTGCATCAACAAGAGCACCTTTTTTGCTCATACGATCAAAAACACTGATAACCGTATCATGCAAATTATCGGCATATTTTTTTTGAACATCAAAATTAAGCTTAAACACCGAATTTTGAACATCGGCCGCGTCTTGCGCATATTTTTCGGCTTCTTGCGGATTTTTTTGCATATCAGACGCATACTCATTGACATGATTCGCAACAAACACATACATTTGCTCGGCATTATTCAGTCTTTCCAAAGCTTTCCAGCTGCGATTATAGGAAACCCATTCGGTCTTATCTTTTTCTTCCGGTTTCGGAATGCGCGCCGTATTGATTTTGGCAAAATACCCCCGACCGCGCATTAAGCTTTCAAGCGATTCGGGATCTTTCCACGCCATTTCCGCACCCCAATCGCCTTTCTTTCGGGCTTGTTCCGCCTGATAAGCACAAACAGCCTTCCATTCGGGCGAATGATAAACGGCATTCAATGCATCTTCATAAGCGCCGGCCAATCCGTTCGCCTGATAGGCATACATATCAACTTCGTTGGCTAAATCATTCAATTCGGTGCTCCGCCTTTTGTACCAGGCAATACCGTCTTTATATTTTGCATACCCGTCAACAATTTTTGACAACAATGCCTTTGATGATGTATTCCCCAACGCCGTCGGTAATGCTTCATGCGCCGTCATTTTATAGTTAACACCTTGATACATATTAAACCGACTTTCCAGCAACTGCGGAACTTTTTGTACAAGAAAGTTAATTTGCGACGAGTTTTTATCTAAATTTGTACCCTGATCGGATGCCCTGCCCCAATCAACGGGATTCATCCAACTATCCCACCAATTCCAATCCCAGCTTTTCTCGGCAGCGTCGTAAGAATCGTATACTTCATAGGCATTAGCACCGATCCATTGTTTTTGCGGCAGCTTTGATTTTGAATAAACCGTCATCCGTTTTCCGAAATCAATCCATCCATCAGCCGCAACCAGATTTTCTTTTTCGCTTGTTAAACGGGCGCGTTCTTTTTCCGATATATTTTCTACTGCCAACCGCTCATTGATTTCGGCTTGTCGTTTTAATCTGAAATGCTGAAATGAATTATCATCTAACGTTTTATTGGCTGCAATGCGGGCATTTATTTCTTCCCGTTTACCGCCGACAGCCGGATGTTTCCACGCCTCTTTTAAATTATCATGCAGAAGATCATCACTTAAATCATTTAAATAGAAGTGAATATTATGAGTCACATCATCAGCCAGTTCCTGATTACCGGGGACGTGCATTAATGTAAAACGATCAGACATAACTTTCACTCCGTTACTGATTTTATTTCATTATATCAGTTTTTTTATATATATGCAAGTATTTTTTGTCATTATTTTACCTTTTCGTCATTTTTTTTGTCTTTTCCCTGAAAAATAAAGTTTTTTTTCATCATAATTAATTTTTTTTAATTTTTTTTGAAAAATAACTTGACAAATATTAAAAAAGCGTGTAAGATGTGTTTTATCGAAATGATAAGGAGGGTTTTCACTCATGACAAACGAATCACATAAAATGCTTTTAAAGTTAGCCGCTCTCGGGGCTTTAACGGCAACGTTTTGCTCCTGTGAACGCCCGAAAGCCTATCCCGAAGGGAAAGAATTGGAACAAGAAGCATGGTTAATCAATAAGCCCGGGCAACGCGCTCAATTTGTGCATGACGGCGAATTGTTTACCCGTTTGTTTTTAGATACCGACGGCGATAGAAATACCTTTGAATACGTTGCCATGGATAAACGCACGATTTTTGTTTCCGGCAAAAAGAATGTTTATGATTATCGTAAAGCCATTGATATGTTGGAAACAGGCGAATGTCGCACCTTGGCAGAATGGAAAAAAGTCGCGCCGAATATTGTGAAAGAAGAATATTTTTCGCGCTGACAAAGAACAAGAAAGCCGCACGAACCTCCTTTTAAATAAAACGTGCGAAAAAATGTGCAATAAGCAGAGCTTTCTTCGGTATCCCTTTAAGGGATAACCTGTCCGACCGGCGCAGTCGGTTATTGAAGCGGGTAATAACTCCCTCCCCTTTTTTAAAAGCCCGCTTCAATTTGCGCCCTCCTTTTAAAAGTGCACCAATCATCCCGTCTTTTTGGCGGGATGATTTGTTTTATAAGGTTCAATTATGTTGTTGTGACGAACAATATCTGAAAGAGGATGATATTTTCTTCATTTTCGGCAGGCAACGGCGACATGTAGAATAGGCGCTGGTATGCTGGCAGAATAAAGCTGATTTAGTTTTTTCTATTTATAGATGATGACTTCTCTCACTTATTTTCAGCGGAAAGTGGCGGTGTGTGAACTAGGTGTCGGCATGGTGGCAGAATAAAATTGATTTATTTTTTTTCTTCATTTTCGGCAGGCAACGGCGACGTGTAGAATAGGCGCTGGTATGTGGGCAGAATAAAGCTGATTTATTTTTTCTATTTACAGATAATGACTTCTTTCACTTATTTTCGGCGGAAAGTGCTTGTGCGTAGAACAAAACAAGTTGTCATGACAACCCGAAACCAATTTAATTTTCGGCAGATGATAATTTGTTTTTCTTTCAGTTTTGAGGACAAAGGTTATTTTCTTTCTTATTTTCAGTGGTAAGTGCCATTCCGTAATTGTGGAATAGCGCGGTGTGCCGAAAATAATAAAAGCAGAAAGTAAAAAAAGGTTATTTATTTGATATATTATTTCACTATTTGTGAGTGATATTACCGATTTCCCTCTATCGGCGGATGTGATGTGCTGCTGAAAGTAGCGCATCGCTATGTGCTGATAGGAGAAATAGACGGCAGGCAGGATTTTGCACTTAAAAACAGGCTGAAAAGTGTGGTTTTGTTACGCTCTTCTATTTTCGGCGGCAAGTGCCGTCTCGTGGAACGTGAGGCGGCGCGAGTGCCGAAAATAATAAAGCGAATCGGTCTGTCGAAAATGAGAAAAAATACAATCCGTCTTTATGTTATCAGTTAAAAATAAAAAAATACCGAATGACAATTTAATCTCGTTTTTTCCCGTTTCCGCTCACATCTCCCAAAAATCAGAGAAAAAATTAAAATAAATTTATCAAATTTTTCTATTTGTAAGAGAAAATTAGATATAATAATGACGTTTTAGCGTAATAATATTATAAATATATATGTAATTTTTATTAAAATATGCCTATTTTTCTCTATCGGCGAGCGATGAGATTATTTTTCGGTCAGTAAATAACTTTTTTGACGGATTTCTTTTATCAGCGAATATGTGAAGTAATGCGACGATTTTTTATTTTTTCCTATCGGCGCACATAGCAGAACATCATAATTGCAATGTCTTACACTCACCGAGAATGAAAAAACTCGAATAAAATAATTTTTATTCGCTAAAAAATAGTATGATTTATAATTTTTCTATTAAAAAGAGTGATTTTTTTGTAAATTAATATGTAATTTTTGTTAAAACCTCACTCATTTTTCACTTTCAATCACATGCTTTCTTTTTTGATTCCCTTTTTTCCCAATTCGTTTTCAAAATTGTTAATTTTTGCCACCAAAAATGTAAAATTGTATTAAAAACTTTTTTGGCTATTATTTTGTACTTTTTATTTTATTGATTTTCTTGTTTTTTTATCTTTTTAATCGATTATCAGTTATTTCTTTTGGCATATCATTTTATGATTATTATCATTTTTAATTTTATTTTTTATATTGTTTATTATTTTTTTTGAAAATATTTTAATATTTTT
>CANQKV010000018.1 GCA_947624545.1 uncultured Alphaproteobacteria bacterium | reverse complement strand
AAAAAACACTTGCAATAATTTATTTTTTTGTTATAATGCTTTTCACTTTATAACGAAAGAGAGGTGAGTAACATAGTTACAATCGTTGTACACGACAATAACGTTGAACAGGCTTTACGCGTTTTAAAAAAGAAAATGCAACGGGAAGGCAGTTTTCGCGAAATGAAATTGCGTCGCTACTACGAAAAACCGTCTGAAAAGAAGGCTCGTAAAGCAACCGAATGTATTCGCCGTTCACGCAAAATGCGTCGGAAACGTTTTAGCATTGAGGGCTATTAATCTCTCTTTAAAATGTTTAAGCTCCTTTTGGGTTATTTCGGCTCAAAAGGGGTTTTTTTATGAAAAGTTTGACATTTGAAAAAATTTAAGGCATATTATGTTAGGTTTTAATTTTGGAGGATTTATGAAGATTCAACTTTTTGGTTTTATGTTGTTATTCGGTTTGAGTATTACCTCAACCGCTTTTGCCGGAAACGGTTATTTTGGTGTGCGCGGCGGTATTTCCGATATTCGCGAAACAGATGTTGCCGATAAATATAAAGGTGCTGGTTTTATTTCTGCTTATATCGGCGGACAATCAAGCGTGTTTCGGGCAGAAGCCGAATATACGGCTTTAAGTAAGGTCAAGTTTGAATCCATTCAAACCGATTCTCAATTACAACGGTTAATGGCAAACGGTTATATTGACTTACATGTTTCGCGTTATGTCCGTCCTTATTTCGGCGCCGGTATCGGATCGGCTTTTTATTCGGTTCATGATAAAAATACAAAAAAGAAATCAAGCGGCACAAATTTTGCTTGGGATGCAACGATCGGTGTCGGTGTAAAATTAACGAAAAATGTAACTTTCGACACCGGTTATCGTTATGCCGATATGGGCGATGTTTCCGTCGGAAATAAAGATCTGCACTTTGATGCACAAGAAGTTTATGCCGGTTTAAGATTTTCATTTTAAAGAAAATGTCATAAAAGTGTCATTTGATTTTTATGATTATTTTATGTATAAGAAAAATATCACTTAAATAAACAAACGAAAGAGGTAAAAAAATGTCAACAGGTGTTATGAATGGAAAAAAAGGTTTAATTATGGGTGTTGCCAACGATCACTCCATTGCGTGGGGTATCGCCAAAGAAATGGCGGCACAAGGCGCAGAACTGGCGTTTACATATCAGGGAGAAACCCTTGAAAAACGTGTACGTCCGCTCGCCGAATCCGTCGGTTCGAATTTGTTGATTCCCTGCGATGTGTTGGATAAAGAATCAATGGATAATACTTTTCAAACCATTAAAGAAAAATGGGGTAAACTTGATTTTGTGGTGCATGCCATTGCTTTTTCCGATAAAAACGAATTAAAAGGTCGGTATGTTGATACATCGGCAAGCAACTTTACCAATTCAATGCTGATTTCCTGCTATTCGTTTACCGATGTGTGTCGCAGAGCTGCCGAGTTAATGACAGACGGCGGCGCTTGCTTAACACTTACTTATTTGGGTGCCGAAAGATATTTACCGAATTATAATGTGATGGGTGTTGCCAAAGCGGCGCTGGAAGCTTCTATTCATTTCATTGCTTTTGATTTGGGTCATCAAAATATTCGCGTTAACGCCATTTCCGCCGGTCCGATTCGCACATTGGCTGCCGCCGGTATCGGTGATTTTCGGCAAATTTTGGGGTGGACGGAAAGCAATTCCGCTTTGTGTCGCAATGTAACCATTGAAGATGTCGGTAAGGCGGGTATGTTCCTGTGTTCCGATTTGGCTTCGGGTATTACATCGGAAATTGTGCATGTTGATGCCGGTTATAATAAAAACGCAATGATTAATCCGAAAAATGTTGCAAAATCAGCCGAATTACTGACTAATTTTAAACTTTCCGATTAATCGGTTCATTTCTTCTTTTTTAAAAGCGTTCGGTTTTTAAATCGGGCGCTTTTTGTTTATTTCTTTAAAGGATTGCGGCTTTTCCCGACAGATGATTAAAAAATATTTGCTTTTTCAAGGAAAGTTATTTATAATAATCAGATAAAAATTAAGGATAAGTAATGATTGAAACACTTCTCTTACTGATTATTTTGATTTTCGTTTTGAAAAAACAAAACGAAGTCGATTTTATATCCTTTTTGAAAAATTCAAAAGTCCTGTCAAAAAAACAACTGACGCAAATTATCTTATCCGAAAAACAATTCAAAATTGAGCGGTTATATAAACAAAAACTTCTATCGAAAGAACAAAAAAACTGCTTATTAAAACAACTTGAACAACCGCAAAAAATGCAAATCAATCAAAAATTACGACGTCATATTTTATGGGGCGGTGCAAGTTGCGTGTTTTTGGGAATCATTGCTCTGATTGCCGCGAATTGGCAAGAAATTTCATCGATTGCAAAATTAACGGCTTATTTTGCCGTTTTTACCGCCTTAACCGCACGTCTTTTTGTTTTGTTAATGAAAACAAAACGAGCGGAACTTTGGTTATGGCTGAATATCGGCTGGATTTTTGTCGGTATTGCACTTATCGGGCAAATTTTTCATTTAAACGGATCCGCATGGGATGTTCTTTTTTTCGGCGCCCTGCTCGCAACACCTTTTATTTATTTTTCTCGTTTAAAACAGACTGTTTCACTTTGGGCTTTAACTTACGGTTGCGGCGTTGCTTTCGGTTCATCACCGGAATGGGCTTCTCTTTGGATTCTTGCCGTTCTCCCCGTGGTTCTTTCGTTTAAAAATAATACCCTGTCCGCTTGGGTGTGGTTTTTTTCCCTGATTGCTTCGCTTTTAAATTCTCTTTGGTTCAGTCAACTGGCAAAAACATTTGTTGATACATTTATGCCGCTTGCCGGCGCTTGGATTTTTTTATCAATTCTCTTCGGATTTGTTTATGTTTGTCGATGGCTCATCGGTGTTTGCGCTTTTACAAAAGTAATGCGAAGCGTCTTTTATATTATTTGTCTTGCCGCTCTTTTCGGAGTAGATTATTCTTACAGTGTGCAAAACGTGATTTTAACCCCTCAAAAAATGCTTGTTTCCGTTTGGGGTGTTTTTCTGTTGGCTGCTTTACCCTTTTGTACCGTCGGATTGTTTTTAAAAAATAAAAAAATTGCTTATATCATTTGGGCTTTCAGCTTAATTTCGGCACTTTCTTATACATTTATTACCTTTCAATCGGCAGGCTTGATTTTAGCACTTCTTGTGTTTGCCGTCGCTGCGCTGTTCTTTGCCTATAAACAAAAAACAAAATCTTTCTATGTTTGTCTGACCTTAATTGCTTTAAGACTTTGCTTTCAATACTTTGTTTACACTGTTTCATTAACGGAAGTCGGCATCGGATTAATCGGAATCGGGCTTCTGTTATTATGCGGAAAATATCTTTTATTTCAATCAACCGTCAAAGGAGAAGTATGAAAAAACGATCTTTATTTTTATGCGGGTTGTTTTTACCTTTGTTCATCTTGTTAAGCTGGACTGGATATTTAACCTATACTTCTTTAACGGCTCAACAAGTTGTGATTGCCATTAAAGGATATGATCCGTTGGATTTGTTTTCGGGACATTATATTCAATATGAAATTGATTGGGAAAAAACAAACTGTCGTCAATTTCCCGAAGGATTTTGTCCGAAAAAATCATTTGCAAATATTCCCCGTCGTTATTATTTGCCTGAACAGGCAGCCGAACAAATCGATCGGTTAATGCAGGCACAAAACACGGTATCCGTTCGGTTTGATATGGTTTTTTCTTATATCAAAGGACGGCAACCGATTGCACGAATGCTTTTGATTAACAATCAAAAGTGGTTTGATTATCTTAAAACTGAAAGGAAAAATTAAATGGCTCTCGTCTCTTTAAGACAATTACTTGATGATGCCGCTGAACACAATTACGGTATTCCGGCATTTAACGTGAACAATATGGAACAGGTTTTGGCAATTCTGGCAGCCGCTAAAAAAACGGATTCTCCCGTTATTATTCAAGCCAGTAAAGGCGCGCGCGGTTATGCCAATGATGCCGTTTTAAAACACTTGATGATGGCGGGTGTTGAAATGTATCCGGAATTACCGATTTGTGTTCATCAGGATCACGGTTCCAGTCCGGAAATTTGTTTCTCCGCCATGATGAACGGTTTTACTTCCGTGATGATGGATGGATCCCTCACACCTGACGGAAAACCTGCCACGCACGAATATAATGCCCAAGTAACGGGTACGGTGACAAGTGTTGCGCATCCCGTCGGGGTATCGGTTGAAGGGGAACTCGGTTGTATCGGTTCGTTAGAAACGGGCAAAGGCGAAAAAGAGGATGGTCACGGCTTTGAGGGTGCCATTGATAAATCTAAATTATTAACCGATCCCGATGATGCCGTTCGTTTTGTCGAAGAAACAAAAGTAGACGCATTGGCGGTTGCTATCGGCACATCTCACGGCGCTTACAAGTTTACGCGAAAACCTGACGGGGCAATTTTATCGATTGATACAATCAAAAAAATCCACCAAAAATTACCTTACACTCATTTGGTAATGCACGGATCTTCTTCCGTTCCCCAATACTTGCAGGATATTATTAATTCTTACGGCGGACAAATGCCGCAAACATACGGCGTGCCTGTCGAGGAAATTCAGGAAGCCATTAAACACGGGGTTCGAAAAGTGAATGTTGATACCGATTTAAGAATGGCATTAACCGGTGCCGTTCGAAAAGTCTTTACGGAAAAACCGGCAGAGTTTGATCCGCGAAAATATTTAAAACCCGCTATGGATGCCATGCAGTCCGTCTGCGAAGCCCGTTATGAAGAATTCGGTGCGGCAGGCAATGCTTCCCATATTAAACCGATTTCATTGGCAGATATGGCAAAACGGTATAAATCGGGTGAATTAGATCCCAAAATTATTAAATAATTTACTTTTTCACGGACAGCTCATATTAAAATATGACTGTCCGTGACTGAAAGGATTTGCAATGAATAAAAAACTTTTATATTTAACCTCAACAAGCGGTGTTATCGCTTTGATTACGGGTATTTACTTAATAAAACAATATAAAGATTTAAAAACAACATTCAATAAACATTTAAACCCTGCGAAAAAAACATTTTCCGAAAAGAAACAACTGGTCATACAAAGACGAATTTTACAACAACAACTTCAACATCAAAGATAGATTCAAAAAATTAAAAACGATATGAAAATATTACAAATATATTTTGAAAAGACGGTAAAATGACTCTCGTGGCTCCCAGTATTCTTTCTGCTGATTTTTCCCGCCTTGGCGCCGATATAAAAAAAGTAACGCAGGCCGGTGCCGATTGGCTGCATATTGATGTGATGGACGGACATTTCGTGCCAAACTTAACTATCGGACCTTGTGTCATTAAAGCTGTTCGCTCTTATTCTGCCTTACCGTTTGATGTTCATTTAATGATGACTCATCCGCAGCATTATGTTCACGATTTTGCCATAGCGGGTGCTGATTACATTACCATTCATATCGAAGCCGAAACCGATATTGAAAAAACGCTTTCCCTTATAAAAAAAGAAGGAAAAAAAGCGGGATTATCCGTTAAACCCCATACCAACATTTCCCGTTTAATTCCCTTTATTCCTTTTATTGATTTAATTTTAATTATGTCTGTCGAGCCGGGCTTTGGCGGACAAGCTTTTATACCTGCCGCTTTGGAAAAAATTGCCGCCGTGAAAGAGCTGACGAAACGAAAAAATATTTTAATTTCCGTTGACGGCGGAATTAATCAAATAACAGCGCCGGCTTGCAAATTGGCGGGTGCCGATGTGTTGGTTGCCGGCAGTTATATTTTTAAAAATACATCGTATCAAAAAGCAATTCAAACGTTAAAAGAGGTTTCATGACAAAAATTTTAATCGTTGAAGATGAAGTCGGATTGGTAACACTTTTAAAATACAACTTGGAAAAACAAGGTTATGAAACGCTTGTTTGTATGGACGGGAAAGATGTTTTAACAACGGCTCTTCTTGAAAATCCGGATTTAATTTTATTAGATTGGATGCTTCCCAACATTTCAGGTATTGATTTATGTCAAAAAATAAGAAAAACATATGAATTGCGTTCTGTTCCCATTATTATGTTAACAGCGCGCGGTGAAGAATCCGATAAAGTAAAAGGATTATCTTACGGCGCCGATGATTATATTGTTAAACCGTTTTCCGTTCCTGAATTAATGGCACGAATTATGGCTTTATTACGCCGAATAACCCCTGTTCCCGTTGTGCGTAATTTATCATACGGTGATATTGAAATGGATTTTTCAAAACGTCGTGTTTTACGAGACGGACACCCTGTTCATTTAGGTCCGACCGAATTTCGGTTGCTTCAATTTTTAATGGAAAAGCCGGGTAATGTTTTATCACGGGAATATTTGTTAAAAGCTGTTTGGGGCGGTTCCATTCATGTGGAATTGCGAACGGTTGATGTTCATATTCGTCGATTAAGATTAGCCTTAAATGAAAACGGCGGGCGTGATATTATTCGTACCGTTCGATCCGTCGGTTATGCCTTGGATTCTCATCTTCAAGACGAAGAATAATTTATTCTTTAATTTCTCCGCCGTTTAAATTATCAAAAAATTGTGTTTCGATTTTGTTATATTGCGTAAAAAGCCATTTTGAACGGGTTAAAATAATAAGCGAAAGAATAACCAAAACAGAAATCACTTTCGGATTTTCCGTCAAAAACTGATGAACAACCGTCATCACAAAAAAGCACACCATTAACAATCTGAAACTTGTCAACAAAATTAAAATCGGGCGATTAGTCTTTTTCTCTGTCCAAAGACGATAATATATTTTTTCCAATCGATCATGAAAGCCGAACATTGTTAAAATATTTGCTTTTTCGGTAATTGTTTCTTCAACTTTTTGAACAATTTGATGCTTTTTCCATTTTGAAAATAAAACTTCTTTTATAACAAAAGCATTCGGCATTTTTTCTCTTAACGCGTGCGGTAATAACGTTTCCCACCCTAACAAAGCCTTTAAAAAAGGCGCCATGATAATCAGCGTTAATAATGTCACCATAATCCGCGCGGGTACATTCGGTAAAAACAAATAAACAATCGGCTTAATTAAATATTTACCGCAACCGATTAAGGCATAATTAATCATAACAAATAAAATAAGGCGAATAAAATAATTTTTAAACACAATATTCCATAACCGTTCTTCTTGTTTTGTTGTTTGATTGTTTTGAGTATTTTGTTCCAAAAACAGCAACCATTTTTCGGGAAGAATTCGCGCTATTAAACGATATGTCGGCATAGCTGATTTTATCATCATCGGTGTTAAAAACGTTGTGATGACAGAAACAGCAATAATAATCGGATAAACGCGTTCGTTAATAACCCCCAAACTCATACCGAGCGATGCGATAATAAAGGCAAACTCTCCGACTTGCGCCAACGAAAAACCGCCCTGAATGGCTGTTTTTAAACTTTGACCCGATATTAAAAATCCCATACAGGAAAAGAAAATTTGTCCGAAAATTACAATAAGCGTTATAACCAAAATCGGATAAGCATATTGCATAAACATAACGGGATTAACCATCATACCGACCGAAACAAAAAACACGGCACCGAAAAAGTCTTTCAAGGGTTTAACTGTTTTTTCAATGCGCTCGACAACACCCGTTTCCGCCAAAATCGATCCCATGATAAACGCGCCCAATGCCGATGAAAAACCAAACGAGGTTGCAAGCCATACCATGGTAAAACAAAGCGCAACCGTAACTAAAAGCAAAATCTCATCATTTAAATAATTTTGAATTTTTTTGAAAAAAGTCGGAATGAGATAAATGCCCGTTACAAAACACAAAACAAGGAAAAACATTAATTTTAAAGCACTTAAAACAAGAGCCGTTCCGTTAATGGCATTACTTAAAGCAACAGTCGGTAACAAAACCAACAATAAAATACCAACTAAATCTTCCACCACCAAAACACCGAATACAAGATTGGTAAACGGTTGTTTTTTGATATTTAAATCTTCAAAAGCTTTAATGATGATTGTTGTTGAAGACATAGAAATCATACTTCCCAAGAAAAAGCTGTCCGATGTGGGCCAGCCGAGTAACAAACCGACATTGTATCCCAAAAACAACAAAAAAAACACGTTGGATGTTGCCGTAATAATGGCAGCCTTTCCGACATTCATCATTTTTTTAAAACTAAATTCCAATCCCAAACCGAATAAAAGAAAAATAACGCCGATATCTGCCCAAATCGTTAAGTTTTCCTTTTCGGTCACCGTTGGTAAAAAAGCCAAAAAAGGACCGGCAAAAATACCTGCTAAAATATAACCCAAAACCGTCGGTTGTTTTAATTTTTTAAAGATAAGCGTAATAATGGCGGCATATACGGAAATTAATGTTAAATCAATTAAAAGAGAATGTAATTCGTGCATACCGGATCCTGTTTTTAAATTTTTGTACAGCATAACAAAGGCTTTCAAAAAAATCAATCTTTTTTTCAAAAAATAATCTTGCTTTTTTGTTTCTTTTTAATTATAATATTTTTAATAACAAAACAAGTGACCGCTACGGTTCAAAAAAGCCGTGGTTTTATTTTTTAAACTTAAACGAAAAGGAATAAACAATGGAAGAAAAAATTCCCATGACAACTCAAGGATACGCCGATTTAACGGAAGAATTAAAAAAATTAAAATTTGTTGAAAGACCCCGTATTGTGGCTGCCATTGAAGAAGCACGCGCTCACGGTGATTTATCCGAAAATGCCGAATATCACTCGGCGCGCGAACAGCAAAGTTTTAACGAAGGGCGTATTTTGGAATTGGAAAATGCGCTTTCTCATGCCCAAGTTATTGATGTTACAACCTTATCAGGTGATAAAGTTTTATTCGGATCAACGGTTAAATTGGAAGATTCGGAAACAGGCGTCGAACACACTTATAAAATTGTCGGAAAATATGAAGCGAATCTTGAAAAGGGTTATATTTCACTGCTTTCACCGATTGCTCATGCTTTAATCGGTAAACAAAAAGGTGATTTTGTTGATGTCAAAACGCCCAAAGGCGAAAAATCTTACGAAATACTGGACGTTCAATTTATTTAATCCTATATAAAGCCTTAAAGGAGGCTTTATATGATTGAAACAGATGTTCTTATTATCGGTTCGGGACCTGCCGGCTATACGGCAGGTCTTTATGCAACGCGCGCCGGGTTACATACAACTTTATTCACGGGACAAAATATCGGCGGACAGCTGATTTATACGCATGAAATTGAAAACTTTCCCGGTTTCGATAAAATATCAGGTGTTGAATTGACTGATATTTTTTATAAACAAAATCAACAAGTCGGAACAACTGTTTTTAATGAAATTATTACCGAAATCAATTTAAAAGTACGCCCCTTTTCTTTTAAAGCGGAAACCGTCGGCGGAACGGCAAAAAGCGTGATTATTGCAACCGGTTCCAAAGCCAGATGGCTTAATGTTGCGGGCGAAGAAAAGTTTAAAGGATCGGGCATTTCCGTTTGCGCCACTTGCGACGGCTTTTTTTATCGGCGAAAAACGGTTGCCGTTATCGGCGGCGGTAATACGGCTTTATATGAGGCATTATTCTTATCAAAAGTTGCCGATAAAGTTTATTTGTTAAATAAATTCGATTCTTTTTCGGGAGAAAAACTATTACAGGAACAAGTGCTTCAAAACGAAAAAATCGTTATTTATAAAAATGCCGATGTTTTATCTTTTCAAGGAAATGAACGATTGGAAAAACTGGTATGGAAAAATACACAAACAAACCAAGAATATGAATTATTCGTACAAGGCGTTTTTGAAGCTGTCGGAACCGTTCCGCAAATTGATTTAATTCAAAATCAACTTCAAATAACCCCAAACGGTTACATTGAGACAAATAAGCGAACTATGGAAACATCGATTCCCGGTGTTTTTGCGTGCGGTGACGTACAGGAAGAAAAATATCGACAAGCCGTTATTGCAGCAGGCAGCGGTTGTATAGCCGCACTGGGCGCAGAAAAGTTTTTATTGGATTTTCATTAACCGATTGTCCAAATCGGTCCTTTCAGTGTATCTTTAATCAGAATTCCCATATCGGCAAGCTGTTTTTTCACGGCATCGGCATTTGCCCAATCTTTAACGGCTCGATATTCTTCCCGTTTTTGAATTAAAGCTTCCTGTTCGGCAGTTAATTTTTGTTCTTTTTGTTTCGGTAATAAAGCCAAAACAGTATCAAACTTTAATAATTGTTGCTTTATTTTTTTCGCCTGCTCGTCTGTTAAATCATTAAAGTTTTTATTAACTTCCGATGTAAAATCAAAAAATACTGCCAACGCCATAGGCATATTTAAATCATCATCCAGTGCATTTTCAAACCCGTTTACAACAGTTTCAAGTGCTTTATCACAGTTTTGCCACCCTTGCCCTTCCTGAGCTTCATCCAACCGATGAATTAAATTAACAAATTTATCAATAACTGTTTGATTACCCGATAAATTTTCTTCTTTAAAATCCATTGTTACCCGATAATGCGCTTTCAATAATTCATAACGCACGGCTTCCGGCGAATACCCTTTATCGGTTAAATCGCGTAAAGTATAAAAATTATGAGCCGATTTTGCCATTTTCTTTCCATTGACCGTTAAATGCGCATTATGAACCCAATAATTTACAAATTTACACCCGTAAGCGCATTCGGATTGAGCAATTTCATTTGTATGATGCGGAAAAATCAAGTCAACACCGCCTAAGTGCATATCAAGCGGTTGTCCCAAATATTTCCGCGCCATTGCCGAACATTCCAAAGACCAACCAGGGCGTCCTTTTCCGAACGGTGCTTCCCAAAAAACATCACCATCTTTTTCGGTATAAGCTTTCCATAACGCAAAATCATTAACATCTTCTTTTTCATATTCATCCGATAATCGCCCGTCGGCATTTGCCCTTAATTGAGTCGATTGAATCCCCGCCATTTGTCCGTATTCTTTAAAAGCGCTGATTTTAAAAAATATATCGCCTGTTTTTGATTTATAAGCGTATCCTTTTTCCAATAATAAATTAATAAGTTCTATCATTGCCTCAATTTCTTCGGTCGCCCGAATAATATAATCAGGTTTTTGAATATGTAACGCTTCCATATCTTTAAAAAAAGCATCGGCGTAAAAATCGGTAAACGCTCTTAAAGATACTCCTTGCGCACGCGAATCGCGAATTGTTTTATCATCAACATCGGTTAAATTCATGGCAAATGTTACTTTGAATCCCTTGTAACGCAAATAACGATTCATTAAATCGTAAAAAACATACGCTCTGAAATTACCGATATGTGCATAATTATAAATAGTGGGACCGCAAGCATAAAACCGAACTTCATTTGGATGAACGGGAATAAATTCTTGTTTTTGATGTGTTGCCGTATTATAAAAAGAAAGCATATTTTCCTCCGATTAAAATTTAAACAATATATATCATATTCCCTGTTTTTTTGCAAGCAAAACTTATCCACTTTTCCTTTTCAAAAATAATTATAAAAATAAAATAATGATAATAAACCCTGCGTATAATGTGGATAAAAAAAATTTATTTTTGTTGACAGAAAATTTTAATTTTATCCGACTCGTTGAAAATTATATTTTTCACAATATCCGCGTATTTTTTTGTCTGAACATTTATTTTGAATTACCCCTGTTTAATTTTTTCTGAAAAAAGTGAATATTTTATTTTTTTATTTAACGTTTTTATTTGTTTTTTATATTTATCCACAAAATTCACAATATCCACAGCGAAATTATCTTGCGTCTTTCAAAAAAATTATGTATTGTATAAAGAAGAGGAAAAAAATGAGAGAAATTGTTTTTGATACGGAAACAACGGGGTTAAATCCCGATTTTGAAAGAATTATCGATATCGGATGTGTTGAGCTTGTTAATCACGTTCCGACGGGGCGAACATATCAATGTTATATTAATCCCGAACGCTCTATGAGCGAGGAAGTTATAGCCGTTCACGGTTTAACGGAAGAATTTTTGTCTGACAAGCCGAAATTTGAGGAAATTGCCGATGATTTTTTAAATTTTATCGGCGAAGATTCGGTATTGATTGCCCATAACGCGATTGGTTTTGATATGAAATTCATCAATGCCGAACTTGTCAGATGTCAGCGACCCGTTATTTCATCCGATCGGGTGTTAGATACGCTTTTAATGGCGCGAAAAATGTTTCCCGGATCAAGAGTGAACCTTGATGAATTATGTAAACGTTTTCATATAGATAATTCATCGCGAACAAAACACGGCGCTTTGTTGGACAGTGAGTTGTTGGCAGAAGTTTATTTGGAATTATTGGGTGGAAGAGAACCGGATTTTTCATTCCAAAAAACAAAAACGAAAACCGAAGCGCAAACTTTAACAAATTTAACTCAATTAAAAACAGAAAATTTAAAATATCATGAGCCGCGTTCTTTTCCCGTTTTATCGGAAGAAATAGAAAAACATACTGATTTTATTAAAAAAATAAAAAACAATTTATGGGGAATCGAATGAAAAAACTTCTTTTTTTAGTGTGTTTGTTCAGTTCATTTTCGGCTTTTGGGCAAATGGTTGATTTATTATCAAATATTGCCATACAAGGGCAAATGAACGCTCAATCGGCAAAACAATTAAAAACAGGTTTTACCATGATACAACAAAACGAATTAATAAATAAAATCAATTTATTAATAACGGATGCCTCAACAATACCGAATAAAAAAAATCTGACAAAATCACAATTTTCTTATAATTTAAATCCGTTGGAATGGAACATTCAAGGTATTGATAATAAAAGTTTTTCACTTAATTTTCAAAATATTGACAAGCAATTTTGTTTAAAATTAATTCAATCTTTATCTTATCAATCCGTATTTGTGAATCAACAGCAAAATAAAGCGTGTAAAGATAAAAACAGCCTAAAATTTATTTTTTAGATAATTTATTGTATTTATTAATATTTTTTGTAAATGTTTCACGGGAAACATTGATAAGTATAAAATAATGCTTGCATTTGAAATAAAAAAAAGTTAATGTTTTATTAATATAAAAATAAGGAATGTTTCACATGGAACAATTAAGTCAAAAAATTAAATCGGCAGAGAAATTTTTGGAGCAGTATGCTCAAATAATAAATCGTTGGCAAAAAGCGCTTAATCTTGTTTCCAATCATGATTTAAAAAATTTATGGCAGCGTCATATTTATGATTCGGCACAACTTTATTTTTATTTACCGAAAGAAGCAAGAGTGTTGGTTGATTTCGGGTCGGGCGGTGGATTTCCGGCATTAGTTTTGGCAATTTTAAACAAACATTTTAAAGGAGCAATAACCGATTTTTATTTAATTGAAAGTGATAATAAAAAATGTGTTTTTTTGCAAGAAGCTGCCAGAGAATTAGGGGTTCATGTCCATATTTTAAATGAAAGAATTGAAAATATCAATAATTTAAAAGCCGATGTCATTACAGCGCGCGGATTTGCGAAAATAAATCGAATTATCGAATATGGATTTCCTTTTTTAAAAGAAAACACAGTTTTTTTATTGTTAAAAGGAAAAAATGTATCCGAAGAATTAAAAGAATTGGATCATTCTTTTGTCGTAAATTGCAAAAAAGGTATTCATGAAAGTTGTATTGTTCAAATATCAGGGGTTCGAAAAAAATGAAAAAGCCATATATTTTTTCTGTTTCAAATCAAAAAGGCGGTGTTGGAAAAACAACAACAACTGTTAACTTGGCAACCGCTTTGGCGGCAGTCGGAAAAAAAGTTTTGATTATTGATTTGGATCCTCAGGGAAACGCAACCGTCAGTGTCGGATTGAAAAGAAAAAAAGGATTAAATGCTTACACTTTTATAACGGGGCATCATACATTATCACAAGTAATTTTTGAAACACAAATACCCCAATTATTTATTATACCGTCAGGTAAAGAATTATTGGGTATTGATATTGAATTGGCGGATCGTAAAAAACCGCAATTCTTTTTAAAAAAAGCTTTAAAAGAGATAAAAAGTTTTGATTATGTTTTTATAGATTGTCCGCCTGCCGTCGGATTATTAACAATAAATGCGCTTGTCGCATCCGATTATGTTATTATTCCCGTTCAATGTGAATATCTGGCTTTGGAAGGCGTGGCTGATTTAATGAAAACCATTCAAAAAGTACAACAAAATTTCAATTCAAAATTAACTTTGCACGGTATTGTTTTAACAATGTTTGACGGACGCTCAAATTTATCAAAATCTATTGTTGCCGATGTAAAATCTTATTTTAAAGATTATGTGTATGATACCATTATTCCGAGAAATGTGCGGATTCCCGAAGCACCCTCACACGGAAAACCTGTTGTAATTTATGATGTGAAAAGTATGGGATCAAAAAGTTATATTCGATTGGCAGCCGAAGTTTTAAATAAAGAAAAGGAGTTATCAAATGGATAAAAGTTTAGGATTGGGGCGGGGATTACAAGCTTTAATGGGAGATGAAGATTTTGAAGAAAACACCTCAAAAATTCAAGATAATACCATTAATACCGTTCTTTATGTGGATAGCTCTCAATTAATTGCCGGCTCATTTCAACCGCGACGGGTTTTTACAACCGAAGCTTTAGCGGATTTGGTTGTATCCATTAAAGAAAAAGGCGTATTGCAACCGCTTTTGGTAAGAAAAAGTAAAAATAATTTATATGAAATTATCGCCGGTGAGCGCCGTTTCAGAGCTTCAAAAATGGCGGGATTAACGAAAGTTCCCGTTATTTTAAAAGATTTTACGGATAAAGAAGCCTTGGAAGTTGCCATCATTGAAAATTTGCAACGGGAAGATTTAAATCCGTTGGAAGAAGCGGAAGCTTATAAGCGTCTGATGAAAGAATTTCATTATAAACAGGAAGATTTATCCCGCGTTATCGGAAAAAGTCGCAGTCATTTGGCAAATATGATTCGATTACTTGATTTACCGAATGAAGTAAAAACATTATTGGAAAAAAAGGAAATAACAGTCGGGCATGCGCGCGCTTTGTTAACCGCAAAAGATCCGATTTCATTATCACGCGAAGTGATAAAGAAAGGATTAAATGTTCGGCAAACGGAAAAATTGGCAACACAACGTAATAAAGCACATGTGGTTGTGAAAGAAAAGAATAAACATATAGAATCTTTGGCAATGCAATTCAGTGCGTTACTTAATACAAAAGTTTCAATTCAGTGGTCGGGTTTAACGGGTAAGGTGATTATTAATTGTCAATCTGCCGATCAATTAGATACCGTTTTGCAACGATTAAGTTCGGGCGGTGCTTTAAAAAAATAACTTAAAAAGCCTGTCTTTTTAATTTTCTTGCCAAACCGCTGATCATGGTAATAGTGCGATGTAATACAACATCTGTCGGCGTACCCGTACTTTTAAGTTGTTCTTCCGTTTCGTTTAACAGAATAAGCGTTTTTAAAATAAGCTCTTTGTTCCATAAATGAATATGTGTTAAAAGTGTTTCTTTATACATATATTGATTGGCACGCAGAAGTTTTTTTGAAATAATATCACTGCTTGTTTGTTTTGAAGTTAAATCTTTTCCGATGAGTAATTTATTAAAATATTGTATTAAATTACGCACGATTTGAACAGGTATTTCGTTGTTTTCCAACAATATTTTAACGGCATTATCCGCTTGTTTTTGATCACCGCCCGCCACAAAAAAACATAAATTTTCCATTGTTGAATTTTTTAAATCCGGAATAATATTTTCAACATCCGCAACGGTTATTTCCTTATTTTCTCCCATATAAGTCAATAATTTTAAAAGTTCGTTTCTGCTGATTAAACGATTTTCATTGAGCCGACTTTGTAAAATATCCAACACTTCGTTGGAACAATAATAATTATTTGATTTTAAAAACTCTTTAATAAAAAAATGTTTATCACTTTCATTATCTTCATAACAAGCTATTGTTAAAGCATTTTCATGATTTTCACACAAAACGCGCAGAGAGGCATTTTTGATTAAGTTTTCTGTTGTTATTAATAAAAGCGTGTTTGTTTTTATGTTTTCCAAGTAAGTTTCAACAATATCGGTTTGATTGTTATCGGCATCTTTTAACCAAATAATTTTTTTGTTTGTCCATAACGAAACGGTGTTTGCTTCATCCAATAATAAAGAGGGTTGATCTTTCAGTTGAGATTTTAATACTTTAATTAACGAAAAATCATCTGTTTTCGGTAAAACCATTCGAATAATTTTATCGGCACAATCCGAAACAACGCTGAAATCGGTTCCGAAAAGTAAAATAACCCGATATTGTTCGGTAATTTGTTTTCTTAATGCGTCAATTTGAAACGGTTTGGCTTTCATTTTTCTCCTCTTGTGATTTTAAGAAAGAGATAATTCGCACGGAAATGTTGTTAGCAATAATTTTAAGTAAATTTGTTTTTAATTTGTTTCGCGCCATTTGGGTGGCATAAGGTTCCCGCACAATATTATAAGCACCGGTTGCCGTTGTTGAATCGGATAAAACAAGTTTTTGCGTTTGCGTGTTTTTTAATTGAAACGAAGCCCGTATCGTTGTATTTTCACGACTGGAAAAGTTATCGCCCTGAATGGTTTGATCTTCATAAAAAGGTGATTTTAAAGAAACAACAAGAATATACTCTTTTTCTCCCGTTTTTTTATCGGGATTTAAAAGATCTTGCAATTCTTTTTTTAATATATATCCGTCGTGATTCGGAATATTTGCAATGGCAATTTTTTCGGTTAAAGAAGTAACGTTTTGACCGTTGTTAATTTGATTCATCGGCGTAAAGCCACAGCCCGTCAATAAAATAATTGTAAATATCAGTAGATTTTTATAAAACATTATGTTATCCTTTTTTTGATTTACTTTATCATAATTCATTTTTTTTAAAAAGACAAGGATTATATCTTGATGAAACGAAAAATAAACATTATTGTCGGACCGACGGCGGGAGGAAAATCGTTATTCGGATATCGATTGGCTGAAAAAATAAAAGGTGAAATCGTTAATGCCGATTCCATACAAGTTTATAAAGATTTGCGTATTTTGTCCGCGCGTCCGAGTTTACGGGAAACAAACGGTATTGCACATCATTTATACGGATATATGGGGGCTTTTGAAAAAAATTCGGTATATGATTGGTTACTTAAAGCCGCACAAGTTATTCAAAATATTGAAAATCCGATTTTTATCGGGGGAACGGGTTTATATATTGATATTTTAATGAACGGTGTTTCGCCCATTCCTCCGATTGATTTAAAAATTCGCGAAAAAGTGCGTCAAATGGATTTAAATGAAGTTCAACAAAAAGTCATTGATTGTTATTTTCATGATTCTCAACGATTACGACGCGCCTTGGAAGTTCAATTAACAACGGGAAAACCGTTGTCTTATTTTCAAAAAATGCCGAGAATTAAAGAAATAGATGCTGATTTTCAAGTTTATTTTATTAATCCGCCGCGCGAAAAATTGTATCAACAAATCAATAAGCGTTTTGAAAAAATGCTTGATATGGGGGCGGTTGAAGAAGTTAAACGGTTAATTGATATGAATGCTACAGGAAATATTATGAAAGCAATCGGTGTCGAACAAATTTTTGCGTATCTTCGTGATGAATGCACTTATGAGCAAATGTGTAAAACGGGGCAGAAAGTCACGCGTCATTATGCCAAAAGGCAGGTAACATGGTTTACGCATCAAATTAAAGACAAAACAGAAATTACCAATCCCGAAGAATACGATTTTAGGTAATTATTTTGTAATATTTTTTTACATTTTAAGAAAATATTAATATTTTGTAATAACTTTTTTTGTGAAATGTATAAATAATGATTGACGAAAACAATTTAAATGTGTAAAAAGAAATAAATTAAGTCTTGATTTAAAATAAAGGAGAATAACAATGTATTCACGTCGCAGAAATGTAGAAACAGAAGATTATGTTGCCGAAGTTAATCCTCGACCGGCATTTTGGGAGAAAAAAGGCTTTATGGTTGCCAGCTTATTTTCAACAATTTGGTTGGCTTTTATTTTTGATTATGTTTTTTATTCCGGTTGGTGGAGCGGTCGATACGATTTATCCCCGGCAGAGTTTGTCGGCAGTTTTTGCGGCTTGTTTTTGCCGATTGTTGTTGCTTTTTTAATATCGAATTATGTGGATCGATCGGGTCAAGCGGCAGAGGGAGTCGATTATTGGAAAAATTATTTAAATGAAATTATTGTATCACCGGAAGGAACGGATTATACGAAATCTCTTACAAATGCTTTACGGGTTCAAATTAAAGAGTTTCGTTCGGTTTTTGCGCAAGTGAATAAAGAAACACTCCTTGTTCGTGATGATTTAAAGCAATGGGTGGGCGATTTAAGTAAAATTATAAAACATGTTGATACAAAAACAATTTCATCCATTCGAGAAATAGCCAATCATGTGCAAAACTTAACGGTTATGACGGAAAAAGCAAACGAAACAACAGAAGAAACATTAAAATTATTTGCCGGTCAAGTGGATTCTTTAGCGAAAGTAACGGAAGAATCCCGACAAAAAATAAGCGCGGTTTCCGTATCGTTGCAAAATCAGACAAGTGATGTGCAAGACTTGGCAAAAGCCATGGAAACAGCTAATAACCGAACAAATGAATCTATAAAAACAGCTGCTTTAATTGTTCAGTCAATGGATAAATCGGGAAAAAATATTGAAAGTGTTATTGAAAAATATGAATCTGATTTTACACAACAATCCCAAAAATTATTTACGAATTTAGAAAAGGTTTTAACTGTTTTTAAAAATCAAGGTGTTTTGCTTGATAATGAGGTTCAGCAAATAACAAACCGAATCGGTGTCGTGGAAGAATCTTTGGGAAGTAATGCCGATGGAATGATACAAAAATCGAGTGCCGTTTTAAAAGAGTTGGCGGAAATGAATAAAGCCATTGATGAAACGATTGCTAAGGTTCAAAAAACCGTTACCGGCATTAAAACGGATGTTGATTTAATTGAAAGTACTATTGCCGGAAGTGTTCAAAAAGCATCAACCGTTTTTCCGACGGCAAAAAAACAAACACAAACCGATTTGTTACAAGAAGCAACGGTTATCTTAAATCATTTGCAATCGTTTTCGGTTGATATGGCTCATATTTTTACGCCAAAATCAGAAGATGCGCTCTGGCAAAAATACTATGACGGCGATAAAGCCGTGTTTATGCGTCATATTACAAAAATGATTAGCGAATCACAACATAAAAAAATAGTTGAATTTTATAAACAAAATGAAGATTTTCGACTGGCGGTTGCCCGATATATGTCCGAGTTTGAGGGAATGACGAAAAAGGCAAGTGAAAGTGAAGAAAGTAACTTACTTATGAGTGTTTTAATCGGTTCCGATGTCGGACGGTTATATATGGTGTTGGCTGATGTTTTAAAAAAGGAGTTATAAATGCTTGTGAAACTCACGAAAATAGGAAACTCACACGGTATTCGCTTGCCGAAAAACGTTATTGCCGAATGTGGATTTCAGTCGGAAATTAATCTGACGGTCGAACAAAAACGGGTTATTTTAACGGCACACACGCATGAACGCATGAATTGGCGGGAAAAAATTCATTTGACAATGCCGGAACAAAAAAATTGGGAAGCGGAGTGGATATGGTAAAAAGATTTGAAGTATATATCGGTGTTTTTCAAGGCGTTGAAAAGCCTTGCTTGGTTGTTTCTCCCGATGAACTGAATGAAGTGTTGCCATATGTGTTGGTTGCCCCCATAACCGTCAGTTCCAGTCAATTACCCACGCGTGTTGGAATAGGTTTACGCGGTAAAAAAGCATATATCGCGATGGATTTAATTCAACCGGTTAACCAAACAGATTTAAAAATAAAAATCGGGTTGTTACCGGAACAAATACATCGACAAATAGTCGATTTGATACAAAAAATATTTGCGTATTGATAAATAAAAATTGACTTTTTAAAAAAAACAAGTAAAATAAAAAAACACGGAGAGTTGGCAGAGCGGTAATGCAGCGGATTGCTAATCCGTCATCCCCTAAAAGGATGCACAGGTTCGAGTCCTGTACTCTCCGCCACAGAAAGCGCGAAATAATGCGCTTTTTTTATTTTGTCATAACCCTCTTACCGAACGGTTTTTAAAATTTCAACATATTCTGTTATTATATCATTCAAATTAAGAGATTTATCGGTATCCGTGAATGACTTTACATTTGATAAAAAATAACTGCTTTGGAATTTTTTTTCATTTTCGTCGGGAAGTGCCGTCTCGTGGAACGTGAGACAGCGCAGTGTGCCGAAAACGAGAAAAAATACAATCTGTCTTTATCTTATATCAGTTGAAAATAAGAAACAAATTCAATATTTCTGCCAATAAAAGGCAAGTATATTTTCCAAATTTCTGTATCAATTAAACGTACGTTTTTTGCAACACTTTTTTTGTGTTTTTGCAAAAAAAATTTAATTCGAAGTAAAATTAATGAAATATCAAATGGTTATAAAAAGACTTGTTTGGCGATTAATAGGGGTAATTTTATCCCTGAATTCGCGTTGCATTAAAGGTACGTTTAATTTATACAATTTATATATAGCAAAACGGGAGGAAAGCTCATGAA
>CANQKV010000017.1 GCA_947624545.1 uncultured Alphaproteobacteria bacterium | reverse complement strand
ATAATCGGCACGTTTTCCAAGTGATATTCGTTCATTTGTTTGCGCAAATTAACCAAGCGCGGATACGGATTTTCGGGCTGTTCGGGATTTTCCGAATTGGACAGTCCGTTATGTCCGCCCGCCAACCACGGATCTTCATAAACAACACCGCCCAAATATTCGGGACAGTTTTTATAACTTCTGAGCCATAAAGCACGAAATGCGCGGGCAGATGAAACAATCGGATAATAATAAAGTCCGTATTTTGAAGCAATTTCCGCCAATTTATACGGCATACCCGCACCGCAGGTAATACCGTGAATTAACTTATGCACTTCGCCCAAAATATCGTTCACGACGGGAACGGTATCTTTAACGCGCTTTTGATATTGAAAACGCAGTGTTCCGAGTGTTTGTTGTACCAGTTCACCGACGGCTTCCAATTTATCCTGATATTTTTCGGGTGCTTTTTGCATTAAGTTTTTCATAACGGTTTCGCAAGAGTTCATAACGCCTTCCAAAATGGGAATACTGCCGCCCATTTCCCAAAGCACGTTCATATGAATCCGCCCTTTGTCTCCGGCAATTTCATGAGCGATTTTGGCTTGTGAAATACCGCCTTTAATTGACATTTCAATTAATTCGTTATGTCTTTCCGGACGTGTTTTACGCGTATAAACTTTGGGGACAATGCGTCCTTTTTCATCAACCGTGTCGGCAAAAACGCCTGAAATGGTGCCGACGGCACCGGCTTTTGCCCATGCGCCCGATGAATGTCCGTCGGAAACGGCAATGCCTTTTCCTCCTTCAATCAACGGAATAACTTCTTTTCCGGAAATGACAATCGGATTTAATTGTTTCATACTTGACCCTCATTCTTAATTAACCGATGAACATTTTAAACGGATTTTAAAAAAAAAGCAATGAAAATTCATATATTTTGATAATTTTATTTTATGAAAATATATTTTTCTTGTATTTTATGAAAAAAAACAGATATAATTTTATCAGAAAACAACGACTTTCTCTGTCAGGAGGCAAAATGTATTTAACGGGTGATAATGTTTCAAAAGAAAAGTTATTGAAAATTGCCGGCAGGTGTAAATTGCCCGTTTGGCCCGATGCGGAAAATCCCTTTTTACATCAGGGCAGTTTGGATGATATGCCCGAGTCGCTGTGCGTGGTTTCCGATGAATTAACCGAAAGTCGCTTGGAAACAATGTTTCAATTACCCATAACCGTTTTGATTGATGCGCAAGCCTCATTAAAAAGTATTGCTGATTTTGTCAATCAACAAAAAAATCACACCTTTTCGGACGGATTGGGCTTTTTGTTGACGGGTCCCGTTATTTATCATTATGATGTGGCGCTTATTTTTTCCAAAGCTTTGCAAAAACGACAAGGGTTTTCCGATTTGCGATTTGAATCCATTCATTTGGCATTACACGAATCGTTGGTAAACGGTTTAATTCACGGTAATTTACATTTATCCAGCAAACTAAGGCAGAATGCAACCGAATATACTTCTTACAGCGATTTGGTGCGGGAACGCTTAAATACACCCGCCTATGCGCGAAAAGCCATCAGCATTGCGGCACAATGGAATCGCTCTAAAATGAAAATTACGGTGCGTGACGAGGGAATGGGCTATTCTTTGGCGGAAATATTAAAGCAAACACCGAGTATTCGGGCGACATCCGGTCGCGGATTAAGAATTATTGCCGGTGCCGCCGATTCGTGTACCATTGATAATTACGGCAAAGAAATTTCTCTTTCGTTTTTGCGGGAAAAATCTCAAAATCTTGATGCAATGCCTTCCATTGATACGGTTTCATCGACCGAAACCGTTCCGCACGAAGATTTATCACAAGCCAAAGTGTTGATTGTTGAAGATGATAAAAGCAATCAGGCGCTGTTGGGCGGATTATTGTCGCAGTTGGGCATTAAGCAAATTGAAATTGCCGAGGACGGTATACAGGGATTAAATAAAGTTTTAACATTTGAACCCGATTTGATTATTCTGGATATCGGTATGCCGAAATTGAACGGATATGAAGTTTTAAAACGATTAAAATCAACACCTTATACACACACCATTCCCGTTTTGATTCAAACGGCGTCCGATACGCGTGAAGCACGGGATCAAACCTTTAAATCCGGTGCGTCCGATTTTATTACCAAACCGATTAATCCGTTGGAATTTTTTGCACGCGTACGCATTCATTTAGAAAATAAAATGTTGGTTAATCGGTTGCAAAAACGATTAAAACAAATTCATAATGAGCTGTCGACGGCGCAAAGTATGCAAATGGGGCTGTTGCCTCATACCGAACGATTACATAATATTCAGCGGCGCTACGGATTGGATATCGCTTCTTATTTTGAACCGTCCGACAAACTGGGCGGTGATTTTTGGCAGGTTATTGAATTGGATCGGCAACGTATCGGCTTTTATTTGTGTGATTTTTCAGGACACGGTTTGGCATCGGCTTTAAATACGTTTCGTATGCACACGCTTATTTTTCAAATGCATGAAAAAATTAAACAACCGTCCGATTTTTTAACCGTTCTCAATCATCATTTGTATGCTTTATTGCAACGGGGGCAGTTTGCCACCTTCTTTTTCGGCGTTTATAATTTGTCGGATGAAACGCTGACCTATTCCGGTGCCGCTGCGCCTTCCCCGTTTCATTGGGACGGTAAAAAATGGCGAATTTTAACAACACGCGGACTGCCGCTCGGCATTTCGCAATCGGCAATTTATGAAAACAAAACCATTCCCTTTACAACGGGAAACCGCTTGTTTGTATACAGTGATGCCTTAACAGAAACCGTTAATATGCAAAACGAACAAATGAGCGTGAAAGAATTAATGAACTTTGTCAAGGAATCATCGACACAAATGTCTGTTCGGGAAGGATTAACCGGCATTATGAATCGGTTTTTTACCTTTGCGCCCCCGCCCGTAAATGATGATATTACCGCTGTTTTAATTGAATCGCAAAGAAAGGATGTTAAATGATCAGATTATATGTAGTTGATTCGTTGCAAACATCGAAAAATATTTGTTTATCCGAAAAACAGGCGCATTATTTAAAACATGTGATGCGTGTAAAAGAAAATGAAGAAATAACCGTTTTTAACGGTAAAGACGGCGCCTTTTTATCAAAGGTTGTGTATCAGGGGAAAAAGAATATCGGTTTAACAATTCTTCAACAAACGCAAAGGCAAAAAAATTTACCCCCGTGCGGGTTGGCTTTTGCGTTGATTAAAAAAGAAAATACCGATTTTATTTTGCAAAAAGCGACCGAGCTGGGTGTTACGGATATTTTTCCGCTTTTGACGGAACGGACGGTTGTGCGACAGTTTAATCAACAACGCGCCGAATGTATTGTCATTGAAGCAGCCGAACAATGTGAGCGGTTAGATATACCGACTGTTCATCGGCTGACGGATTTGAAAACATTTTTGACACGCATTCCCGAACAATTTACGCCCGTTTACTTGGCGGAAAGAATTTTAACAACCGAAAAACCCTCGTCCCAAGCGCTTCCGCTGTTCATTATTGGTCCCGAGGGCGGATTTTCGGATTCGGAAAGTTGTCTGTTACAAACAACACCCGATATAAAAACGCTTCATTTGGGAGAAACGATTTTACGGGCGGAAACAGCAGCTATTGCCGTTTTAAGCGCATGGAATTTTCGCCTGTTTTAATTGCCCTTTTTGAATAAGGCTCCGGATGAATCATAACTTTTAAAGACGGGTATTTTTGACAAATTATTTTTTCAATTTCATGCACTTTTTCATGCGCTTGTGGCAGACTTAATTGATCATTTAAAGCAACAGAAAATTGAGCATACATTTCATTGCCCGAGAGTCGGGTTTTTAAATCAAAACAATCATAAACACCATCGACGGAACGAACAGTTTTTTTTAAATTTCGACGAATATTCCGCGATATTTCTTTATCCATCAACATATTCAATGATTCTCTCGAAACACAGGTTACGCTGCAAAATAAATATATTGCCACCAGAATACCGAATAAAGAATCCACAAAAAACCAGTGCAAATAATAGGCGCAGAGAATGGATACGGCAATACCGATATTCATAAACAAATCGCCGGTATAATGAGCTAAATCGGCTTTAATGGATAAAGAATGCGTTCGTTTCAAAACAGATTTTTGAAAACAAACCAGACAAAACGACAAAACAAAAGCCAAAGCCGTTACGCCAAGTCCGATACCGATTTCCTGCAATTCACTCGGTTGAAATAAACGCATTACGGATTCTTTAAGCAAAACAAAGGCTGCGGACAGAATAATAAATGATTGAACCAATCCGCCGATAGCTTGTGCTTTACCATGTCCGTAACGATGGTCGGAATCGGCAGGCGTTGTCGCTTCTTTAACGGCAATTAAATTAACGAGTGATGTTAACACATCTTGTGCCGAATCGAATAAGCCGGATAAAATGGCAACCGATCCCGTCAGATAAAAGGCAACGGCTTTCGTTATAACCAATGTGCCTGCCGTTAAAACGGAAAATATGCCGGCAAGGCGCATTAAACGATTATTTTTTTGTGTAAAATCCGTCATCATTTATTTATATCCGTTCTTTTAACAAATATCAATAATTTTAATAAATAATTCATTTTCAGATGATTGCAACTATTTGTTGACAAAGGAATCAGCGTGTGATATAAATAATTGTTGACAAAAATAAAGCGGATAAAAAATGACCGAGTACAACAATAAAAATGTTATGATTGAAAATCATTTGGGACAATATACGCTTCCTCAAATTAAAGCGTTGGCTTTAAAAACACGAATTGTTGATAAAATTGAAAAGTGGACGGGCGAATTAATTGCCTGTTTTCCCGAATTTCAAACGGAAATAAAAACTTATATGCCCTTGTTGGCGCATTCGCAAGACAGGTATGTTTTGGAATCCCTTTTCTATGCCGATCCCGATTTGTCTTTTTGTGAAAATAAAGATCATGACGGATTGGGAATGAAATATCAGTATCATATGAATTGCGTTCGCGTTTCGCGTGCGTTTTTAAAAGAACTGTTTCATCATAAATCTCAATTATATCGCGCGTGTTTGTTTTTGGATAAAATTATTCATGAAATTACGCATGCCGCACAAGATATGCAAGGAGTGGCACCGTTGCGCGTTTCAAAAATGAATTTATCAAATGCCGTTACGGCGGAATTAATGACCGAAGTCGACGCAACCGTTGTCGGATTGCATTTACAATACGAATTGGCTTCTGACAGTTTAACCAAGGCGCCGAGTTGGATAAAACGAACCGATTTGGGTTTTTATAATCATCTGATGCGGCAATGCAAAGTTTATCACGGAAAAGAGTTATCTTTAAGTTGTCAACAATCGCTTGCCGATATGACATTAATGCAGCTTTGTTTGGATTATAAAGAAGATTTGAAACAAAATGATGAATGGCAAGAAACTTATTTTCGGCAAACGGTTCGGCATTTGCTGTGTCGTTCGATACATTCTTTAACCATTGATACGGAAGAAAGCGAAACGGAAAAATATTTAATGAACTATTATCAGCAAAGGTATCCTTTATTACCGCAAATTCAAAAAAAATTGATGACGGTATTGCCGATTCGCCCGATTGAACAGGCAGTTTTAATCGGAAATTCATTTCCGATTAGCGAGCCGATTATTTACGGCACCGTTCATGCGGTAAAAATTCAATTATTATCTTCTCAACGAAAAGTTGATGCTTACGGTATTTACCGATTTATTAAAGAACAAAATCAGAGATAATTTTTAAAATGACATTTTTTTCTTGATATTCCGTTCAAAAAAACATACTCTTTCTGTATTCAAAATAAGGAGAAAAATGTGCGCAACTTTCGAATAAAAAGATTTTTAAAAAAAGCAATTTCTTGGGCGGGATTGTTTTTCTTTATTATTGCCGTTATTATGTTGTCCGTGCAATTATCAAAGTATCATCTTTCGGATATTCACAAAGCTTTGACGGATATTCCCCTTATCAATATTTCGGGCGCCTGTGCGGCTTCTTTTTTCGGTTATGTCGCCTTGTCATCTTATGATTTTTTGGCAATTAAATACATCGGACGCACTTTGAGCGCATGGAAATGGATTTTTGTCGGCTTTGTCGGTTTTTCTGTCAGCAATAATGCCGGACATGCCATTCTTTCGGGCGGTACGGTTCGTTATCGGTTTTACACGCGTTGGCGTTTTAAAGCAAATGAAATTGTTCGAATGATAACTTTTTCGGGCTTTACTTATTTAATTGCTTGTTTCTTTTTAAGCGATTTGGGTTGGCTTTTAACGCCTTCGCACGCCTTTGAAGATTTATCGGCTTCACAATGGACAACAAATATTGTGGCATTTATTTCTTTTATCGGATTACTGATTTATTTCGGACTTTGTCGATTTTATAAAAAAACAATAACCATTCGCGACGTGCCGTTTACCATGCCGAGCGTTCAAATGGCATTAGCGCAGGTTATTATCGGCAGTGCCGATATTTTAATGGCATCGTTTGTCTTATATTTTTGTTTAATTCCGTTTGTTTCCGTTTCTTTCGATGTGTTTCTCGGTGTTTTTATCGTGGCGCAGGTTTTAGGGGTATTTAGTCAGGTTCCGGGGGGATTAGGGGTATTTGAAGGGCTGTTCTTGGCAATTTTGCCTGCCGATGCCAATGTCGCCTTTTTGTTCGGCGCACTGATTGCTTATCGAATCATTTATTATTTGTTGCCGTTATTGATTTCCGGTATGGCATTCATTTCATATGAAATATTTTTAAAATATCGCCGAAAAAAATTGCTTGAAAATCAAGAGAAATAAAGCCTTTTTCGGGGGTATATCAATTATTTTTAAAAAAACAGCGGAATTTGCTTGCTTTTTTTTGGAAAGGAACCTATACTAAATATGTCTTCGATTTTCTTAATTGAGGGGGGTAGGGGTTTAATATATACCGCGTTCGACTAAGCTATCGAATTTTGTGCCGATGATAAGGTTTTTTTATGGAGTATTCAAATGCAAACAGGAAAAGTCAAATGGTTTAATTACCGAAAAGGCTATGGATTTATTACGCCGGATCAGGGAGATAAAGATGTTTTCGTGCATATTACCGCCGTTCATGAGGCAAAATTGCACGGGTTGGAAGATAATCAACCTATCTCTTATGACTTAAAAGAAGAAAACGGCAAAATTTGCGCGACAAATTTGACTTTGAAAAGTTAAACGCGGATTTCATAAATTCAAAAAACGCACCGCTTTTAAAGGAGGGTGCGTTTTTGTTTAAGCCGTTCGCGTGTGCTGATGATGTCTGCGATATACGGGACCGCGCGATTCAATACTCATTCGGGCAGCCGCAACGCCCAACTCTTTCAACTTTTCTTTCGGAACATATGCCGCTGCCATTTGATTCAGATATTTCCGAAAGGTCGGATTCTTTGTCGCATACGCCATAACCCAGCGGGTATATTGTTTTTTTTGCGCACTTGTAAATCGATAAAAGTCGAAAGCGCCGTCTGCCGTTTGCGGTAAACGGGAAACAAATAAATATTTTTTATAATGTGCTTTTTGATAAGGCGTTAATTGATCTTCTTGTATTTTTCCGTTCTCATCAAAGGGTAACATACTGTAATCGGTTAAAAATTTTTGTGTGGAATGTGCTATGCGAACAATTAAAGAAAGCTTGGAAAGTTTGTTGTCTTTTAAAGCTTCTTTCATGGCTTTTTCTTTTTCTTGCGCATTCTTTTCCCGCGCTTCTTTTAATGCTTTGTTTTTGCGTTTCAAATATTCATACAAAATCATCAGCGGTACCATTAAAATGGCGAAAAGAATCTCCGGAATTAACTCATCGGGTTTTTTACTGCTGCGCAAGGCTTTTTCCAAATGCTTAATAACGGCATCATCAAAAACAGCGCCCCAATCAACCTCGGCGGTATGCTTTTTAAATTCGTCATCCGAACGAATACCGTAAAGTGTTGTTGATTCGATATTATCAACCGCTTTTTTTGCGTTTTGAAGCGTTGTTGCCTTTTCAGCTTCAACTTTGGCGGTGTTTTCTTTTTCGGCGTTTGTTTTTTTTACGGTATTGTTTTGTTGCATTTTTTATTCCTTTGAAAAGAACGGAGAAAAACGCCTCCGCTTATTTAACGGAGGCGTTTGATTGTTTTTAGCGCAGTTTACCGGCAAAAATGCTTTTTCCGGCATAAACCGCCGTATTACCTAATTCTTCTTCAATGCGAATCAGTTGATTGTATTTTGCCAACCGATCGGAACGAGAAAGAGAACCGGTTTTAATTTGTCCGCATCCTGTTGCAACGGCAATATCGGCAATGGTGGCATCTTCCGTTTCGCCGGAACGGTGTGATAACACAGCGGTATATCCGGCACGATGTGCCATATCAACGGCTTCCAATGTTTCCGTCAAAGAGCCGATTTGATTGACTTTCACCAAAATGGAGTTGGCAACTTTGCGTTCAATACCCATTTTTAAGCGTTTGGTATTGGTGACAAACAAATCATCACCGACTAATTGAATTTTGGAACCTAATGTTTTGGTAAGCAAATCCCAACCTTCCCAATCATCTTCCGCCATACCGTCTTCCAACGACATAATCGGAAATTCGCTTACAAGCCGGGCATAGTATTGCACCAATTCGGCGGAAGATAACACTTTTCCTTCACCGTTTAAATGATATTTTCTGTCGGATTCGTCATAGAATTCGGAAGAAGCGGCATCTAATGCCAATACCACATCTTCCCCGGGTTTATATCCGGCTGTTTTAATGGCTTCCACAATAAACGTCAATGCTTCTTTGGCAGAACCGATGTTCGGGGCAAAACCGCCTTCATCACCGACATTTGTGTTCATACCCGCTTTTTTCAAGTTCGATTTTAACGCTTGGAAAACTTCCGCACCCATACGAATGGCTTCCCGACAAGATGAAGCACCGATCGGCATAATCATAAATTCTTGAATATCAATCGGATTGTCGGCATGTTTTCCGCCGTTTAAAATGTTCATCATCGGCACCGGTAAAACGTGCGCCAATGTACCGCCGATATACCGATAAAGCGGTAAAGCGGCGCTTTCGGCAGCGGCTTTGGCAATGGCTAACGAAACGCCCAAAATGGCATTAGCACCCAGTTTACCCTTATTTTCCGTTCCGTCGGCAGCAATCATGGCACGATCGATTTCAATTTGTTCCGCGGCATCTAATCCGATAACGGTATCGTATAAAACGGTATTGACGGCTTCAACGGCTTTTAAAACACCTTTACCGTTAAAACGACTTTTATCACCGTCACGCAATTCAACGGCTTCGTGAACCCCCGTTGAGGCACCGCTCGGAACGGCAGCCCGTCCGAAAGAACCGTCATCAAGGGCAACATCGACTTCAACCGTCGGTGTACCGCGTGAATCTAAAATTTCTCTGCCTTGAATATCTATAATTTCACTCATTTTTTATTTCCTTTCCTGTTTGAGTTAAATGTTATCCTTGTTTCGCCAGTGTATCAAACGCTTTCAGGCGCGTTAAAACCGATTCCATCTCTTTCAACGGAATCATATTCGGACCGTCACTCGGCGCGGTGTCGGGCGTTTCGTGTGTTTCAATGAAAATACCGGCAATACCCGTTGTAACGGCGCAATTTGCCAAAACGGGCGCGAATTCGCGTTGTCCGCCGCTTGAAGTCCCCTGCCCGCCCGGTTGTTGTACGGAATGAGTGGCATCGAACACAACGGGGTAGCCTGTTTGCTTCATAATCGGCAAAGAACGCATATCAACGACCAATGTATTGTATCCGAAAGAAACACCGCGTTCCGTTAAAAGAATTTTATGATTGCCCGTACTTTCAATTTTCGCGGCAACGTTTTTCATATCCCACGGCGCCAAAAACTGCCCTTTTTTAACGTTAATGACCCGATTTGTTTTACCGGCGGCAAGCAATAAATCCGTTTGCCGACATAAAAAAGCCGGAATTTGAAGCACATCAATCACTTCGGCAGCAATCGGGCATTGATAAGGTTCATGCACATCGGTCAGAACCGCGCAGTGATATTTTTCTTTAATATCGGCAAAAGCGGTTAAGGCTTTTTCCAACCCCATACCGCGAATACCGTTCACACTGGTGCGATTGGCTTTATCAAAAGAAGCTTTAAAAACAAAGGGAATGTGCAGTTTATCGGTTAACGTAACCAATGCTTCCGCCATTTCCATGCCATGAGAAGTGCTTTCCATTTGACAGGGACCCGCAATCAAAACAAAAGGATTTTCATTTGAAAATCGAATATCATTCAGTTGAACAATTTGTTGCATGAGCGCCTCTTTTTATTCTGTCGGTAAAGCGGGAGCGCTTTGTTCGACGGGGGTTGCAGGTAAAATGGAAACTTTTTCGGGTGTTCCGGCTTTTTGCGCCAAAATAACCAATGTTAAACTGGTAGCAATGAAACCGATGAACAAATAAACGGTCATACGGGAAAGAAAGTTTCCCGTTTGCCGACCGGTAAACAATCCGGAAGCGCCTTGCGACCCGCCGAGTGAACCGAGCGCACCGCCTTCGGAACGTTGCAATAAAACAAAAATGGTAATACAGATTGCCAAAATAATATGAACGGTTAAAATAATTGTTTGCATTTGCTTTCCTTTTTTAATGTGATAAATAATGCAAAATAATACCCTATTTTTTATTTTTTTGCAAGCATAAAAGCAATTTTTTAGTTGTTTTTGGCGAATAAATTTTATTGTGTCAGGCAAAAAGTGATTTTTTTAAGAGATTTTTGAATAACTTTTGTCAGAAACGACTCGGTTAAACGAAAAATTTCGGTTTGTGTCAAGCCTGTTATTTGCCGACAGGAAGCCCGATATTTCAAAAATTGATTTTGAACAACCGTCAATGCCAAAGCTTGCGTTTGTTTATCGGAATTATTTTCGAATTGAAGTGTTCCTTCGGCAAATGAAAAGGAAACGCCATCAATTTCTTTTTGAAGGGCGTTTGTGTATTCAAAACCGTCAAAATCAGCCATTTCCGTTTCCAAGTCCGACTCGGTAATTTTGTTTTTTTGGCGTGTGTAAAGGTAAATCATTACCTCACAGGAGCTGTTTTGATATTTGACGGCGTATCCCCACCCTTTTCCGCCCGGTTCTTCTTCATAATTTCTGATATTGTTTGAAGCGCGGACAAATTGAAAAGAAGCCGGTGTATTTTTTTCTTCAAGTGTTTCGGGCAGTTGTTGTAAACAGGTTGCAGTCGATTTCGCGAAAGCATTTATCGACAAAAAACACAAAAAAAGAAAGAAAAGTCGGCACATTATTGACCTTTAACGGTTAAAAGTTTCTCGATAACGGCTTTTGCCCAATCCAAGCTTAACCGACGATTTTCTTTTTGGGAGCGGGCGGGAAGTGTTTGACAGGTTTCACGAATTTGAAGAATGTTGTTGTCAATTTGTCCGACGAGCAACACATCGGTTTGATCCGCCTGTGAGCTGATGATGTAATGACAGCGTTTATTGTTAATGTCAATGCTGTCTTGATGGGTAATCTGAAACGGTGTTTTTTCTTTTAAATATCTTCTGAGTTTTGTGTTGGAAAGACGTCCCATATTCGGATAAAAATAGCTGATTCGGGCAAGGCAGACATCACTTTTATAATCTTGTGCCACACCAACGGATTTTTCACCGTCTTTTAAAATTTGAAACGCATCGGCACGCACATTTTTTTCAAACCGAAAAGACGCATCGGGAAAAGGTATTTCAAAACTTTGCGGAAATAGCGTTGTTTGCCATTTCGTAATTTCATCAGCCGAAAAATCGGCACACGCGGTTGATGAGGCAAACAGTATCAATAAACAAAATCCGAATCCCAAACTTTTGAAACGCATTCTTTTCCCCTTTTTATAATTGTGTTGAAGCAATACCCCAAAAATCATCGATTTTTAAACTGGCGCCGCCGATTAATGCACCGTCAACGTTTTCAACCGCCAACAATTCTTTGGCGTTCGAAGGTTTAACGGATCCGCCGTATAAAAGACGCATATTATCGGCGGTTTGCGCACCGAGCAAAGCGGTTAACTCCCGTCGAATGGCGGCGTGCATTTGTGCCACATCATTCGTGGTCGGCGTTTTGCCCGTTCCGATTGCCCAAACAGGTTCATAAGCAATCACGCAATTTTCGGCGGTTGCCGTTGTCGGAACGGATTCTTTAATTTGTCGCGCAACTACTTCCAAGGCTTGATTGTTGTTGCGTTCGGCTTCCGTTTCACCGATACAGATAACAGCGGTTAAACCGGCTTGTATGGCGTTTTGCGCTTTTTGACAAACAACGGCATTTGTTTCATGATGCATTGTCCGTCGTTCCGAATGTCCGACAATGGCATAAGAAGCACCTAAATCTTTAATCATTTCCGCCGAAACATCACCGGTAAAGGCGCCCGCGGAGTGCGGTGTTTCGGCAACATCTTGCGCCCCCAATAAAACGTTTGCGGGTGCTTGAACGCCAATTAATCCCAATAAGTTCATCGGCGGACAAATTAACACATCGAACGGCAGATTATCGCGACATTTTTCTGCCACGGCTTTGGTTAATTCAAGTCCCTGTTCTTTTAATCCGTTCATTTTCCAATTTCCGGCTATCAGTTTACGACGCATTCTTTTTCTCCTTTTTTAAAATTATCGTCAAATGTTTTTTAATGAATAACATACTTTTTTTCTCTTTGCAAGGGGGCAGCACGAAACTTGACAAAAAATTTTTTTTGCGATATAATCAACTTAAAGTTTTTAAGGAGATAAAATGCCGAAACAATCACAGATGAGTCAAATTATTCACAGCGCTTTTCCGGATTTGTCCGAAAAAGAAATTCCCGCGGTTTTGGAAAATTCGGATTTATGTAATTGCGCGGTCGAACTTGCCTTAAAGAATGCGTGGACGCATAAATTTATTTTAGGTATGCACGGACAAGGGTTTACGGATTTAATATTTGCACTGGATGAAAATGATCAAGTTTTTTATTCTAAATTAAGCCCTTTTTACAAAACAATCGTTCCGAGAAGAACAACGGAACCTATAACCTATGGTGATGTGGCGCTGCGAGGGCAAGATTATCAATCATTCGTGAACGTGTTAAAGCCGTATGAAAATTGCATTTTGCCTTTTAAAACGAATACATTGTTTCATATGGAAACATTGGCACCCGTTTTTCGAAAAGATATTTTTGCCGTTTCGAAAAATACATCTGACGAGAAAGTTTTAAATCAAAAAAAAGAATTCGATGTTTTTTTAAGCGAAATGGGAAAAATATTCGGCACGCAAAAATTTTGGCAAGAGCTTTTTTCCGATCGCGTTCGGCAGTTGGACAGTTTGGAAGGAGAATATCCGTTTCATAAAAACAGTGAGAGCTTGTATACAATTATGGATATTTGTTTGGAAAATAATTTACCGAATACCGCTATTCAAATGATTGATGAGGTTTATGGAAAAAATAAAGATTATAATGCGGTTGTCCGATTGTTGAAAGGTTCTGTCACATTCAATTTGTTTAAAGAAAACAGGCGTTTGGATTTCAGTAAACAGCCCAAAAACGACGTGACGAAAGTAATGGATTATTTAAGAAAGTTGTTACCGGTTCATTTGTATCATTCGCAGGTGGAAGGCAGGCGTTTGTGGAATGATACGGGATATCAACGGGGAGAATTGCAATTAGAATAAAAATTATTTTCTTTTTAATATTGCTTTTTTTTGGCGGAAGCGCATCGGCGGTTTCGGATTCGCAGTTGGATAATTTGGCACGTACCTTGCCGATTAATCAAGGACAAACGGTTGAAGATGTTATTAAAAATTTAATTAAACCGAATTATACCGATAAAGAAAAAGCACGCGTGTTGGCAACCTTTGTCGCTTATCAGATTCAGAAAAACGGTTATGCCTTACTTGAATCGAAAAGAGCTTCCATGAATAATCGGGAAGCGCAAATTGTTCCGACGGGTGATATTTTAAAAACACGCTTGGGAACGGCTTTTGATTATGCCGAACTGTATCAGCAATTATGTACGGCTGCCGGTTTAAAAGCGGTTACGATTAACGGTTATGCCGGTGTGAACGTTCGCCGACCGAATCGAAGCAATCCGAAATTGGAAATCGTGCAACATGCGTTGCAACAAAACGGCGTTATTCCGAATTATGAAATGCAACAATATGAAGCGGCATGGAATGCCGTTTTTATCGACAATCAATGGATTTTGGTCGATACTTATTGGATGAGCGGGCGAGATAAGGCTTTTGTCGGGCGCGATATGCGAGAGGCGCGTGATATGAATCGGTTTTTAAAACAACGAGCGCAACATCAACCGACTTTGGCGGAAGTTACACGCAATAAAACAATCGATACTGATTTTTTTAATGCCAAACCCCGAACTTTTGTTGAAACGCATTATCCGTTTGACAGCACATGGCAGTTATTGCCTGTTCCGGTAACGTTTTCTTCGTTTTTAAAATAATTAAAAAGATTTAATAATCGGAAAAGTCGGTCTTAAATGACATAACAGGCGAACGGTCGGTGCCAGTTTGCTTTGCGGAACGGTATGTTGCGTTTGTTTTTCCATTTCTTTTAATACGACCGTTTGCGTTTGTACTTCATTTTCACCTAAAATCACAACATACGGTATTTGCATTTTATCGGCATATGCCATTTTGTTTTTAAATTTTATATCGGTGCTGAACACATCAACCTTAATGCCTTCCAATCGTAAATCCTGCCCGATTTTCAAGGCTTGATTCACTTCGTTTTCGCTCATGGGAATAACCAGAACGGTTGTTGTTGTTTTACCGAAAGAATTAAGTAAGTCTTTTTCGCGCAACAAGTCAAAAAAGCGTGTCAGTCCGATACTGATACCAACGCCCGGCAGTTTTCTGTCCGTATAATACTCCGCCAGATTTTCATAGCGTCCGCCCGAGCAAACGGACCCCCAATTCGGGAAATCGGGAACAAATGTTTCGTAAACCGTACCGGTGTAATAATCTAATCCGCGTGTGATTTTTAAATCAATCACAAAATGCGATTCGGGCAAGCCCAAAGCTTTCATGGCATCAATAACCGTTTTAAGCTCGTTTAATCCTTCTGCGAACAAGGCATTGTCAACGGGTGTTTTTTGCAGTTGATTTAAAACGCTTTCACTTTCTCCGTGAATGGCGCAAAACGATAAAACGGTGTGAATATCGTTTTCTTTTAAACCCAGCTCTTGCAGGCACAGGCGAACGTTATCCGTACCGATTTTATCGGTTTTATCGATAATTCTTAAAATATCGGTTGTTTGTTGAGACAATCCGAGCGATTCGTAAAAGCCTTGTAAAAGTTTGCGATTGTTAATGTGAATTTGAAAGCGTTTTAAACCCAGCTTTGTAAAAATACGATAAATGATACAGGGAATTTCCGCATCATAAGCCAAAGATAATTTTTCGCTGCCGATAATATCGATATCGGCTTGATAAAATTCCCGAAAACGTCCGTGTTGCGGTCGTTCTCCCCGATAGACTTTGGCAATTTGATAGCGCTTAAAAGGAAACGTTAATTCGTTTTGATGTTGAGCCACATAGCGTGCCAAGGGAACGGTTAAATCAAAACGCATACATAAATCGGCATCGCCCTTGTTGAAACGATAGATTTGTTTTTCCGTTTCACCGCCGGCTTTTGCGAGTAAAATTTCCGATAATTCCAATGCGGGGGTGTCCAATTCCGTAAATCCGAATGATTCATAAGAATCGGCAATAATTTGTTTCATTCGATTAAAAATTAATTGTTCATGCGGCGGTAATTCCATAAATCCCGATAAAATCCGCGGCGTTACTTTATGTTTCATTCAAACTCCTTAAATTTTTTTATTCATTCACAACGGGACACATTCCGCGTGCTTCGGCGTAAGCAACTTCTTTATCTTTATTGAAATAAACCAAAGTGGTGCAATTTCCCTGATGATATGTCCATAAATAATTCGGTTCTTCGTTGCGTTCCATTAACGGTTGTCCCAATATTTTTTTAACGGATTCCATATCGCGTCCGGTTAAAAAGTTTTCACGTCGTACCGCCATGTGCGCCCGTCCTTGAAACACGTCATCTTGCAGGGCGCATCCGGTTAAAAGCAACAAGAAAAATAAACATTTTAATTTCATAACAATTATTGTAACGATGATTGAAATAAAAATCAAGAGAAAATCATTTGAAAAAATAAAAATGCGGTTTAAAGGGGCATCCGATACGCCAAGGACGATATTTATCGGTCTCGCAAGCTTGACGCGTTTCATATGATTCATTCTTTTTAAAAACGGAAAGAGTTTGCCAAGCGTAAATCTGGTCGGGATAAATGAGATGCGGACAAGAACGCATGGTGTCATCCGTATAAACGGATAACAACGCTTTGGAACAGGTTTGAGGCGTTAATCCGATCAGCGGTGCGTTTTGCAAAAACAAGGGTTTTAAATGATGTTTTTCGGGATTGAGTCCGGCATAAGTCATCCATGCCTGATGCAAGGCTTTAAAATAATAGCTTTCCGTTTCATAATAGGTGTTATGATTGCGGTATCCGATATATTGTCCGCCGGCGCCGATGAATGCCACGGGTTTTTCAATGCCGAAAAACGCCGTAAATGCCAATAGAAAACACAGGCAGAAAACAGATCGAATACGGGATTGAAAAACAGCCGAGCCGACAAGCCCGATTGTCCAAAAAACAAGTCCGTAAGCGTAAAAATAAGGGGCATAGAACGTTGTATGCGCAAAACCGGAAAGCGGCATACCGATAAACGAGACAAGTGAAAGAAGCATATCGGCACCGTGCAGTAAAAAATCGGAAACAGGAGGCATCCACAAAGTTATCACACCTGAAAATAACAAGGGAATAACGGCAAAAGCAAAAAGAGAGCTTAACAAAATATTGCCCAAAACGGCAAAAACGGATATTTGATGAAAAACATACAACACAAACGGTGCGGTTGCCAAAGTAACCAGAAAATTAAACACAAGATAATTACCGAAAAACAAGCCCGCTTTTTGAAAGAACGGTTGAGCTTTCAGTTGTTTTTGAAAATGTGTGTAAACGCCCGTAATACATAACACGGCAATAAATGACAGTTGAAAACTGATGTGCATCAGCAATACGGGCTTAAAGCATAAAATTAAAAAGGCGGCAAAGAATAAGTTTCTGATTGAAACGGCACGTTTATCCAGCAATAAGGCAATCATAACGGCGCAAACCATTAAATAGGAACGAACGGCAGGCGGATGCGCTCCCGAAAGAATAACATAGAACAAACAAACGCCGACGGCAATTAAAAGCGCCGTTCGCTTGATGAAGATTCCCGACAGATGCGGAAAAATCAAATTTAATAAAAAGCGAACGAAACAAAAGACAAAAAAGGCAATCAAGCCGATATGAAAGCCCGAAACGGAAAGAATGTGTGAAATGCCCAAGTCCCGATATAAAAGGCGGGATGACGTGGTAATATATTCGGACGATCCCGATACGAGAGATAAAGCAATGCCGACATTTTCTTCCGACAGATTTTTCAAAAATCTTTGGCGAATAATGTCATTTAAAGAAGTGAAAATTGATTTTTTCGGTACGGCGCGATGAATGACTTTAACTTGATAAGCGGAACCGACTGCGCTGATTTGTTCAAACCAAAGCAGACGTGCTTCATTTTGTCCGAACGGTGTTAAAGGCATATCGGGCGGTGTTAAGGCCGTAACGTTTCCTGAAATATAATCTCCGATTTGAATATCGGATTCAGATGAATAGAGTCGAACGATTTTCGGCATTTTATTAAGCGGAAAAACCGATTTTTCCATTTGCAACGTTTTATTTTGTTGTGTGATGTCATAAACTTTTATGTCCAGTTGCGTATGATTGAGAGTTCTTTCCGTATGAATCACTTTGCCCGATACGGTTACTTTCAACAAGGGCGCGCTGATAAAACGGTTTGAATTCAGCGCCGTATGAATCAAGCATATCAGCATACCCAGAAAAAAGAAAAGGAACAATGTTGTTAAAAACTTTTGTCCCGCCGTCAGTTTTAAAAACAGGATTCCCGTTAACATAATCACTGCCGTACAAACAAGGAAAAACGATGGTTCGAACGGAAGCGTAAAGTAAGTTAAAATGCCGATAATAAACGTTACAATCGGCAACAGCGACAAATGCGGTTCAATGTGTGTTAATTCTTTAAAAGAGATCATCAGTCATCTCTGTTTATTTTCCACAGATTTTATGCCGATAACAAAAAGTTTTTCGGAACGGCTTGAATGAGTTGATTATTCACTTTTCGAATCATGGCATTCAGCATTTTTTGCCAAGCTTCTTCTTTGTCTGCCAAAGAGCTGCGTTGCGGTAAAGAAGAGCTTTCCCAACCCTGTACCGTATGTTGATATAAAACTTTATCCTCACGCATAAAAGCAATCGTTACTTCATAGGTCAGTTTATATTTATCGTTATTAAAAACATACCAATGCGCGTTTTCTTCTTCCGTTTGAGTCATATCGGCAATTTTAAGCGTGATGACGGCTTTATCGGGCGATAAGGGCGCGGCGCCGTAAAAACGGTTATCTGCCCATTCCGTTAAAGCATCTTCGGGAGAAATCGGCAATTTTTTTTCAATATGCGGCAGTCGGTCATATTGCATCACTTCCGATTGAACGGTCACTTCGGAAACATTCAGTTGAACGGGTGTTTCTTCCGTGTAGGTATGAACGGCAAAACGATTCAGTTTCGGTGCCTGACAGGCAGCCAATAAAACACAAAAACAAAGTATGAATAAACGCATTTTAAAAATCTTCCTTGTTAAAAATAAATTGATTACCGCAAAATTGACATTCGGCGGTGATTTTCCCGTCAATAAAAAGAGACTCTCTTTCTTCGGGTGATAAACTTTTTAAATATTTTTCCATTTTTGAGCGATGACACGGACAGAAAAACGTCGGGTGCTTTGCCTGAAAAACCGTAACGTTATTTGCATGAAACAAGCGATATAAAATATCGTTCGGCGAAAGAGACGAATCAAATAATTCCGCATCACGCACACTTTCGAGCAAAACGGTTTCGGTTTCCCATAAGTCGGCGGCTTCTTCTGAATTTTGATCGGGCTTTAACGGCATTTGCTGAATTAACAAACACCGCCTGGCAAGATTTTGTCGCCTTAAAACCAAACTTGTTTTAATTTGTTCCGATTGTTTAAAATAATCCGAAACGGTTTCTTCCAACGTTTCTTTGGTCAGCATAATAATACCCTGATACGGCTCTTGCCCCGGCTGAGCCATGGAAAACAACAGCTGCGCTTTTCCGAAAAGGGCGGTATTCGATAAGGTGCCTTCGGGTAACTTTTCTTCATCAAATACGGCATATCCGCGTGCCTGAAAATCGTGCGTTGCGGAAACAAACACGCTTTTTACGGGACCGTCACCTTTAATGTTCAGCGAAAAAGTGCCGTTATATTTTAAATTCGCCGAAAGCGCAAAGGTTAAAATAACCGTATCGGCAAGCACTTGTTCCACCGCTTTCGGGTAGGCGTGATGCTTTAAAATATCGGCAATCGTTTCATCGGCGTTAATGTAAACCCCGCGGGAAAAACCGTTATCCAGCAAAAACGGCAAAATAATATCCATTGCAATTCCTTTCGTTTTGGTTTATTATGGAAAAATAAGGAGCGTTTGTCAATGATAAAACAAATAACGGAAAAAAGATTGTTGAATATGGCGTTATTTTATTTATCGCGATATGAGGCGTCCGAGCAGAAATTACGGCAAATGCTGGAAAGACGCGTGAAAAAGCAAGCTTTAAACGGTGCGACTATTCCGCCCGAAATTGATAAATGGATTCAAAATACGGTGCAAAAAGCCGTTTCCTTGGGATATGTGAACAATGAACGCTATGCCGAAATGAGAATTCGCATTTTATGTCGGCAAGGCAAATCAACTGCCTATATTCGGCGCAAGTTAAGTCAGGACGGCATTGATGCGGCACTTGTCAATCAATTTTTGGAAACCGAAAACACCGATTCCGATACGGTGCGTGCGTTAACTTGGTTAAAACGTCAAAGAAAAGGCGGGTATCGTTCCGCACAAAACGACTCTGTCTTTCAAAAGGACTTGGCAGCTTTGGCGCGTCAAGGTTTTTCCTATGTCGTTGCCAAAGAAGCGCTTGATGAATCGTATCGGGTGAATCAAAAACCGATTCCCGATGATGAGACGTGGGATTAACCCCTTAATCATCAACGCGGGCAAATAAATTTTTCAATTCTTCCGCTTTTTGAAGCGCTTCGGGTGCAGATCCCAAAGCATGCGCCACGCAGTGCATTAAATGCTTGTTTAAAATGTTGATTTCAACCGCTTTTAAAGCCGAGCGTGCTGCCCGAATTTGATTGATGATGTCAATACAATACCGTTCATCTTCAATCATTTTTTTAATACCGTCAATTTGTCCGCTGATACGGTTTAAGCGCGGTAAATTATCGGCATGAGAGGGATTTTTTTCCATTGTTTTCTCCTATAATTCACAAGGGTTACACTGATTGCACGATTCCACCTGAATGGTCGTGTGATGAATACCGAATTTTTGATGCAGCAGTTTGTTTGCTTCTTCAACAACGTTCATATTATCGGCGACCAAATGGCAATCAACGGCAATATCCGATTCGTTTAAGTACCATAAATGCAAATGGTGCGCATTTTGAACACCTTTTAGTTGATTGAGCGCTTGAATGACCTCATCGGCACGCGGCGAATCGGGGGCGGCATTCATTAAAATGCGTAAAATTTCGGGAAGACCGATAACGGATTGATAAATCATATAAACGGCAATGATTAAAGCAATCAGGCCGTCAATCCACACAATATTCCACCATAAAACGCATAAGCCCGACACAATCACGCCGACCGATCCGAACGCATCGGCTAAATTGTGCAGAAACACAAAACGCATATTCACATTATGATGCGCATGCGTGTGCGAAAATTTTGCCGTTGCCGCATCAATCAATAAAGCAATGAGACTGATACCGATAATCAATCCGCCTTCAATGTGCGTGACGGAAAAAAAGCGTTCTATGCCTTCGAAAATTAAATAAACACCCGATATAAACAATAAAATCAAATTAACAAAGCCGCCGATGATTTCCGCCCGTTTAAAACCGTAAGTGTATTTTGAATCGGCTTTTTTACGACCGATTTTTAAGGCAAT
>CANQKV010000016.1 GCA_947624545.1 uncultured Alphaproteobacteria bacterium | reverse complement strand
CCGTGTGCAGCCGTATGCAACGGCGTATCATCAAAAACATTTTTAGCTTCCGTATCGGCGCCGGCGTTTATTAACGCTTCCATAATTTGGGCGGATTGAAAGTTATAGACGGCTAAATGTAAAGGCGTATAACCCTGACTCAGCCTTTTATTGACAACATTCGGCTCTTTTTCCAAAAGTTCTTTCACTTCCTTTAAAGAGGCTTTTCCCCAAAATTTTATTTCATTTTCAGAAGATTCATTGCTCATAAAAAACAGCCTTATCTGCCGTCAAAATAATCGGATATAAACTTTTTGGCATTAAACGTTGGTGTTTTTTTGCCCGATTTATAATCTTTTTGGGCTTTATAAGCTTCTAAAACGGAAACCATTTTTTGATTGCCCGATTCTTTGGCAAGATCTAATGCCGTTTTTCCCAAACCGTTTTTAATATCCATATCGGCGCCTGCTTGCAATAAAACGGGGAGGGCTTTGGGGATATTGCAGGAAACGGCAGTGTGTAAGGGGGTGTTACCGGCATCGTTTTGAGCGTTTACATCAGCTTTTGCTTGAATGAGCATTTTTAAAGCAGTCGGCGTATCAAGCCACACAAATGAATGCAATAAAGTATTGCCTTGATTGTTTTTTGTGTTGACATTACTGCCTGCTTCCAGAAAAGTGCTTGCCAATTCAATGGTTTGATAAGTTAATAAATGCGCAGGCGTGTTGCCCAAAACATCTTTGGCTTTTATGTCGGCACCGGCTTTGAGAAGCATCTTTGCCATTTTATTTAACTCACGCGGGGGCGTTAAGGCTTCTTCAAGATTTTCAGACCCGTTGTAAGAAGCTAAAAAATGCAAAGCGGTTGCATGCTCATAATTATCGGTATCATTCGGGTTTGCGCCGTTTTTAATATATTCTTTAACGGCTTTCAAATCGGCACATGTGCAAGCATCGTTTAAATTATTATATAAAAGTTCCATTTTATCCTCCGATTTTTTTCATAAATGATACAATAATATATCAGAAATTTCATCTTCTGTCAAGGGGAAAACAAAAAAAGGAAGACAAAAAGCGGCAAAAAGAGGAATTTTATGTAATTATCTGAATTTATTGGATTTAATTTTCCTGTTGAATAAAAGCCCGTATTCTTACAAATAACAAAAAGGACAAAGAAGCGACTTGACAGTCGCTTCTTTGTTATGTAATATCAAGTAACACTTAATTAAAGTATTATTTTAAGGGAAAACAAACAGAAAATGATTTATGTATGCCTTTTTTTAATGTTATATGTCGTTTCTCTCTTAGTTGCTTATATTGATGTTTATCGATATTTTCTCGGGGTTGAAAAAGAATTAAAACAAAACGTTTCTAGGTTTAAAATTGTTTTTTTACCTTTTTTAACAATACCTTTTCTTTTGTTGGGTACTTCTCTTGTTTTTTCCTGTTTTAAGGTGACCGAGTCTTTCTCGTTTGATGTTTTTATAGGAGCTTATTGCTTCTTTATCCCCTTTATTCTGGTCTCTTTTATTGAAGACGGACGGTTATCATATCAATGCAAATCTTATCGGGGTATTTTTAAGTCATTTTCCAAAACGGAACGGTTTTTTGTTTTTTTGGTTGTCCTTGCTTATATTCAAACGCTGTATTACTGGCTTAACTTTAATGAAGAAATCGTACTTATACATTTAAGTCTCAGCTTGTTGAGTGTTTTTGTTTTCTTTTGGCGCCGTATTAAAAATAAAATATCGCGTGGGTTATTTTCATCGTCATATAAATCGATTAAATGCTTTATCGGGGCATTTTGTTTATGGATTATCAGAAATATCTTTTATTATTCAACATTACTGTGTCTGCTTTGGATGATAGCGAGTCTTTTTTTGAATTCACTTTTTTATGAAGATGAGGTACGTCTTTCGGCAACAGGTCACTGAATTTTATGGAAAATGTTGAAAAAACATTAAAAAGAGGGTGATAAATGAAGAATGATTATGTTATGTTGTTTCTTTTGGGCGCCGGTATTGTCTGGTTTATAATTTCAAATATCAGAATGTATCGGTTTTTGCGCTCGGCTGTTCAATCAAAAACGGTGCGAACGGGGCTTGATGTTGTTTTCTCAACATTGGTTATCATCAGTGCCGTTACGGGCATAAACACACTGATGTCTCAAACTTCTTTTATTATTGCGAAATGGTCGGAACATCTTATTTTTGTTTTCGTGCCGCTTATTCTTTTTTTTGCTTTTTGGGGATTTTATTTGTTTTTCAAAAAAAAGCAACGCTGGCGGTGCTGCTTTAACAGAGGAGAGATATTTCTTTTCATTGTTCTCACGCTTCTTGTTTTAACGGAATTTTGGATTTCGGATAAAATAATCATATATCGTCTTTTCCCTCTCACTCTTTTCTTTTTTTGGTTTATTTTTTATAATCATTTGTGTCCGTATTTTCCCAAAGCCGAAGGTATAGAACGCTTACAGGTTATTTTCGAACATATTCTTTATTATCCGGCTTGCGCATTTTTGTTTGTGTATATTGTTATGGGTTTCATACATTGTTTTATTTATATCGCCTATCCTGATGTGTGGTATGATGATGTGTGCAGGAAAACAGGAGTTTGTAAAGAAGGCTTATCCTTTAACGACAGGGGCAAGCATGAATATTCTATCACGAAAGAGTGGTGTCGTGATCATGGGGTACGGATTGAAGAAAAGAGAAGTTGTAATATATGGGCAAAAAAGGAGAAACAGCCCTGATTTTATCTTTTAAAACGGCAGGAAAAAATTTCTTGCCTTTTTTAGACTTTCTTGTAAATTGTGTTTCCGTATTTATTTTAAGAAAATAAATTGTTATGTTTTTTTTACGCTTGACTTTTGTCAATTTTTATGGTAACTATACAATTACATTGTTTGTTTTTGCCTGTTATGAAAGGGAGAAAAATGTCATTTAGAATTATAGATTATCAATTACTGTATGCCTATGAACTCGGAGATAAAGCAGAGGTGGAAGAATTGAAAGCCATCGGTGCGAAAGAGACAATGAAAATCTGGCGTGATCAGGAAAAATTAACGGCGTTGATGGTTGCGGTTCTCAATGATGATTTGCCTGCCGCTCAAATGCTGATTAAAATGAATGCCGATTTGAATGTGCAAGATGAAAACGGCGAAACGGCTTTAATGTATGCCGTTAAATATGAAAATATTTCCGCCGTTGAGTTGTGTCTTCAAAATGGGGCGCAAACGCATATTCGCAGCAAAAAAGGGCAAACGGCGCTGGATTTGGCGCGTTCTTTGAAATGTGCCAAAGTCGTGAAAATGCTGTCAATGTATGAAAAACAGGCATTCAAACAAAATCAGTGCGTGATTTCGCATTCAAATAAGAATATGCAAAAGAAAATGCAAATGAAGGAAAAGCAAAAATGTCGATAGAAAAATATGAATTTAATGCTAAAAGCTTTGTTCAAAATTATTTTACCGATCAAAAACCCGTTCATATTGACTTTGCTGGTTTCAAACGTATGAAAAAAGCCCGCAAAAAACAGATTATCGCAAAACAAGCGTCAGGCATGAAAGGCTTTGTTACAAATTATTTTCAAAAAACGCGGTAATTTAAAAAAAACTTTTAAACGGATAAATACGGCAATGTTTATCCGTTTTTTTATGCCTTTTGTCGATTTTCCCCTGTTGAGAAATGTTTTTTGTGCCTATGTAATTGAAGCGCTTGACAAGCGTTTGTTTTTGTTTTAATGATAATCATAAAAGGAGAAAAATATGACGGATTTTACATCTATTGCGTTGGAAGGAATCAATGCCGAGGGGCAAAAAGAAACCTTTAAACTGGCTGATTTTAAAGGGAAAAAAGTGGTGCTTTACTTTTATCCCAAAGATAACACGTCGGGCTGCACCAAAGAGGCATGTCAGTTTCGCGACAGCTATAATCGATTGTTGAAAAAAGCGGTGGTTATCGGTGTCAGTCCCGATTCGATTGAAAGTCATCAAGGGTTTCAAAAGGCGCAAAACTTGAATTTTATTTTGCTGTCCGATCCCGATCACACGTTAAGTGAAGCTTTTTCCGTGTGGCAAGAAAAAAGTATGTACGGAAAAAAATACATGGGCATTGACCGCTCGACTTTCATTTTAGATGAGGACGGCGTCGTTCAAAAAGAATGGCGAAACGTAAAAGTGGAAGGACATGTCGATGAGGTATTAAAAGCCTTAAATGTCGATGAAAAATAAGGATTAAGAAAATGAATCAAACACAATCGGGTTTAAGAAAACGCATTTGCTTTGCAGGCGCCGTCAATGTCGGAAAATCCTCTTTAATGAACGCTTTAACGGAAAATACCGTTTCGCTTGTTTCCGATATTGAGGGTACAACAACCGATTCGGTTTGCAAAGCTTATGAGATTTTGGGTTTGGGTCCGATTGTGTTTTGCGATACGGCAGGGTTTGGCGATACAAGCGCTTTGGGCGCGGCTCGGGAAAAAACAGCGCTTCAAACGCTGGATTCTGCCGATGTTGTCGTTTTGGTGCGTGTGAATGATAAAAAGTCGGATTCTGTTTCGGCGCGGGTAATGCAAGAAGCGCAAAAACGGCGTATTCCGCTTGTTACGGTTTTTAATAAGTGTGATATTTTTAAAGCGCCGACGGGAGAAATCGGTGTGAGTGCCAAAACAAAAGCAGGGCTTAATCAACTGATTGAGGCATTAAAGCGTCTCCTTGCGAAAACCGATGAAGAACACTTGTTGGACGGCTTAATTGAGGCGGGACAATCGGTTTTGCTTGTCACGCCGATTGATTCTTCCGCCCCGAAAGGACGGTTGATTTTACCGCAGGTGCAAATGATTCGGGAATGTTTGGATAAACGGGTACTGACAACGGTTGTTGAGGTTCTTGATGTGCCGAAAGCTTTTGAAAAGCAAACATTCGACTTGGTTATTACCGATTCAAAAGTGATTCACGAGGTTTTATCTTTTGTGCCTGCCAATGTGCGCGTTTCCACGTTTTCCGTTTTATTTGCCAAAGCGAAAGGCGATTTTCAAACCTTTTTGGCGGGTGCCGAACAAATTGATCGATTGCAGGAAAACAATACCGTTTTAATTGCCGAAAGTTGCGTACATACCACCAATGAAGATGATATTGCACGTTCTGTTATTCCGAAACTGATTCAAAAGTTTACGGGAAAGACAATAACGTTTGAATTCGCGCGCGGGAAAACGTTGCCCGATGACATATCGGGGTATGCGTTAATTGTGCAATGCGGCGGCTGTATGTTGTCACGCGGCGAAATGATGAGTCGTGTTCGCAAATGCGTTGAAGCAGGCGTTCCCGTAACGAATTACGGCTTGACCATTACAAAATGTCGGTGCGGCAGTTTAAAACGTCTGACATATTAAAGGCGCTTCGGATTATTTTCTTTTTTTGCCGAAAAATGCCGATTTTTACCGAAAATACCTCTTTTCTTTTTTCGAAAAAGGGGGTATAAAAAGAGTATCATCACTTTATTTTTAAGCGTTGCTTTTTGAAGCGACGTTTTTTTTTATTTTTTAGGAGAATACCATGAAAGAACCCAAAGCTCTGTCGGACAGACTTTTTATTCGCTTGGACAAGCCGGATACCCCTCTTATTTTAACGAACAATATCAATCGTCGCACCATCGGAACGGTTATCAGCGCGGGACCTTTGGTCACGAGCGTGAAAACAGGCGATAAAGTTTTGTTTCATATTTTCGATGAGTTGCCGACTTACGATCCCGATGTTGTTGTGATTCGTCAAAACAGTTTACTGGGCATATTTGAACAATAATTTTAACAGAAAAGGATAATAAAATGAAAAACAAACAACTTGAAACGCCAAAATCAGCGCGTTTTTGGCTTGAACGTATTCATCGTGCCGAACAGGTGTATGAGCCGTATTTTAATTTAATTCAAAAAACGCGGGAAGCTTATAAATCTCAAAACGGCGATTCGACAATGTCGTACAATATTTTTTGGTCGGGTGTCGAAACGCAAAAGCCGTTTCTTTATTTCAAGCGTCCCGAGGCATATGTGGAGCGTGTTAACAAAATTGCAACGCCGGCAGAGCAGGTTGCCTGTAAAATTTTGGAGCGTGCTTTAAATTGGAACTTAAACGCATTTGATTTTGACAGTGCCGCAAAATATGCGCGAAATGATTTTTTAATTTCGGGTTGCGGCATTTTGTTTGAAGCTTACACGCCCGTATTTCAAACCATTGTGTTGCCCGACGGGCAGGAATGCGATGTAATTGAAAACGAAACGGTCATTACGAACTATTGGGATCCGTGTTTCTTTTTGGCGGATACCGATCATGTCGGTGTGTGGGAAGATGTGCAATGGATTGCGCGAAAACTGTTGTTAACGCGTCAAAAAATTGCCGATGAATTTGGCGAAGAAGCGGCGGAAAAGCTAATATTTCAGCCATCGGATATGCAAAATAAAAATATTTGCGTTTATGAAATATGGGATAAACAAAGCAAAGCCGTCTATTGGGTTTCGCCGCTTTATCCCGACGGTTTTTTAAAAACGGCAAGCGATCCCTATCATTTAAGCGGTTTTTTTCCGTGTCCGAAACCGCTTTACGCGACTTTAACAAACGACAGTCTTATTCCCGTCCCCGATTACGGTATGATTTCCCGAATGATTGATGAACTCAACGGTATTGTGGAACGAATGCGTTTAACCATGCAGGCAATTAAGGTCAGCGGTGTTTATGACGGGGCTTTTCATCGTTTGGGTGATATTTTTGAAAAAGATGTGACACTTGTTTCTCTGGCGGATTTCGATCGGTTGAAAGCCAACGGCGGTATTCGCGGCGTGATTGATTTTATTCCGATTGAACAATATATTACGGCATTGGAACAGCTGGCACGTCGGCGCGATGATGTGGTCAATCGCATATTTGAAATTACGGGCGTATCCGATATTATGCGCGGTAATGCTCTTGTAACGGAAACGGCAACGGCGGTTGAACGGAAAACAAATTTCGGCACGTTGCGCAATCAGGATCGACAGAACGATATGCAACGTTTTATTGCCGAATTATATCGCATTAAGGCAGAAATTATTTGTGAAAAATACACGCCGAAAATGTTGGCTTCGTTTGTCAATCCTGCGGAAAACACGTCGCTCGAAACGATTCGTCAGGCAATTTCTCTTTTAAAGCAAAATAAATTGAAAGGCATGTTGTTGCATGTGGAAAGCAACGGGGTTGTAAATGCCGATAACGAAGCTTTAAAAACGCTGAAAGGTGTTGAAACCATTACGCATTTAATCAAAGAGGCATTGCCGAGTGTTTCGGCGCAACCGTTATTGTTACCGCTTTATCAACGAATGATTATGGCGGTTGTGGCGCAAATGCCGCATACGCGTTTGTTTGAAAGCGTGATTGATCAAACATTTAATGCCATTCAAGCCGATTTATATCAATCGCCGACGGAAAAAGCTTTGACGTCAAATCAATTACAGAGCGAAAAAATGAAACGGGAAGCCGTGGAAGCGCAAATAAGAGAAATGCAACGTTTTAATCAAAAAATAACGTGCTTGAAGCTGGCGCAAACCTATGAAATCGAAAAAGATAAAATTAAGTTGGAGGAAGAAAAAAACCGCTTAAAGGCTCTTGAATTAAATATGCGCTTAAAAAGTGAGGGGAACAACTCTTCTTTACCGAAGTCGCAAGAAGCGCAGGAAATTGAAAAATAAGGCTTTTAAAAGAAAAGCGGTCGAAAAGAGAAAGAGGCAGATATGAAAAAACAAAACGCAAAAACCGCTTTACCGACTGTGCGCGCCGAACCGTTTATCGATTATTCGGTGCGCGACAGTTTTTTAAAGCTCTGCACCATTCAGGAAACGGCATTGGCGCAGGAACCGAAGCCCGATTTTACGGCAGCTTTAAAGTCGGAAGAGTTGAAAGGCAAGTTGTGCGGATTATATCCGAATAAGAAAAAAGACTCGTCGGACGATGAGGCGGATTCTTATCCGATTATTGCCGTTCAGTTTGTTGAAAAAGAGGAATAAAAGATTTTTTAACTTTATTTAAAGGTTTAATTTCTTTTTATAACTATTTAAAAATATTTAAGAAAAAGAGATAATAAAAAAATGATAAAGAAAAGAGCTTCGCCTACTGTTTGTGAAAATCGGCGTGTTATTCAAATACCTGCCGTTTTTAAGCCGCTGTTGCATTTGAAAAAACGCATTAAACTTTTTTACGGCGGACGGGCAGGCGGTAAATCTTATGCCTTTGCCGATTGTTTATTAATTAAGGCACGCATGCAAAAATTGTTTATCGTGTGTTTACGGGAAATTCAAAACTCAATTAAAGATTCGGTGCATAAATTGTTATGCGATCGCATTCAGGCGCATCGGTTAAGCGATTATCGCGTGAGTAATTTAAAAATTGAAAATCTTATAACGGGCAGCACTTTTATTTTCAAGGGGCTTCGAGATCAGGACGGCGATAAAATCAAGTCGTTGGAGGGGGCGGATATTGCATGGATTGAAGAAGCGCAACGCATTTCCGCAAAATCGTGGGAAATATTGGAGCCGACCATTCGGAAAAAGGATTCGGAAATTTGGATTTCCATGAACAGGGAAACGCCGACCGATCCGATTTGGGTTGCGCTTGCCGATCAGGATGAAAGCTATGTTTTCAAGCAAAAAGTGAATTATACCGATAATCCGTTCTGTCCGAAAGAAATGATTGAATTGGCTTTGCGGTGCAAAGAAAAAAACGCTGCCGATTATGCGCATATTTGGCTCGGCGAACCCAAAGCAGGGGGTGATGAAAAGCTTATTCCTGCCGTTTATGTGCGTGAAGCGCAAGAACGGGGAAAATCGGCGACCGGCGGGGAAAGTTTGCCGAATGAAAGTTCCGAAACGCCGTTAATTATCGGGCTTGACATTGCCCGTTTCGGCGATGATGCGACTGTTTTTTGCTTTCGGGCAGGGCAAAAATGCACCTTTGAAGTTTATCGCAAGAAAAGTACGGTTGAAACGGCGCATTTGGCGGTGCATTATCTTCAAACGCTTCATCCGACACGGTTGTTTTTAGATATCGGCGGTATGGGGGCAGGCGTTTATGATTTGTTAATCGAGCAAGGGTTTGTCGCGGTTGTGCGGGGCATAAACTTTGGCGAAAAAGCGCGCCTTTCCGACAGATACGCCAACAAACGGGCAGAAATGTGGGATTCGGTGCGTTTATTTTTAACCGAGTCAAATACTGCCGTTCTGCCGCCCGATTCGGCTCTTTATGATGATTTATGCGCCGTTAATAAATCTTATGACAGAAACGGACGTTTGTTATTGGAAGATAAAGCCTCCTTAAAGCGGCGTTTAGGGCGCTCAACCGATTGGGGCGATGCGTTAGCGCTCACGTTTGCGGCGCCGATATCGGAAAGCGGTTCGGAACGGGAAAAGCAAAGTATATCGCTGGAAGAATTGTTTCAAAATCATTCTTCGAAAGGCAAATGGTAAGAAAAAAGCCTTTTTATTTTTTATACAAGTGTATCAATTAAACGTACGTTTTTTGCAACACTTTTTTTGTATTTTTTGCAAAAAAAAATTATTTTAAGCTCAAATTATTGATTTAATTGTTGTTTTGTCGTTCTCTTTTTTGTTCTTTTAAGCACTTGAAAATGCTCGGAATTCGCGTTGCAAAAAACGTACGTTTAATTTATACAATTTATATAGAGAAAAACGGGAGGTTTGAATATGGAAAAACAAATGGAAAAAAATCAATTAAAACAAACAGAAAACCAAAATCAACGTGGGCGTTCAATGGTTGAAATGCTCGGTGTTTTGGCAATTATCGGTGTGCTGTCAATCGGCGGATTGGTCGGGTTTCGATATGCGATGAATTATTATCAGGCGAATCAGATTGCGCATGAAATAAATATGATGCGCACCGATGCCAAAGTAAAAATTGCACAAGGTGCGGAAACTTTAACACTCGGTTCGCCTTATGATGATAAAAAAACACTTAATTTCAATGATTATCCTACCGATTTCGGTTTTATTGATTCGATTGCCGATTCGGAAAATCCCGAAGAAGAGGAAGAAGGAGAAGAAGGGTATTATATTACAGTATCCGATATTCCGCAAGATGTCTGTAAACCGTTGGCAAGCTTATTAAACGGTATGGACGGGAAAACAGCATTACTTGTCAATAATGACAATTATGACGTAACGGCAAATTTCTGTAATCAAGACAAAAACAGTTTAACGGCAAAATTTTCGGCAGAAAACATGGCGGGAAGTCAATCGGCGGGGCAATGCGAAGATGAGAGTGATTGCAACGGCGGTTATTGTCAAAATCATATTTGCATACAATGCAAAGAAAGCAATGATTGCGGGGAGTTTGAAGTTTGTGACCAGCAAGAGGGAACATGCACCACTGATTGCACAAAAGGTGCATGTAATAATGGTATTTGTGTGGACGGCGTTTGCAAAGGGTGTCGTGATACCACAGATTGCAACGGATTAGCGTGCATAGACAATCAATGTGTACCCTGCAATGATGAACCGGATTGCGGGGGAAAACATTGTTTAGCGGGAAATTGCGTTGAATGCACAACAGGTGCCGATTGTTCGGGCGGAAAAGGGTGTTTAAGTGATAACACTTGCGGGAATTGTACGGATGATTCGCAATGTGCAAGCAATAATTGTCAAAGCGGTGAATGTAAAAATTGTGCAACAAGTGCCGATTGTAGGGATAACGGAGCCTGTGAAAACGGTATTTGTTACGATTCGTGTGCTGAACATCCGTCAGGCTGTAGAAACGGTACTCACTGCGATTCGAACACTTTAAAATGTAAACGTAATTGCCAAAGCAGTGCAGAGTGTGCCGATTCGGAAGTTTGTAACGAAGAAACAGGCATCTGTGAAGAGGATTGCACGGCGCAAGGAGCAATGGCTTGTAAAGACGGGTATTATTGCAATGGAACAAGCAAGAAGTGTGAACCGAAATGCCAAAGCAGTGAAGAATGTGGTGATTCAGAAGTTTGCAACGAAGAAACAGGCATTTGTGAAGAGGATTGCACGGCGCAAGGAGCAATGGCTTGTAAAGACGGGTATTATTGCAATGGAACAAGCAAGAAGTGTGAACCGAAATGCCAAAGCAGTGCAGAATGTGCCGATTCGGAAGTTTGCAACGAAGAAACAGGCGTCTGCGAAGAGAATTGTACGGCACAGGGAGCAATGCCTTGTAAAGACGGGTATTATTGCAATGAAACAAGTAAGAAGTGTGAATCGAAATGTCAAAGCAGTGAAGAATGTGCCGATTCGAAAGTTTGCAACGAAGAAACAGGCATTTGTGAAAATGATTGTACGGCACAAGGTGCAATGGCTTGTAAAAACGGGTATCATTGTGATACGGACAATACACATAAATGCGTGAAAGATTGTACGGAAGCAGATTGCCTGGGTGCAACGCCGATTTGTGATGCAACTACTCATGAATGTCGTGCTTGCACGGAAAGTGATTGTACGGCACAAGGCAAACATTGTGATACCTCAACGGGCAAAGCAACTTCCGGCACTTGTGTGGCATGCACGGGAAGTACGCATTGTGGTGATGATAAGCCCTATTGCGACATTAATAATGGCAATATTTGCAAAAGCTGTTATGAGGCTTTTGGAGAAGAGAAACCCTATTGGAACGGAACGAGTTGTGCGCCATGTCCAAACGGTACATGGAGTATAAGTAAAAATATGTGCATGGTTGGCGAATGCACAGAAAACGCTGATTGTCAGAATAATGATTACTATTGCGATACAAGCTGGACTTCATCTTGTGAGAATGGACAAAATACAAAAGCAAATCAAGGTGTATGCAAACCTATCGGGAGTCCGTCAAGTAAGACAGTAGGTACTGTAACCTATTACATGAGTCCAACAGAAATGGACTGGTGGAGTGCCGAGCGGTATTGCGAAGCATTGAAAGCGAAAGGGGTGGCTAGATTTGGAACGTTGTTAAGCGTAACAGAGTTAGGGTGTGGTCTTACTAGCGACCTTAAAATTAAGTGTACTGCCGGAGCGTTATGGAGTAAGCTCGGATGGTTAGATTCTTTTTGGACGAGCACGAGTATGGATGATCTTAATTTGGATATTCCCTACTGGAACAGCGCGACTTTGGGTAGTATGAACTGCTATGCAGTCTATGTGCTTACGAAAAATACTGTTCTGAGCGATGCGGGCAGTGGCGGCGCCGTCAATCGCAACAACCGCTACAAATACGTCTTATGTAAGTGAGGCTCGCTTTTTCGATGACGCCAGCCATCGCACTCACTTTAAAACTTCCCTGTCGGGTATTTAAAAGCCCGCGGGGAGGGTTCCCGAAAGAGGCAGGGGGGTAAGAAAGAAAACGCTTCTACGGGCTTTAAAACCCGTTTAAAACAAAAACGAAAGAGCAGAACAGAAACGGAGAAAAAAAGAGAATGAAAACCCAAAAAAAGAGTTTAATAACGGCACAATTATTAATGCCCCTCAATTCATGAGTCGGCGCTTGCGCGGGTTGAGGAAGTTGGGAAATTATCGTTTTTTGTTCAATGTGTTTTGCGCCTGTCGTAAATGTTTGTTGAAAACAGAGGCTTAATTTCCTCTTTTCGGTTTAAAAAACTTTAATAAAGCGCTTTAAACAGCATAAAAAAACGACTCTTTGCCTTTTGAAGCAAAAAGCCGTTTTTTATTGCTTGATAATTAAGCTTCCGCCGATTTCGTTTCTTCAACAACGGGTTCCGCCGCAGTTTCCGCTTTCGCTTCGGCTTTTCCGGCTTCCGCTTTTACAGCTTCGGCTTTCGCAGCTTCTTCGGCTTGCCGTTTTTGATGTTTCGATGCCGACCGTTTGGCTTCTTCCGCCGAACGGGCAACATTGACCCGAACTGTTTGAGAAACATCGGGATGCAAGGATAAGCGGACATCAAAAATACCGAGATTTTTAAACGGTTGCCCCAAATTGATTTGACGGCGTTCCAATTTAAAGCCCGCTTCATGAATGGCATCGCAAATATCGCGTACCGTAACGGAACCGTATAATTGCCCTGTTTCCGCCGCTTGACGAATAATAACAACCGAAAGATTTTTCATCTTTTCTGCCATTTGTTCGGCTTCTGCCTTTAATTTCAGGTTGTAAGCCTCATATTCCTTGCGTTTCGATTCAAATAACGCCAAGTTATCTTTTGTTTTCCGTAACGCTTTCTTTTGCGGTAACAGAAAATTACGAGCATAGCCGTTTTTCACGTTCACGACATCGCCCATTTGACCCAAGCGTTCAATACGTTCTAATAAAATAACTTCCATTTTGTTCCCCTTTCTTAATCAGCAACAAAAGGTAATAAAGCTAAAAAGCGGGCGCGTTTGACGGCTTTGGATAAACCGCGTTGATGCTTGGCACACGTTGCGGAAACTCGCGCCGGCACCATTTTACCGCGTTCCGATAAATAACGGCTTAATAATTTGACATCTTTATAATCAATAACAGATGTTTCATCCATGCAGAATTGGCACGTTTTTTTATGCCGAAACAAGGAGCTTTTCGTTTCACTCATTACATTTCTCCTTCCGTGATTTCAATTTCATATTTATCATCAGCTTTGTTCTTGCGCGCTTTGGGTTCCATCATAATCGACGGTCCTTCTTCCAACGCATCAACCTTTACCGTTAAATAACGAAGCAGATTTTCATCTAACCGCATTAAACGCTCCATTTCAACAATGGCAGGCGCCGGCGCATCAATGTTCATTAACATATAATATCCTTTGCGGTTTTTGTTGATTTTGTAGGCTAACGTGCGTAAGCCCCAGTTTTCGCGCTTTGAAACTTTTCCGCCGTTGTTTTCGATAACGGAAGCATATTTATCCGTCAACTCGGCAACTTTGGCAGGTGTTAAATCTTGCCGCGCGATAAAGACATTTTCATAAAAAGGCATAATATCCTCTCCTTTTGGTTTTTCTCGCTTCGGTTAAAACACGCCGTTCCCCATGAACAGGTGCTTGAAGCATAGCCCTTGTCCGATAGCAAGAGCAAGGATTTTAAATCGGAAAAACGGTTTGATTATACATATTCTTTTTGAAAAAGCAAGCTTTTTTTTATGCCGCTTTTATTTTTTTTCCATAATGCTCTCGTTGAATGATTTCATTCTTTCTTTTATTGCCTCAGGATCGGGCATGTTTTGCGTCGTGTTTTGATTGACTTCCTCATTCGATTGAGATTGTTTTTCCAATAAATCAATTAAATTGTGTTGTGTCGCATTTGATTGATTGGCGCATTCTTTTTTGCCGACATACGCCATATTTTCATCTAACAGCGCTTTGGCATAATAGGCAATGTTTTCGCATTCCTGCGGCGTAAATGTCAGACGATAGGGCTTAATATGCACCGAGTCGCTGACAATACGCTTTTTCATTTCCTCGGGCGTTAAGTTTTCCGTTATGTGATGCGTATTGCAAAAAGTGAAGCATTCATCGGGCTTATATAAGTTTAAAATAATACGCTCGTCTTGTTGCGTAATCACAACGCCCGTTTTATGCACTTCGCTCACAACCGCTTGTCCGGGCAGATTATCACCTGCCGCCACGTTATACGTTTCACCGTCTTTGGTTTCCAAAAAAGCGCGCGTGCCTTCCGTTTTCTTTAAAATAAACGGCTTTTGGCGAAACGCCTGTTCATGTTCAAGGGCTGTTTTACAATGACATGCCAACATAGCTTCCGAAACAGGCTCATTCTTGCTTTCGGCGGGACTGCCCTCACAGGAAAACATATTGTCTCGCATTTTGTTTTTGGCAACTTGAAAATCAAGCTTGTTTTGGCGTGCCAAATGAAATAATCCCAAGTTTTCCTCGGCTGACGGACATCCCAATAAAATAGCGCGCCAGATATATTTGAACGCCGTTTGTGCGTCTTTATCGGTGTCGGCGGCGTTTTGATAAGCAATAATGCCCGAAATATGATTGGCAATCGGGGAATAGCGTTCAGCCGCTTCTCGCAAGTAGGATTGATAGCGATTGTCATCTTTTTTTAAATAATAAACCGCAAAAGCACCTAATAAGTCGCCCTCTTGACGTGTTGTCATTTCCTGCGTGTTAATGGCTTCCGCGGCTTTTTTAAGAGCATCATCAATTTTTTCCTGCTTTAATAATTGTTCCGCCTGGTACGCTACCGACGGACCGTATTTTGTGTGGTAAGCTTTTTGACAGTACATATCGTGATACATATGATCGGGAAAACGCCGACAAACTTCATACAGCATTTTTCGGGCATTTTTTTGCGCAGCCAAAGGCGCCCACTTATTCCAAACCAGAACCGAATCGTTAAAACCGCAAGAATCGTATACGGATTCATCAATGCCGTCGGTTGATTTTTCCAACGCCAATAATTGTTTTTCGCAGTTGTTGGCGGGGGCTTGCGTTGATGTCAGCCCCATAAAAAAGATGATGAATAAAGATAAAAATAAACGCATTTTTTGTTTCCTTTCCCGTTATTCTTAAAAAGTAGCAAATAACAAAAAAAATATCAAGTAAAAACAACGCTTGACATTTATTTTAAAATCAGCTATGTATAACTGTCTCTCAATTTAATAAGGAGCAAATGATGACAATGATTAAATTACCCCCCGATTATAAACCCTCTGCAGATGAAGAATATATGAATGAAATGCAGTTGGAATATTTCCGCCAAAAACTGTTGGAATGGCGTGATGAGTTGGTTGCCGCTTCGGAAAATACTTTGCAAAACTTAAAAGAAAACAGTTTGCAGGAAACAGATTTAAATGATCGCGCCAGTTCGGAAACCGATCAGTTTCTTGATTTGAGAACACGCGATCGTATGCGTAAGTTAATTAAGAAAATCGAAGCTGCTTTAAAACGCATTGAAGACGGCACATACGGTTATTGCGAAGAAACAGGTGAACCGATCGGCTTGGGTCGGTTGGAAGCGCGTCCCGTCACAACGCTTTGCATTGAAGCACAGGAACGGCACGAACGCAAAGAAAAAACACAGGCAGATGACAAATAATTTTTGGGGCTTAAAAGCCGGTTTTATTTTGGCATCCGGTTCGCCCCAACGCAAAGCTTTGTTGGAACAGGTGCGTCTGTATCCCGATAAAATTATATCGCCCGATGTTGACGAATCGGCTTTGCCGAATGAATTGCCGTCACAGTATGTGAAACGTATCGCCGTTTTAAAGGCAGAAGCCGTTTTTAAGGAAAATAAAGGTGTCTGCGTGGTGGCTGCCGATACGATTTTGACTGTCGGCAGACGCATTATTCGAAAAGCTGCCGATGAAGAAGCTGCTTTAAAGCATTTACAACTGCTTTCGGGGCGAAAACACCGCGTGATTACGGGGCTGTGCGTTATTTCCCCGCAAGGGAAAGTGATAACGCGTGTTTCGCAATCGGTTGTAACCATGAAGCATTTATCAAAAGAAGATATGGCGTTAATTTTAAAATCGGGCGAATATCAAAATGTGGCAGGTTATAAAATTGAAGGGTTTATCAGCGCTTTCATTAAGCGCATTAACGGTTCGTATGACAGCATTGTCGGGCTTCCCGTTTATGAAACGGTACAGATTTTAAGAGGCGTTATCGGATCATGAAAATTTTGAGGCGTGTTTATTATCAGGCAATCGTGAGCGCTTTTTTTGACGATTGTTCTTGTTTGCATCACTTCACCGTTATACGAAAAAATGCCTTGAATTATAACGAAATAATTTCCGCCGTCGTAACGGATTATCATCAAACGCTCGGCGGTTATTTTGCCGTTGCCAAAGAAAATATACCGTTATTAATTCAAACAAAGCAAAAATTATCAATCGGACAAAGTGTTCGGGTTCAAATTGTGAAAGAAGCACGCGGAAATAAGGCGGCTACGGGCGTTTTGTATGAAAAGAACGAAACGACGGCTGAAAAAAACGAGCGGATTGAAAACACAACCCAAATCAACACTGCCCTCATTGCAGAGGCTTTAACAAAAGAGAGTCGTTTTGCCGACGGCGCCATGCTGCATTTTAATATGACAAATGTTTGTTCCGTGTTTGATGTCGATTCGGCAAAATCAACGCAACCGCTTGAAAAAATTAATGAAGCGGCTTGTGCGGAAATTGCAAAACAAGTGCGGCTTAAAAACTTATCGGGTGTTATTTTAATTGATTTTGCCGGTATTAAAAAATCAGTCGAGCAAAAAAAATTGTCGGCATTGTTAAAAAAAGCGTTTCAAGATGATACATTAACACATCTGTGCGGATTTACGAAGACACGATTGTATGAAATAACCCGTAAACGGGAAGCGGCGTCGTTGTTTGATGTTTTTTTAACCCCGACGGGCGAAAAAAATGCCTTGTTTTTAAGTATGGAAATTCAAGAAAAATTAGAACAAAAATGGCGCTCAATGCCTGTTTTAACCGTTCATCCGAGCTTGGCGCATCAATTACCGAGAGAATTTCAAAACTTGTGTTTTATTCAACCCGATATTACATATTCTTTAAAGCAATACGAACTGAAAGAGGAAAATAATGGAAAATGAAAAGAAATGCCCGATTTGCGGGAAAAATCAAGATGAGAAGTATAAGCCCTTTTGTTCTAAAAAGTGTGCCGATGTTGATTTGGGACGCTGGCTGAAAGGTACTTATGTCATTCATACCGATGAACGCCCGAAAGAAGCCGATTTTTCCGAAGCAACCGATTGTTCCGATACGGAAAATTAAAAAAAATTCATTTTTTTTAAAAAAAGACTGGACATTTGGTTTGTTTTCGTGTATAAACAATTTTGCTCTCAGCCTGGGTAGCTCAGTTGGTAGAGCAAGGGACTGAAAATCCCTGTGTCGGCGGTTCGATTCCGTCCCCAGGCACCATAAAAAGAGATATATTGTAAAGAAAGCGGGTTTTTCCGCTTTTTTTATTTATAAGCTTCATTTTTCCGATTATTTAAAGTTATTCTTTTCAAAGTGTGGCAAATATTTTCAGAAGAAATGATATAAAAAATTTTTAAGTTTGTTGTGTCGGTTGAAAAGAAACAAGCTTTAATGAGCGTCTTTCCAGTTGTCGTTGATACCGACATCAACCACGAGCGGAACGGAAAGTTGAACCACCGATTCCATTGTTTCTTTAATGACTTTTGCAGCCGCTTCGGCTTGATCGGCTTTCACTTCAAACACCAATTCATCATGCACTTGCAACAACAAATGAATATCCGTTTTTAAAGACAACAGTTTTTCATATACGGCATTCATTGCCATTTTAATAATATCGGCTGCTCCTCCTTGAATAGGGGCGTTAATGGCAGCGCGTGTCGCAAAACTTTTCATTTTCGGATCGTTAATTTGTGTTATATAACATTTGCGCCCGAACAATGTTTCCACATAGCCGTGTTGTTGCGCAAAAAACGTTGTTTTTTTCATATAATCTTGTATTTCCGGATAATGCGTAAAATAGGCTTCAATGTATTTTTTGGCGTCAGTCCGTGATATTTTCAGTTGTTCGGCAAGTCCGAATGCGGATATGCCGTATATAATGCCGAAATTAACGGCTTTGGCGCGTCGGCGTAAATCAAAGTCAACCGATTCCGGTGCAAGATTAAAAATTTGTGCCGCCGTTCGACGATGAATATCTTCATTTTTTTGAAATGATTCAATCAGTTGTTTCACGTTTGCCACATGAGCCATTAAACGCAGTTCGATTTGTGAATAATCCGCCGAAATGATTTTATACCCGTTTTTAGCAATAAATGTTTTTCGAATTTCTTTTCCGGCGTTTGTTCGAATGGGAATATTTTGCAAATTCGGATCAACCGATGACAAGCGCCCCGTATTCGTTGCCGTTTGCAAAAATGTGGTATGTACACGATTATTTTGATCGGCTAACGTTGTCAGTGCCTCGATATAAGTTGATTTCAGTTTGCCGTAAAGTCGATATTCCAGTATCTGTTCGGCAATTTCCACGCCGTTTTGCGCCAATTCGGTCAATGTTTTGACATCGGTTGAAAAACCGCCCGAATGATTCTTTTTGCCGCCTGTCAGCCCCAGTTTTTCAAATAAAATATATCCTACTTGTGCCGGGGAGTTAATATTGAACGATTCACCTGCCAATTCATAAATAACATTCATTAAACGATTGATTTCTTTTGTAAAAGCACCGTTTAAATAATTCAGATGCGTTTTATCGATTAAAATCCCTTCTCTTTCCATGGAAAATAAAACACGAATTAAAGGAAGCTCAATTTTTCGATAAACTTGCTTTAAAAGCGTTTTTTCATTCATTTGTCGATTGAGAAAAGCATATAATTGCCAAACTTGCAACGCTTCTTCCATACAAACAGCGGCTTTTTGTTCAAGAGGAATTTCTTCAAAAGGGGTTTTGTTTCGTGAGTTTCCCGTTAAATCGGAAATGTTTTTGGCAGAAGTTTTAAAATAATAAGAATACATATTGCCCAAATTTTGGGAAAGTTTTGTGCCGTCTGCAACATAGGAAAGCAATGCAACATCTTCAAAAGCATTCAAAGAAAGGTTTTTCGGTAAATATTTTTCAATCAGATGCAGTTGATTTTTAAGATTTAAAGTAATTAAAGGTTTTTCGGTTAAATGAAAACGTTTTATAAAAGCTTGAACAAAATCAGCCTCATAAACGCCTTCGGCAGCGGTGTGAAACGAAAATAAATCAGCCGTTTCGGAGGAATTTTCTTTCAAAACGGGTACATAATAAGCGCTCATATCATCAAAAATAAACGAAACGCCCGATAATGATTTGTTATCGGAGGCGGCATAAAATTGAAAGGCGCAGGAAGTTGTTGAATGCGTTTGCCATATTTCATAAAATTCTTTGGGGGAACGAATCAGAATACCTTTTGTTATTTTTTGTGATAAAATATCATTAAAATCAGATTGTTGATTTACAATATTAAAGGAATTGTTAAAGGCATTTTCCGATTGTTTTTTTATGTTGGAATTGTGCGACGAGTGTTCCGCCGTCTGATTTTGAAAACGACTTTCAAACTTGGTCAGCAAACTTTTAAAATTATTTTCCGATAAAAACAATTTTAAATCCGCCGAATTTAAGGGACGTGCCGCAAAAGACATAATATCGGCTTCAACGGGCGCGTGAGAATTTAATTGAACGAGCTTTTGAGAAATAAAAATTTGTTCTTTATCACGAATTAAACCCAACCGTTTTTTTTCGGGCATTACTTCTTCAATGTGATTGAAAATGTTTTCAAGCGAGCCGAATTTGTTAATCAGATCCGCTGCCGTTTTAGGTCCGATTCCCGTTGCGCCCGGCACATTATCGGTTGAATCGCCCATCAGCGATTGCACATCAACCACTTTATCGGGCAAAACACCGAATTTTGCCAAAACATCGCTTTGTGTTAAAGTTTTCTTTTTCATCGGATCATAAACGCTTACGTTTTCACGCATCAGCTGCATTAAATCTTTATCTGCCGTTATGATTCGCACCTGAAAACCTTGTTCAACGGCAAGACGGGCATAGGTGGCAATTAAATCGTCCGCTTCATAGCCGGGCATTTCAATAAAAGGAATGTTCAACGCTTGGCAGGCTTGACGAATTAAAGGAAATTGCGGAATTAAATCAGGCGGTGTTTCCCGACGGGTTGCTTTATAAGGCGGATAAATATCATTTCGAAAATTATGACGCGCGGCATCAAACACAACAACAATATGCGAACAATGATTTTCTTCGGTGAGTTGTCGCATCATATTCAAAAAACCGTAAACAGCGTTTGTGGGAGTGCCGTCAGGTCTGTTCATCGGGGGCAGGGCATAGAAAGCACGGAAAATGTAACCGGATCCGTCAACCAAACAGAGCGTGTTTGTCATTGATTTTATTTCCTTTTGCTTTTCGGGGTGCTTTTAACTTTATCTTTTGATTTTTCTTCTTTGATCGATTTTGATACGCTTTTTTTATTGTCTGCCTTTGTTTCTTTGACAGCCTTAGATGTTTGAGGGGCTTTTAAAGCTTCTTTCGGGGACTTGTCACTTTTTTTATTGGCTGTTTCTTTAACTGCCTTAGGCGTTTGAGGCGCTTTTAAAGCTTCTTTCGGGGATTTATCGCTTTTTTTATTATCTGCCTTTGTTTCTTTGACAGCCTTAGGTGTTTGAGGGGCTTTTAAAGCTTCTTTCGAGGATTTATCGCTTTTTTTGCTACTTGTTTCTTTGACTGCCTTAGGTGTTTGAGGCGCTTTTAAAGCTTCTTTCGGGGATTTGTCACTTTTTTTGCTACTTGTTTCTTTGACTGCCTTAGATGTTTGAGGGGCTTTTAAAGCTTCTTTCGGGGCTTTGGCACTTTTTTTATTGTCTGCCTTTGTTTCTTTGACTGCCTTAGATGTTTGAGACGCTTTTAAAGCTTCTTTCGGGGCTTTGGCACTTTTTTTGCTACTTGTTTCTTTGACTGCTTTAGGCGTTTGAGGCGCTTTTAAAGCCGCTGTTTCTGCTTTTTTCGGTGCCGATTTCTTTGTTTCCGCAACATCTTTGGACGCATTGCTTGCTTTTTTAAGCATAGCCGAATGCTCTTCGGGCGTTAAGGTTGT
>CANQKV010000015.1 GCA_947624545.1 uncultured Alphaproteobacteria bacterium | reverse complement strand
TGGAATGTACGGATAATGGTGATTGTGAAAGCAAGACTGAAACGCCTGTTTGCAATAGGGATACAAATAAATGTGTGGAATGCACAGAAAGCACGGATTGCCCTGAAACGTTGGTGTGCAAGAACAACGAATGCACAACTTGTGAAACGGAAGAAGAATGCAACGCAAAAGGAACAAGTTATCATTGCTCAAATGCAAGTACATGTATTCAATGCGGTGCGAATGAAGTATGGGGCGGAAAAGAAAAAGGATGTGTAGAGTGTACGGCGGATAGCGACTGCACCGATACACCTGAAACGCCTACTTGTAATACGAATATAAATAAATGCGTGGAATGCTTAACATATAAAGATTGTCAAGACACGCCCGATACACCAAAATGTAATACGGAAAACAGGTGCGAAGCATGTCCTAAAAATAATTACTGGGACGGAACAAAATGTGCGCCGGGTTGCAAAGTCAATGCAAATTGTGAAAACGGAAACTATTGCCATTTGGGCGACTCGTCATCGGGTACGGAACAAACCGGTGTCGGCAGTTGTCAATCGGTTGCGGCGGAGCTTATATATTCAGGTACCATTGATTCAGGTACATATTACGGTTCTAAAAGCAGTATGACATGGTTTGATGCCTGTCACTTATGTGCGGCAAGAGCAAATTATGCCGATGATACAAAGTGTAATAAACCGTTGAATTGGTCTCCTACAGACTATATGGCTGATTACAGTATAGTCAAATGTACAGATAAAGAAACAAAAGCTCCCGCTACGGGTCTCGGGTGGAACGGTAACCGACCTTACTGTATTGTTTCGGAGCGAACAAAAGATTTAAGAGAATTTTTTGGTAACGAAAGAGAGAAAAATGTAACGGTTCAAATTTGGATGGGAAATGGTTTTGTGAATAGTGCGGCGTATGATTATCGAACGGGTGATGCTTACCTGCATAGCAATACTCGTAATGATGTTCTGGCCGGCGGACATGCGTTGTGTCATTAGAAAACGGTTCTTGTTGTGCCGAAAAAAGAAAATCAATCTGTTTTTTTCGCTTTAAAACGCTTTTTGACGCATGTAAAAAATAAACCGATTCCCGCAAACAGTGCAATACCTGTGAGCGAAAAGCCTATACCGATTTGCAGTAAAGAACATACAGGTGTGGCGTGTAAGATAAATGAAGAATGCCGTCTTAAAAATCCGTCAGAGGAAAATTGTGTGGCAGGTGGGGCTTGTTATCACGATTCGCGCATAATTATGGTCTTCATGCAAACGAAAAATTTTCGGGTGATAATTCTTCTTTAAAAAGAGTACAATTTATTCAGGTAATTGAAATTCATAACCGGCTTGCTTTAAGGTATCAATCATTCGCGCCAAAAGAGCCCGTTCTTTTTCGTGTACTTGTCCGTCTGCCATAATAACCGCCAAGATTGTTTCCATTAAAGGCTGAATGACTATAATACCCTTACGCATTACCCGTTGAAATGCCATTGAAAAACTATCTTCATCGGGCGCCATGGAAATTAAATAATCATTCATTTGCAATTCGTCATAATTCAAATACGGTACGCGATGTTTAACATAAGCCAATACTTTTTCTCTTTCGGAACTGCTGCGAATACCGTCAACGGCAATCAAATACATTAAAACCGTTAATTCATCACCGGTTTCTTTAATGGCTTTTGAAAAATCGCTCATATCTTCGGGCAGAAGACTATTATCAATTTCAACACCCAAAACATCTTGCAAAAAACGGTAAGGATTACTGTATCCGTTTGTGGCGGCTTTATCTTTAATAAACGATATTTGTGCTACCCGAATTAAGCGCGGCGATTTAACATCCATTGCCAAGCCGTCCAGATAATATTCATTTTGATGCTTAATAATGCGCCGAATTAAAAAATCACGACTTTTAACATTTCCGCTTAACGATTGATAATTAATCGTTACCAAAAAGGAAACACCTGCCCGACTTTCCGTAGAAGAAGCCAGCGTTTCTTCGACCAAGGGCGGTAAGAATGTATCTTGTTCTTGATTTTCCGTTATTTTTTGCGCATTATTTTCCATTGACTATCCTTTTTTAAAAACATAACAAATCCAATCTTTAACGGCAGTATATAATTTTTCTGCCTGAATTGCAACTGCTTTTTGTTTTGGCAAATACGCAGCCGTTGCAATAAACTCTGCCTGCTCGGGCGATAAAGCGCCGTTTCCGTGTTGTCGTAAAAAATCAGCCCATTCTTTATCACTTAACGAAGCGACTTCCTCTCGTGAAAATGCAACCATGGCAACCCGTTTTAACAAAGCGCCCAATTCAACGCCGAGCGTCGGTAAATCGGCGGGGGTTCTTTCAATTTTTTTTAACAATCGCAACGCATATCTTTTCGGGGAACGATTGAAAAAATAAAGAAACAAGAAAATACCCGTTACAACCGCACATATAAATCCCGCAACAACCCACCAGCCGACAGCCGGCGGAAAAAAGGAAGGTTCCGTCGGTAAATGCACATCTTTTAAAGGTGTTAAATCAATATCAGGCATTATTTTTTTTCTCCGATACAATAGGCAAATATTTTTGAAACAATATTTTCATCGGTGCGAATCGGCAAATAACCGATTTCATAATTCTGTGCCAGATTTTTCAGCTCTTCCGTCCGTTTTAAAAACGAATCGGTGTAATCGGTTTGAAAATGATGACTTCTTGTATCGATTGAACTTATTTCTTTTCCGTCGGAAACCGAAAATATACCGCGCGGCAACTGCTTTTCCATTTCATCATAAATATGAATAAGCCCGCAAGTGCTTTTTTGCGTCCACTGCCGAATAAGTGTTTCGCACTCGGATGTCCAATCCGAAAAATCACTTAAAATAAAGACCAACGAACCGGCACGAATCAGCGGTTTTGATTTTTGCAACGCCTGATAAAGCGTTATTTGATCCGACGGCATGTCTGACGGATCCGATACCGTTTCCAACAAACGCAACAAGCCGTCCGAAACTTCGTCAGCCCCGTATGCCTTGGCTGTTTCAATATAATTTGATGACAAAATCGTAAAACCCAATCTGTCGGATTTATTGCTTGCCAAATAAGAAAGCAAAGCGGCCGCATATGCACACACAACCGACTTAAATCGCCCGTGTGATGCGAATTTCATTCGCGAACGCATATCGCATATCAGAAAAACTTGCCGTTCCTTTTCATCGGTATATAATTTTGTGAAAGGCTTACCGTATTTTGCCGTTACACGCCAATCAATCTGTCGAATATCGTCACCGGGTTGATACGCACGCACTTCTTGAAAATCTAGTCCTTTCGATTTAAAAGGCGATTTTGCGTGTCCCCAGCCGATATAAGCCTGTCGGTTTGTTTCTTTCAACTCAAAGTGCCGCGCTTGTTTTTTCAACCGCAACAAGTCATTCATTTTAACAGAAACAAATTGCAAATCGGAACGCATTTTTTTCCTTTACAACATCGGAATTCGAGATAACAACAACGCCAAAATCTTATCGGAAGTCATACCGGTGCTTCTGGCTTCAAACGTCGGTAAAATACGATGCCGTAACACATCGTATACAACAGATTTAATATCTTCCGGCATAACATAATCGCGATTGTTAAGCCACGCATTTGCCCGTGCGCAAATGTCAAGCGCAATGGTGCCGCGCGGGGAAACACCGAACTCAATATATTTTACCAAATCTTCTCCGTAAGCCGCCGGTTGACGTGTTGCCATAACCAGTTGCACAATATATTCTTCAATTTCGGGCGACATATAAATATTTGCCACTTCCCGCCGAGCGGCAAAAATCATTCGTTCGGTAATTTTTTCAATCTCGGGCAGCGGTTCCTTTTTCTCTTCTTTTCGAATGAGTTTTAAAATTTTACGTTCCGATTCAATATCGGGATAACCGATTTTGACATACAGTAAAAAGCGATCGAGTTGCGCTTCCGGCAATAAATACGTTCCCTCATGATCAATCGGATTTTGAGTCGCCATAACCATAAACAAATCGGGCAAACGATAGGTTGTTGCACCGACGGTAACTTGTCTTTCCCCCATGGCTTCAAGCAATGCGGATTGAACTTTGGCAGGCGCACGATTGATTTCATCGGCTAAAACAAGATTACTGAAAATCGGTCCTTTTTGAAAATAGAATTGATTCGTTTCGGGACGAAAAACATCACTGCCCGTTACATCGGACGGCAACAAGTCGGGAGTAAACTGAATACGCTGTTCATTAGCGTCAATGGCATGCGCCAATGTTTTAACGGCTTTCGTTTTTGCCAACCCCGGCGCGCCTTCAACCAAAAGATTGCCGTTTGCCAACAGGGAAATAATGAGCTTCTGCACAAAATCGGCTTGTCCGATAATGCAAGAATTCATATATTTTTCAAGTTGTTTAAAATTTTCATACAAAGTCATTTTTTTTACTCCGTTTTTCAAGTTGCAATTTATGTAAAATAATATATACTGTTTTTACAAGGATTGCAAATGACAAATTCAATTTTATCCCTTTATCGCATATTTTTTACAGATGACAACCATGAACTTTGGGCAGTTATGCGAAACGGGCGTTTGGTATTAATGAAAGATATTCCGCCGTTTGCAACCTTTTCATCGGATCATACCGTTATAACGGGTGTTGAATTAGACGGCGAGCAAACACATTTTTTGCATACGCTTGCAAACTTTCAACAACAAAACTCCATACAAATAATGACTCAATCGGGCTATTGTTATTATCCGACACTTTGGAATACCGCACATGCACAAATAGCTTTTTTGCGTGCCGATTTGTTAAACCCGAAAGGAACGGCGGATATTCTTATTTATAAAAAAGCCCGAACCAAATTTCATTTGAGCGATTCGTTTTCGGGCGCTTTATTACCGATGTCTTTTGCCAAAAGCGGCGCTTTATATTATATTGACACTCAAAAGCATTTTGCGAAACGGTTGATGAAAGAAAGTCATGTCATTTATGAAAATGTGACTTATTTTGCCTTATCGCCCAATGAAACGGAATATGCCGTTTACACGAACGATATGATTCGTTGGATTGATTTTAAAATCGGGCAATTACGACAATTCATCGCTTTCGATGTAACGGCAGTCGGCTTTAACGAAACGGGTGACAGTTTGTTTTTCGCAACCCATAAGAGCGGACGCAACAGTTTATATCAATACGATAAATTTTCGCAAGAAATAACTCTTGTTTTGAATCATTCGGCAAAAATTACCGCTATTTCGTATTAAAACAGGTATTATTTTATCATTTAACGGACTCAAACGGGGATTTTTTTCGTTTTTAATTATAAAAATTCAGTGTTTTTTGCATATTTTTTAAAAAAAATTTCAAAAAATTGATTTTTTTCTTGATATATGTTTCGATTAACGTTAAACATTTTTATATGTATTGTTGTTTTAGATAATTTTGATTGGAAGGATAAAAAAAGATGCTTGTTTGTAAAAATGTTTTTTTAAACGAAAAACGCACCAGTTTGAGATTGGAAGAAGAAATGTGGTGGACATTGAAGAATATATGTAAAAAAGAAAACATCACAATATTTCAGTTATGCACCAAAATAAATGATATACGCGGTGAGGCGCCGTTGGCACATGCCATGCGGGCTTTCGCTTTGGCATATAATAAAAGTACGTTGTGCGAATATGAACAAAAACTTGTGATTTCCCCGGGAAAACAAAGCCAACACAGTTTATTTAAAAAGCTGTTTAAACAAATTCGTTAAAGCGTTTCTTTTCCGACATAGGGCGAAACTTTTTATAAAAACAACACCTTGTTTGTTTTTTGTTATGCCGTCACTTCATTTAATCTGGTCATTGTTAAAAACTTTTCATGTCGGTGAGATTTTAATTCATCGGGTGATAACTTTTCCAGTTGCGCCAAATATTTCTCCAATGCAAACCGCACGTTTGCCATTGTTTCTTTGGGGTGGCGATGCGCGCCGCCGATCGGTTCGGCAATAATGGAATCGATAATACCGAGTTTGAGTAAATCTTGCGCCGTTAAATGTAAAATCTCAGCCGCTTTGGGCGCCATTTTGGCGTCTTTCCATAAAATAGAAGCACACCCCTCGGGAGATATAACGGAATAAACAGAGTTTTCAAGCATTAAAACAATATTTCCGGCAGCCAAAGCAATGGCGCCGCCCGATCCGCCTTCGCCGATAATACACGAAACAAGCGGTACTTTTAAATCCAAACAAGTTTCCGTACCGGCAGCAATCGCTTGCCCTTGTCCGCGTTCTTCGCCCTCCATACCCGGAAAAGCGCCGGCGGTATCAACCAATGTAATGACGGGTACGTTAAATTGTTCCGCCAATTTCATTAAACGAATGGCTTTACGGTATCCCTCCGGTTTTGCCATACCGAAATTATGCAACAATCGACTTTCGGTATCATGCCCTTTTTCATGTCCGATAACCATAACCGTCCGATTACCCAATTTCGCAAAACCACCGATAACGGCTTGATCATCGGCAAAGTTTCGATCACCGCTTAACGGGCAAAACTTTGTAAAAATCTCATTTAAATAATCGGTTGTATGCGGGCGATTCTCATGACGCGCCACAGCAGATTTTTGCCAAGCCGTTAAGTTTTTATATAACCCCGTTAAGGCTTTTTCTTTTTTGATGTGCAATCTGTCAAGTTCGGAAGCACATCGCTCTTCATTACCCGCCAATTTGACTTTAATTTCCTCGATACGGTTATCAATTTCGGCAACGGGCTGTTCAAAATCCAAATATTGCATTCTGTTATCCTTTACTTAACTATTTTTTTGTAGTATAGTAAAGACACGAAAAAAAGTAAAGTTATTTATTCATCGCGAAAAGGAAAAAAAATGTCAAACTTATTTTTAATCGGTATTTACCTGCTTATTTTCGGCAATGTGTGCGTTTCAGGCGCCGTTGTTGTGTTTTTGGTTTTATTTTTAAAACGCCAAAAGCAAGGATTTCAATATATGACGGCACAATTAATTCAAATTGAAAAAATATTAAAATTGCCTCAAAATACCGTCAAAACGGCAACAGACAATGCTTTTGAATTCGGTCAAAACAAATAAATATGTTTAAAATGAAAACTTTTTTTGCTTTTATTTTTCTTTTATTCGGTTTTTCTGCGTATGCCGCCGATTCTTATTCGTTTCAATCGGCTGTTTCCATGCACGGAAAGCCCAAATATTCCGCCGATTTTCAAGCTTTTGATTATGTGAATGTTCAGGCACCCAAAACGGGCACACTTCGGCAAAGCGCTTTCGGTTCCTTTGATACGTTTAATCCGTTTTCCGTAAACGGTATGGCACCTGCGGGTATCGGACTTTTATTTGATACATTAATGAAGTCAAGCGCCGATGAGCCTTTTTCTCTTTACGGCTTAATTGCCGACGGTATATTTATTCTGCCCGATAAAAAAGGAGTTGTTTTTCATATTAATCCCAAAGCACGTTTTCAGGACGGGTCGCCCGTTACGGCGCAAGATGTTATGTTTTCTTTTGAAACGCTGAAAGCCAAAGGGTCGCCGACATATCGCTATTATTATCAAGATGTCGATTCCGTAACGGTATCCGATTCGCAAACGATTGTTTTTCATTTTCGCGCCGATTCGGAAAATCGGGAATTACTGTTTATTTTAGGCGAATTGCCCGTTTTCCCCCAAAAAAATTGGCAATCAAAAGATTTTGACAAAACCGATTTAACCGTTCCCGTCGGCAGCGGTCCGTATCTGATTGATTCATTTCAACCCGGCAGGCAAATTGTTTATCGGCGAAATCCCGATTATTGGGCGCTTGATTTAAATGTGAATCGCGGCTTTTATAACTTTGATAAAATCAGTTATGAATATTTCAGAGACACAACCGTCGCCATGGAAGCGTTTAAATCGGGTTTGTTTGATTTTCGGCAGGAAAACGAAGCCAAAAAATGGACACAGTTTCAAAAAGAAGCCGATAAATTTCCGCACATTCAATCTGTTTCGTTCACACATCATTTGCCGAGCGGTATGCAAGGATTTGTTTTTAATTTGCGGCGAAAAATTTTTCAAAATATTTTCGTTCGGGAAGCTTTAATCGGCGTGTTTGATTTTAATTGGATGAATCAGAATCTTTTTTACGGCTTATATCATCAAACGGAAAGCTTTTTTGATAATTCCGACTTAAAAGCCCCTCTCACGCCCACGGAAAACGAAAAAAAATTATGGCAAAAATTAGGCGTTGATGAAAAAAACATTCCCGATATTCGTAAAAATCCCTTTGCCCGCTCAAAATCATTTCGACAAAAATTGCAAACAGCCCTTAATTTATTGAACACAGGCGGATGGTATGTGCAAAACGGTGTCTTGCAAAATCGATACGGACAACCGTTTAAGTTTGAAATTTTACTTGAATCGGGCAGCAGCGGTGTTTGGGAACGTGTGGTTTTACCCTATATCGGCTTATTAAAGCGATTGGGCATTGAAGCCCGTGTCAGAAGCGTTGACGCCATTCAGTATAAAAACCGATTGGATTCCTTTGATTATGATATGATTGTATCTGTTTGGGGACAATCTCTTTCTCCCGGAAACGAACAACGGTATTTTTGGGGATCGGAGGCGGCAATCAGCGAAGGTTCCTTGAATTACAGCGGCATTCAAAACAAATTAATCGATTCGGTCATTGAAGCTTTAATTCAAGCACATTCGCAAGAAGAATTAACAACGGCTGCACAGGCGTTGGACAGAATATTATTGGCACAAAAAATCGTCGTGCCGCATTGGTATTCGCCCGAATTGCGCTTTCTGATTTGGGATACAATTCATTTTCCGAAAGTAACGCCTTTAAAGGGTCCGGATATATCTACATGGTGGAAAGAATAGTTTTTTGAAGAAAAATGAATTTTGTACTTGCACAATTTAAAAAAAAATGTATGAATAATAAAGAAAGAATAGGAGGACATTATGCGTCGGATAATTTTAACAGCAATAACACTTTCCCTGTTGCCGATTGTATCGGCTCAGGCACAAAACGCCTTTTGGAGTTATGATGAAAATAATAATGAAACAATGATTCCCGCCCAATGTGACGGACAGTTTGATGAAGCGCACGGCGGTGTGTTTATGCCGTCACCCGATGAATTATACGATCAAGGCGAATTGTTTTTGCTGGAAAAAGGCGAAACACGCAACAATGCGGGATATTGTTTGCTTTCTGCCGCCATTCAGGGAAATGTGAAAGCGCAGTATCGGGTTGCTCAACTTTATAACAAAGGATTAATTTTACCGCAAAACGATATTGTTGCGTATCGATGGGCGTTCTTGGCGTCTTTGAACGGCAGTAAAGAAGCCGAACAATTAGCTTTAACATTAGAGCAGGTTTTATCTGCCGATGAAATTAAATTGGCAACCGAAACCATTGAACCCATTTTACCCGAAATGAATCAAACAAAAAGCGCTAATCTGGCTGCCCAAGAAGAAATCTTGAAAGAGAAAAAAGAAACGCTGGAAAACATTAACAAAGAAATTGATGAAATATTGGGTGTTCATTTTGATCCGCCCGAAATTGTTCAACCCGGCGAATCGCCGAAAGAAGAAGAAACAGCCGAAAAGAAACCGGCACCGCAACCCGGAAGCAGAAAACCGAAAAAACCGGTCGTTAAAGAATCTGTTTTCAATGAAAGTGATCGAATGAAAAAATGAAACACATCGCTTTTTTAAGTTTGTTTTTATCGGCTTGTGTTGCTTATGCGGAAAATGCTTTTCTGCCCGGAACGGAAGATGTGCCTTTAATGGAGGGATTAATCGTTAATCCGACGGCGAATATTGATTTTGATACGCCGGCGGGGCAAATTCGCACCGTAAATGCAACGGGAAAAACCTTAACGGGGCAAAAAATTACCGCCTATTATCAACAAACATTATCGGCACTCGGGTGGCGCATTGAAAAAGATAATCGCTTTATCCGCGAAAAAGATTCGCTTGTCATTACCGTTTTAAAAGAATCAAAACCTGCCATTGTGCGGTTTGAAACAACAATGACTAATCCCACCGAATAAAAATTAATGTTCTCTTCGAAAAACGGTTGACTTTTCTTTTTTTTTGATTTATAAACTATAACCTGTAAATTAATTATTTTTTTGTTGAGGAAAAAATTATGGCTAATATTGCATCTGCAAAAACACGTGTCAAACGGAACGCCAAAAAAGCAAAAATCAATTCCGACCGCTTAAATGCCGTCAGAACAGCCGTCAAAAAAACAAGAGCCGCCATTGCCGCGGGTGATAAAGAAGCTGCTGAAGCCAGCTTTAAATCCGCCGAATCGGCTTTAATGCGTGCTGCCGGCAAAAGAGTGTTACATAAAAAGAATGCTTCTCGGAAAGTTTCACGTTTGGCAAATGCCGTCAAAAAAATGTAAGACGGATATGTGAATTATTACATTTAAAAAAGCACTTTTTACGGGTGCTTTTTTTCATAAAACAAAGATTTTTAATTTGGAATAAAAAATGTATTACAGCTATTTTGATATATTTTCAATCGGTATCGGTCCGTCCAGTTCGCACACCGTCGGTCCGATGCGGGCAGCTTTGGCTTTCGTTTCTGCTTTGAAAGAAAAAAATCTCATTCAAAAAACAACCCGTGTTCAAGTCACTTTATACGGCTCTTTGGCATTAACGGGAATCGGACACGGAACGCCCGCCGCCGTTATTTACGGATTGATGGGCTTAAAGGCAGATATAATTGATTTATCTCAAAATTATATTGCCAAAATCGAGGAAACGCATCAACTTTTATTGGCGGGAATAAAAGAAATAGCCTTTCAGAAAAACACGGATATTCTTTTCGAAAAACAAACATTTTTACCGCGACATTCCAACGGATTAAAGTTTCAGGCTTTTGATTCGGCGGAACAAATTGTTTATGAAGATATTTATTATTCCGTCGGCGGCGGTACAATTATTCGCGATGGCGAAGAACAGCCGAAAATCGTTCAAAAAAATGTGCCGTATCCCTTTGAAACAAGTGCCGACTTATTACAAATCTGTCGTGAAAACAGAATGAGCATTGCCGATGTTGTTTTCAGAAATGAAGAAGCTTTGCATTCGTTTAAAGCGGTTAAAAATTATACGGAACGGTTATTGCATATTATGAACAACTGCATTGAAAAAGGCATTGTAACGGAAGGACAACTGCCCGGGGAATTGCAATTAAGACGACGGGCGCCGATAATTTACCGTCGGTTGGAAGAAAAGTTTCATCAGAACGACGAAGATCCTTTAATGATTGTTGATTGGATTAATTTATGGGCATTTGCCGTCGCCGAAGAAAACGCTTGCGGCGGACAGATTGTAACGGCGCCGACAATGGGTTCTGCGGGTGTTATTCCCGCCGTTTTGCGCTATTATACCCGATTTGTCGCCAAAAAATCACCGTTTGATATTGCTATCGGACAAGGATTGTTTCTTTTGACGGCTTCCGCTATTTGCAGCTTATATCGCACAAATGCTTCCATATCGGGCGCGGAAGTCGGCTGTCAGGGAGAAATCGGCGTAGCGGCGTCAATGGCTGCCGCCGGATTAACGGCAGCTATGGGCGGTTCAACGGCACAAATTGAAAATGCGGCGGAAATTGCCATGGAGCATCACTTGGGGCTGACATGTGATCCGATTTGCGGTTTGGTGCAAGTGCCTTGTATTGAACGAAATGCCATCAGTGCCGTTAAAGCCGTTAATGCGGCGCGTCTTGCCATTCGCGGAAACGGCAATCATCTTGTCACATTGGACAGTGTGATTAAAACCATGCTGGAAACCGGTCAAAATTTGGCAAGCGGCTACAAAGAAACTTCGTTAGCGGGATTGGCAAAAAACGCTTTTACCTGCTAACTGTTTTTATGGAGAGAAAAATAAGTTGTTAAATAGCGATAATGATCAAGCAGCTCTTTAAACAGTGCCTCGTTTTTATTATCGCCGCCGTTGGCATCGGGATGATATTTTTTCGCCAGTTTTTTAAATTGTTTTTTCACTTCCGTTAAGTCAAGCGGAAAAGAAACTTCCAAAAATTTGACGGCAGCATTCAATTTTTTATCTGTTGTATCTTGTGTTCGCGGCGGATTATATTTGCCGCTCATACCCAATTCTTCTTCATTGAAAAAACCGAACGAATCGTGAATATTTTCCGTCATTCGGCGAAAAGTTTGATTTTGTCCGAGTTTCCATGTCGGACGTTGCCAAGTCATATCGTTTTGAATATGTCGTTCAATTTCTTCCCCGGACAAACCTTGATAAAAATCCCAATTTTTATTGTATTCGCTCACATGTTTCAAACAAAACCAATAATAGGTGTTTAAATTTCTGTCTTTCGGCGCCCGAAACTGACCGTTTTCGGGACAACCGGGATAATCGCACGGACGAAATGCCTCTTCTTTTTTCTTGCTTCTCATTCAAAAGACTTCCTTTTTGTAATTCAAAAAGCCTAATTCAAAACAAATGTCTTGTCAATTAATTTATATTGAATGATGTATTTTGCAATATCGAAGTAAATTCGTCAGCGATTCCAAAAACTCTTTGGGTTGATCTTGTATTTCCAGCATTAAATCGGTTAATTCCGGCGGAAGTGTTTCAAAATCAGGATATTCACGCGGCAACAATAATTGATACGGCTCAATACCGAACACATGCGCAATGGCTTCCAAGGTTGATAGTTTTGTACTGGCGATATTATTCTCCAACTGGCAAACCATTTCAACCGTTTTGCCGATTTGTTCGGCTAATTGAGATTGCGTCATTCTCATTTTTTTTCGATATCTTTTGATATTTGCCGAAACAATTACCCGCAATTCATCATTCATTTTATTTTCCTTATAATCAAAATTATTTTTAAATGAATTTTTTGTCTTTTTATAGCATTATAAATTTTATTATATTTTTTTCAATGAATTCATAATTCAATATTTTGCATATTTCATCATTTTTTATAATTATTATTTAAGTTTTCATTTTATTTATCTCCTTTCAGTTACATCTCTTGACATCTTTTAGAATAAATAATAAAGTAATTTCATCAAATGTTTTTATTTATTGATTGATTTTAACTTTTTCGGAGAAAAAATATGATAAAAATCAAAGAGAACCATCAAAATCTTTTTCTGTATCGGCGGAAAATATTTCCCGTTATTATCGGAATGTGTTTTTCGGTTTGGGCTTTTTCGACAGCGGCAAACGGCGCCGAATATATTTATCATTTTCAATCGAAAGCGCCCCAAAACAACAGCATACCTCATGAAGCGCTTTCTCGGGAAAATTTGGCGCAAGTGCGTCTGTTCGGTGATTATAATATGACTCGGAACACGCAACGGGAAGGATTTAAAGCTTATTTAAAAGGAACGGGTGCCGAACTGACGGCACACTTGACCGATTCTGTTTCCGCCGGTATCGGTTACGGCTATTCGACCGTTGATTTAAAGCAGGAAGGCAATAAAAATCGCATTGACGGCGACACTTATTTTGTTTTCGGCAAATATCAGCCCGAAAAATGGTATGTTTCCGCCAATATGACTTATAATCACAGTCAATATAAAGATAAAAATCCGACAATCAATCAATCAAGTGCCGATATTTATCGCGGCTCTCTTTTTTCGGGATACGATATGGGAAACGTTCATAATTACTCGGGTTTAAAATATACATATGTTCACCAAAAAGAGAAAGAAAACAGCGCTTTTTCCGCTCCGTTGCAAAACGGAGAAGTGATAACCGCCGTTATCGGTACGGCATATGAGCGGGCATATCAACCCACTGAAAATATTAAGCTCACGCCGTTATTTTGGTTATCGGGACAATATGATTTAAAATCGAACAGTCATCAAACCGTAATTGATGTTTCCGATTCGCCGTTTATTTATGCTTTTGAAGGACGGCGGTTACATCGCTTGGGACTGGAAACGGGCGTTCAATTCCGCGCGGCATACAAACAAGCCGAACTTTCGGTCGGATACGGGTTAAATTGGCGCGTCAGTCATACTTCTCAAACGGGAAAGCTTAATCTTTCTTGGCACTTCTAGTTTTTCAAAAAATAATTTCCCCTTTCAAAACCGTTTCAAAATAAAACGGCGCTTGATCTTGGGGGAGAATAAATAACAAAAATTATTATTTTTTTCAAAAACGCTTTTTCATGTTGCTTTTTTAAACAAAAAAAGGTATAACGGTTGGTAAGTTATGTCACAATAAAAATACGGATAGGGAAATGATAAAATTTTATGCTTTTTTAACAACTTTGTTTTTCACAGTCAAATCTTGGGCAAACCCCGCTTGTCCCGTTTGTATGGTTACGGTCGGCGCCTCCTTGTATCTGGCGGAAAAATCCGGTTTGGATAAATGCGTCATCGGTGTTTGGTCGGGTGCGCTTTTGGCGATTGTCGGTTATTTTCTCATTCGGTGGTTTAATAAAAAAAATTGGCATTTTCCCACGCGCGATTTTATTTTAATGCTTTTATCCGTCGGTTCCATCGGATTTATGTATCTTCCCGATATGCCGGGTGCCATTGATTATCACCCGATTATTATCGGTTTTTTGTATATTGATTCATTTTTATTCAGTAACTTAATCGGTGCGGCGGCTTTTATCGGCGGCATTCATTTTTATGAGTGGATGAAAGCCAAAAACGGCGGACATGCCCATTTTCCGTTTGAAAAAGTGGTTGTTCCCGTTTTAGCGGTTGCGTTAATCAGTTTACTGTTTTATTATCATCCGTTGTGTGATTGCGCCGAACGAGATGCAGCAAATATACCTGTTTTATCAGAATAAGGAGGAAAAAATGGAAAAAGCAAAAAATGTTAAAGAGTTTGTCGAACGCATTGACAATATGAAAAAGAAAAATCCGAAAGATCTTTCTTCCGATCAGGATTTAACCATCGGAATTATGAATTTAATTTCCATAGAAGAGCATTTAATTTTTTCCGGCGCCAAAACAGGGAAAAACTCTTTTTACGATATGGTGCAAGACATTCGGGAAATGCGCAAAAACTTAATGCTGAAAGTTATTCCGTCTTACGAGGGGGAAGTATGGTGTATTTCAAAACATTTATTGGCAACCGCCATGCGTTTGATGGAAGTGGGTACCAAGCAACAATCCATGGGCAATAAAGAAGAAGCCTATCGGTTATTTAATCAAGCCTATGATTTATATTGTTTGTTTTGGGGCTTGAATATGAATCTTGTTGATGCCAAAGAAATTTCATGGAAACCCGATTCGATTGAAGAAGTTAAAAAAGAAGCCGAAGCCTTAATTAAGCCGGAACATAAAACAGAAGCGCTTGTTGAGGAAGCGCAACCCGATTCTTTATTCGGTAAATTAAAATCGGTTGTGCGAAAAGCGGTTGACTGTTGTATTGAATAAAAACAATAAACCGCTATTTTATTCAACAGAATTAAAAAGGGGGTAGGAAATGACAACGATTACACCGGAATTCGGTACAACATTTGACGGAAAAGGCGGCGGTAAACCGCTTAATTTGGAACGTGTTCCCAACACCTCCGAAAAGCCGATGTGGATTCACATTGACTATAAAGATGCCGAAAATCAGGAATGGCTCAAAGAAATGCGTTTGGATGAACGCGTGATTGAAAATTTGGTTGATGAAGATACCTCTCCGCGTTATTTTCCGAAAAAGAAAGGCATTTTGGTGGTTATGCGCGGAATAAACACTCAAAAATCCGCCGAAATCGATGATATGGTTGCGCTTCATATCTGGCTTGAAAAAAACAGAATTTTAACACTGTCTCACCGTCCGATTCCCGCCGTTCGCCGCGTGCGCTCTTTGTTGCGAAAAGGCACAGGTCCCGAAACACCTTCCGATTGCTTTATCGCGCTTTTAAAAGTAATGACGGAACACATTGAAAGCACCATTGTACAAATCGGCGATGAAGTTGATGAATTGGAAGAAAAAGTCATTGAACCCGATAGTTTCCGCAACAAATCCGTGCGGGAAAATTTAAGCCAGTTACGCCATAAAATTGTGGGATTACGGCGCTATTTGGTTCCGCAAAGAGATGTTGCAAAAGTGTTAAGAAGCGTTTTACATCCGGTGTTAACGGAAGAAAACACAAACCAACTCCGCGAAATTTATCTTGATTTATCAAAAGCCGTGGAAGATTTAAACTCGGCGCGTGATCACTCAACCGTGACTCAGGAAGAATTGGATTCCAAAACCAACGTGAGTTTAAACCAAACAATGTATATTATGTCGATTGTCATTGTTATTTTTACGCCGCTGACATTCATTACCGGTTTGTTGGGCGCTAATATCGGCGGTATTCCTTTCGGACAGGATAGTCGCGGATTTAGTATTATTGCCCTCTTTCTGTTTCTGATTGCTGTTTTACAATTATCCGTTTTGAAAAAAATGCGCTGGTTTTAATTTACCATTTCGGACATAATTTCGTTGTTTCCCGATAAGATTCGGGTGTATCGATGGCATAATTTTTTTCGGCAATTTTCTTGTTGATATGATTCAATAACGGCTTAATTTTTGCCTGTATCTGATTAAATTGTTTTTGCATAATTTGATTGGCACGCGCTGAGGTATAAGCATATTCGGGACGCAAATTTTTAACCGCTTCTCTCAATTCTCTTTCAATATCGGGGCGAAAGAATGTTAAAGCTTGTTTAAAAACGTTTACATGGTAATCTTCATGATCTTTAATCACTTGATAATTACAGGAGTCTTTCGGATATTTTTTATCAATATAAACTTTCAAACTTTGATACCCCAATGTAAAATTAATGGTGCTTAATCCGATACAAACACGATCGCCTTCCTGTTGAATATATGTTTTCCCGCTCATACCGACTTGAACGCTTGCTGCTGTTAATCCTAACGTAGTCGGTGCGATTTTTGCGGGTGTTAGACTTGCAAACTCGCTGCTTGCATGCGAAGAATCGTAAACAACACGCGGATTGGGAACAGCAATATTTATGGTTATTTCATTTTTGGCGCACAAAGCATTTGCGTTTTGCGCACAGAAAAAATATAATAAAAAAAACAAAAAACTTTTTTTCATACTTTTTAAAATATAACAAAAAGGAAAACAAAATGCAAATAATTTCATGGAATGTGGCTTCAATTCGCGCGCGCCTGCCGTTATTGTTGCGCTTATTGACCGATAAACAACCGGATATTTTATTTTTACAAGAAATTAAAGCAACCGCTGAAACTTTTCCGTTCGATGCTTTAAAAACCGTCGGTTATTATGCTTATGTTCACGGGCAGAAAGGATTTAACGGCGTAGCTGTTTTAAGTAAAAAACCGTTGGAAGTGATACAAACGAATCTGACGGAAGAAGATACACAAGCTCGTTTTATTGCCGTCAGTGACAAAAAAACGCTTTTTGTTTGCGTTTATGCGCCAAACGGCGCGCCGCCGATGAATAACCCTGATGACAACAGTCGCCTTCTTTATAAACTTTCTTGGTATAAAGCGCTGAAACAAACATTGGAAACTTATTTAAATCAAGGTTTTTCCGTTATTTTGGGCGGTGATTTCAACGTGATTGAATCAGATGAAGATGTTTACGATCCCGATGTGTTTCGTTCAGGACCGCTCATGGTTCCGTCGGTACGAAAAGCTTTTCAACAAATCACGAATCTGCCTTTTATTAACACGGTAAAAGCAATTCCTTATCAAAAACCGCTTTATTCTTATTGGGATTTTCAAATGCTTGCCTTTCAACGAAATTCAGGCATTTTGCTTGATTTTATTTTTATTCCGAACACATGGAAACAAAGACTCATTCAATCGGGCATTTATCGTGAATACAGAAAAATGGAAAAGCCTTCCGATCATGCGCCTGCTTATTGTCTTTTAAACGATGAACTTGATTTATAAGGTATTTTGTTCGGGCGCCGCATGCGATCCGTCGCAAAAGGGCGTATTCTTACTTCTGCCGCATCGGCAAAGCGCCTGTAAACGCCTTTTTTCATAAGATTTTCCGGTATCGTCTATCACGATAATATTACCCCGTAACCCTAACGGACCCGATACGTTTAATTGCTTATCTTCAATAACCAAAATCATCGGCGTTGCCTCCGATTCAATGACAGATCCCGTTTGATTGTTTGTAATGATTAAACGTCCTGCCGGGCAAAGATGTGCTTCTTGTACGGTTAATTTATCCGTTATCGGTTGCCCTTGTCGTACCAAATTCCAAATACGTCCGAATCCGTCACAAAAGCGCGCAAACGCACAATATTTTTCATTATCATGCAGCGTTAAATTCGGACCCGCAAACGTTTCGGCACCGGCTAAAATCGGCAAATGCGGCGCTGTACAAACACCTTGAAATCCGTGGATATGCTGTCCGTCGCAAAAAGGCTTATTGCGACTTTTTCCGCACCGACAAAGACGAACTTGTTCTTTTTGAAAATTGATATCTTTTTCGAGCGTATATTTTACAATAACACCGTTTTCATCAGGTGTTAACAAGGCTTTTTTTATCGGTACTTTCCCTTGAACAAAATACGGTCCTTTCGGTGTAACCGTAATTGTTACAAAATTTGTTGTTTCAGGCGATTCCATTTTTTTCCTCTTTTTTCTTTTTTATGGATTGTCAAATCGAAAAAAACAAGGGAAACTCATTTATTTTTAGTCAAAATATTGTAATTTTTATTTAAAGTCCTATATATAGCAAGCAACGAAAGGAGACTATGATGGACATATTAATGAAAACATTGTCGGTGTTATGTCTGATCGGCGCTTTAAACTGGGGGTTGGTCGGATTATTCGGTTTTGATTTGGTTGCCTTTTTATTCGGCGCTATGAGCATTTTATCCCGCATTATTTATTCCGTTATCGGAATCGGTGCGGTGGTATTGGTTGTGCTTGCCATTCGAAACCATATCGAATAACAAAAAAACATCTCCTTTCGCGGGAGATGTTTTTTTCTTTTATGCTTTATCCAAATAGGCTTGAACCAATGCATCGGTATCTTGTATTTGTTTTGAAAGTTGTTCAGCTAACAACACGTTTTTATTACCGGAAGAATAAACTTTCAAATACGGACCTAATCCGCTCAAATCCACATCTAAAATAACCGATTCGTGAATGGCGGGACGTGAAACCAAAATGGCATATTTCCGATCGGCAAACTCTTTACCCATAATAAAATTCATTTCACGCGGGGTTAAGTTCCATGTGGCATAATCAGACGGATTGGCCTGCGGGTTGCGGAAGAAAATAACCGTTTGACACTGACCGCGAATCACATCACCTAAGCCGTTATCATCCAAAAAGCGCGGTTGCTGGAAGGCGCACAAGAAAGCTTGCCGTTTTTTACGTCCTTCCCGTAAGCCGACAATAAAACTGTCTTTAAACATCGGGTGTTCCAACATCGGCGCCGTTTCATCGATCATAATTAAGCTCGGTGATCCCGTTGCCGTTGCCAACGTGTGAATACGATGCATCACATAGCTGATAACGGCAGGCGCCAACACGCCGTCTTGGAAAATGGTTGTAAAGTCAAAAGCCATATAGCGACTGGATAAATCCAAATTATCGGTTAAGGAGTTAAAAATACGACCGTATTGATCATCATTCACCCAACGGAATAATTCCCGACGCATAAATCCGTTCGGCGCAAAACAACTCTTATAAAGATTTTTCATTAACCGCTCATCGGGACGCAAATATTCAAACGCCGTTGTAACGGCACGCGCAATTTCCTGTTCGGAAACAGCGTCTGTTCCGCCGGTAATATCACGCATCCATGTGCGCAGGAAAGCGCGGTTATCAGACGTATCGGGAACGGCAAACGGATTTAAAGACACCGATTCTTCGCCGCCGTCAAACCGAACATACGGGGCGTTTAGCATTAAAGCAAACACTTTGGCACCGTTGTTGCGATCAAAGAAGTATGTGTGCAAATCGGGGATTCGCATAGACTGCCCTGCCATAAAGGAGAAGAATGTTGTTTTACCTTGTCCCGTCGGACCGATTAAAGCCGTATGCGCCACCGCATAAGCTTCTTCCGAAACGTGGAATTGGAAAGCATATGCCGTACCGGTAATGGTACGGAAATATGAAAGCGGCATCGGACCCCAATCGGATTTCCGCCGACCTTCCGCCGTTTTATCAATACAAATACTGCACGCCACCACGCGTGATAAATATAAGAACGTGCGCGGATAAATTTCATACGTCGGGAATTGTGCAAAGAACGAGGCTTGCGCCGCCCAACCGTCACGAACGGGTGTTACGTTATAAATACGGCAGATTTTTTCAACTTCCTCCTGCCCGAATTTCACTTCATCTTTTGTTTGCCCGAAAATAAACACCGTCATGGCATATTCATTTAAAGTTTGCCCGTCGGAATCGGATTGATCCAACCATTCCAAAGCTGTTGAATATTGCGCCATCACGTTTGTCGAAAAAGTGGTTAAAAATGCCATACGACGTTGCTGCATCAGCAACATATTGGCTTTAATCATCGGAATGGCTTTAATGTTATGCAAAAGCGTGACTTCGCAATCAATACTTAAAATATCGGCAATCATTTGTTCGTCCATAAAATCGCCGGGCTTACGAATGCCGATACAAATACCGAGTTTTTCCTGATCACCCGAAATAAATTTAATAATACCTTCATCACGGGTAAAATGAATATAATCCGACGTTAAAAGTGCATTTAAATATTCTCCCTGTTCTCCGCCGATTCGCGGTTTGGGAACGGATAAAGGACTTGCTAACTGGGCAAACAGCCAAAACGGACTTTGATCATTTGTTTTAAACGGCGGTCTTTCGGAAACAAGACGCGGTTCATACATATCCAAAATCGATGTTAAAGCCAGTGATGCCTGTTGTAAATCATCCATGGCATTTTTTCGGTCATTAACGGAAATAACGATATAATGTTTATTACGAAACACCCGATGCAAACTTTCCATCCATTTATCGGAAATCGTGCGCAATAACTTACTGTCTTTATGTTGCCCCAAATCGGACAAAGAAATTTTTTCGCGAATGGTAATCACACGCGAAACAACTTCCAACTGCGCCATGGAATCAATCCATTGCTTTCTGGCACCCGTTAAGGCAACCCGTTCGGAACCTGTCAGCAGGGTCGTATCCACACCTTTTACTTCATACACTCGCGCCAAAGAACCGTTGCGTAAATGAATGGTAGCCCCGTCCTCATCCAACTTGCTGAACGGTAAAAAGTCAGACACGCGCGTTTCTTTGGGTTTCGGTAAAATAATATCGCCGAGTTTTGTCACAAATACGGACATAATCATCATGGTACCGATAACGCCAATAATTGCCATCCACGTTGAAAACGAGGAAGCACCCTGCGCCAACATGCCTAAAACGTTTATATCCATCGGTATATTATTCATTGATTCTTATGATCCTTGATTTAAGGCGCCAACTTATGCCCTTTAACGGGGTAAATGTTTTTTGTGGGAGAGGACATCGGACCGTAAGTCATCATCATACGGGACATATGCGGTTCGTTCCATGCGTAACCGGCAATAATGAAATGCCCGATTCCCAACGGCAAAATAAACCATAACGGATTCGTGTTAAACACCGCCAAACACATAACCATAATGCCCATTTGCATTGAGAAATTAACAACTGCCGGCACAAAAGGCGCCCAAAAGATTTTAGGCGGCATGGCAACGGCTTTCAAAATCGGTTCACGCATTGTTTTTTCCTTTTTAAAACCACTTTTTTATATTATAACAGATAAAAAAACAAATGAACAGAAAAAAATGAAAAAAAAGCGTCTTTTTTTGAAAAAAATAACTTTCGGGCAAATTTAAAACGGAAAAAAGCTTTAAAAACAACCGAAAGAGTGTTTATCCGTCTTTTTATATTTTCAGAATCGCAAAAGTTTTTTATCAAAGCCCGAGACGGCGGGAAGAAAAACATTTTTATGCCTTTTTTCGGTAAAACGGTTTGTCAAAAATGAAAAAATGATTGACTTTTTAGTGAAAAAAGGTATTGTAAAAGCGTGTCAGGGAGAACACGGACGATATTTTTTTCGAAAACAAAAAAGAGAGAGAATAAAATGAGTTTTAATGAAAAAACAATCAAAAACATTGCCAAGCTGGCGCGGTTACGCTTTCCGGCAGAGCAGGAAGAGAAGTTTATGAATGATATTAACGGCATATTACAATGGGTGGAAGATTTAAAAGAAGT
>CANQKV010000014.1 GCA_947624545.1 uncultured Alphaproteobacteria bacterium | reverse complement strand
CCCGCGCGCACGGATTCGATTCTTTTACGTCGGTTTTCGGCATTTCCCGATTCAAAGATTTTAATCAAGTCTGCGCCGCCGCCCGAGAAGTGAGCGAAACGTATCACCTGCCCTACGATATGACAAACTGGCGTAAACAGGGCGGATTGGAACTTTCCGAACGATTGGCAAAAGAAAAACAACTCTATCGGCAAACTTATTGCGGATGTCGTCCGAACAAAGCAAAACAATATCAGGAAAAATAACCCTTAAACAAAAAGAATTTATTGAATCACACAAAAAAATTTATTATTTTAAAAAAAAAGGTTGTATTTTGAATCAAAATCTTTTACACTGAACAAGAAAACAAACATGAACGAAAGAGGAACAAAAAATGGAAAAAGATAAAGCATTGGAAGCGGCATTAAGCCAAATTGAACGCACATTCGGCAAAGGTTCGATTATGCGTTTGGGTCAAAAAGATAACGCGGTTGAAACACCGAGCATTTCCACAGGCTCATTGGGGCTTGATTTAGCTTTGGGCGTCGGCGGTTTGCCGCGCGGCAGAATTGTTGAAATCTACGGCCCCGAAAGTTCGGGTAAAACAACATTAGCCCTGCATGTGGTTGCCGAAGCACAAAAACAAGGCGGCACTTGCGCTTATATTGATGCCGAACACGCCATGGATCCGATTTATGCCGGCAAACTGGGCGTAAACATTAACGAGCTTTTAATTTCTCAACCCGATACGGGCGAACAGGCGTTGGAAATTGCCGATACGTTGGTTCGCTCGGGTACAATCGATGTGTTGGTGGTCGATTCGGTCGCCGCACTGGTTCCCAAAGCCGAATTAGAGGGCGAAATGGGCGATTCGCATATGGGTTTGCAGGCGCGCCTGATGAGTCAGGCGTTGCGTAAAATTACCGCTTCCGTCGCTCGCGCCAACACACTGGTCATTTTCATTAACCAGATTCGAATGAAAATCGGCGTTATGTTCGGTAATCCCGAAACAACCACAGGAGGTAACGCTTTAAAATTCTATGCGTCTGTCCGCTTGGATATTCGCCGAATCGGCGCCATTAAAGATAAAGATAATACCGTCGGTAATCAAACGCGCGTGAAAATTGTGAAAAACAAAGTTGCACCGCCGTTCCGAACGGTTGATTTCGATATTCTTTACGGCGAAGGTATTTCAAAATCGGGCGAATTGCTTGATTTGGGCGTTAAAACAGGGCTGATTGAAAAAGCAGGCTCGTGGTTTTCCTGCAAAGGCGAACGAATCGGACAAGGACGCGAATCGGCTCGCCTTTACTTAAAAGAACATACGGATTTGGCTGCCGAAATCGAAAAACAGGTGCGCGGGCAAGCCAAAGATATTTCTCAACAAATGATGGTCGCCGACGGCGCCGCCGATACATCGGTGGAATAAAGTCGGTTTATTTGTTTATAAAAAATCCGACTTTCACGGTCGGATTTTTTTATTGAAAAATTTTTTGAAACGATGTATAAAAGAAAAAATTTTTAATAACCAACCAGAGGATACCATGAGTCAAAATATTACCGCTCAAATACGCAACACATTTATCAATTATTTCAAAAAACACGAACATACCATCGTACCCGCCGGCTCGCTCGTGCCGAAAAACGATCCGACATTAATGTTCACAAACTCGGGCATGGTGCAGTTTAAAAATTATTTTACGGGCGCCGAAAAAGCTCCGTTTCCGCGCGCGGCAACCGTTCAAAAATCCGTACGCGCGGGCGGTAAACATAACGATTTGGATAACGTGGGTTATACAAAACGACATCACACGTTTTTTGAAATGCTCGGCAACTTTTCTTTCGGCGATTATTTTAAAGAAAAAGCCATTTTTTACGCTTGGGAACTGTTAACGAAAGAAATCGGATTGGATAAATCAAAATTGTTGGTGACGGTTTATCATACCGATGACGAAGCGTTTGACTTATGGAAAAAAATTGCCGCTTTGCCCGATGAAAACATTATTCGTATTGCTACCAAAGATAATTTTTGGCAAATGGGCGATACGGGACCGTGCGGACCCTGTTCGGAAATTTTTTACGATCACGGCGAACGCTATTGGGGCGGCAGACCCGGCACACCCGAAGAAGACGGCGATCGCTTTATTGAAGTGTGGAACTTGGTTTTTGATCAATATGAAGATTTACCCTCGGGCGAAAGAATTGCCATTCCCAAAAAGTGCATTGATACCGGTTCGGGCTTGGAACGGTTAAGCGCCATTTTGCACGGAACAAACGATAACTATGAAATTGATATTTTTAAATCGCTTATTGAAAACGCCGCCGCTTTGGCGCATGTGGAACCGTACGGGGAATATAAAACCTCCTTACGCGTGATTGCCGATCATTTGCGCTCTACGTCATTTTTGCTGGCAGACGGCGTTTTGCCCTCAAATGAAGGACGCGGCTATGTTTTAAGACGCATTATGCGTCGCGCCATGCGACATGCGCATCTAATCGGTTGCAAAGAACCGCTGATGTATCGGTTAGTGCCGAATCTTATTGAAACAATGGGAGAAGCTTATCCCGAATTGGAGCAACAACGGCATATTATTACGGAAGCGTTGCAACTGGAAGAAGAAAAGTTTAAACAAACGTTGGATAAAGGCTTAAAACTGCTTGCCGATGAAACCGTTTTGTTAAAAGAAGGCGATTCGCTTTCGGGTGATGTGGCATTCAAGCTTTATGATACTTACGGCTTCCCGTTGGATTTAACACAAGATGCCTTGCGCTCCAAAAAAATGTCCGTTGATGTGGAGGGCTTTAACAAAGCTATGGAAAAACAACGCGCGGAAGCCCGAAAATCGTGGACGGGATCGGGCGACGCCGCCGATGAAAAAATTTATTTCCAAACCGCCGAAAAAGTCGGCGCTACGGAATTTTTGGGTTACGATTCCGATGAAGTACAAGCTTGCATAACGGCTTTAATTCAAAACAATCAGGAAGTGTCACAAGCTTCTGCCGACAGTGACGTGATTGTTATTGCCAATCAAACGCCGTTTTACGGAGAAATGGGCGGACAAGTCGGCGATACGGGACAAATTAAAACACAAAACGCTCTTTTAAAGGTAGTCGATACGCAACGCAAAGCCGATAATGCGCTGATTATTCATATTTGTCACGTTGTTTCGGGAACGGTGAAAACAGGCGATACGGGGTTATTTTCCATTGATTCTGCCCGTCGGTTTGACATTCGGGCGCATCACTCGGCAACACACTTGTTACAAGCTGCCCTGCAAAAAGTGTTGGGGTCGCAGGTGCATCAAAAAGGCTCCCTTGTTATGCCGACCGGTTTTCGGTTTGACTTTACTTATAACAAGGCAATGACGCCCGAAGAACTTACGCAAACGGAACAGCTGGTTAATGAAATGATTTTAACAAACGTTCCCGTTATCACCGAACTGATGACGCCGAAAGCCGCCGTTGCCCAAGGTGCCATGGCGTTGTTTGATGAAAAATACGGCGAAACGGTGCGTGTTGTTTCCATGGGAACGGGTGAAAATCGGCACTCATGCGAATTGTGCGGCGGCACTCATGCGCGCGCAACCGGCGATATCGGCTTATTCAGACTGGTATCCGAATCGGGCGTATCGGCAGGCGTGCGTCGGATTGAAGCCGTTGTCGGTCGCAGTGCTTTAAACCTGATGCGTCATCAAAGTCAATTTGTTCATACGTTAATGGAAACACTTAAATCGACAGGTGAAAATGAAACATTAACCAAAATCACGTCGTTACAGGAAGATAAAAAACGCTTGGAAAAAGAAGTCGCACAATTACGTCGGCAAGTCGCCATGGGCGGCGGTGATTCCGCTTCTCGGGAACAAAACGGCATTGAAACCGTCAACGGCATTCGCTTTATCGGCAAAATTTTACATGAGACGCCTGCCAAAGAATTAAAACCGTTGGTTGATGATTTTAAAAAGCAAATTAAAAGCGGTGTCATTGCCTTAATTGCCGATTATGAAGAAAAAGTATCCGTTGTTGTGGGCGTCACGGCAGATTTAACGAACAAATACAATGCCGTTGACCTGGTTCGCGCGGCAGCGGAAGTTGTCGGCGGAAAAGGCGGTGGCGGACGCCCCGATATGGCACAGGCAGGCGGCTCGCTTGTTGCGCAAACGGAAGCGGCGTTAAAAGTCATTAAAGCCAAAATATAGCCTTTTGTTTTTTCGAAAACTTTTTGATTGTATTTTTTACAAAAATATGATATAATTCATTATTATCTCGATGAAGGAGCAAAAAATGGATTATAAAAAGTGTTGCGAATTATTAAAACCCCTTTACGGAAAAAATAATGATTACGGCTTGTTTCGCGAAGATTTAACCGACGCTGAAAAAAGCAATTTGGAAAAAAATTTAGACGGCGGCGCCTGCTTTCATTGGAAAGGCGTTATTCCGGGCAACGGTTACAATTTTTATACCCCAAATGGAAAAGCTTTCAAGCATGCACTTGCCACCGATACAGGAGGTGTCGTTTTAAAAATATGGGACGGAAAAGCGTATGAGCAATTAACGGAAGATCAGAAAAAAAAGATTTTATTAACAAAAGAACAAAAACAACGTATTGTCAACTATTGTAAACAGCTTTATCAAAAGGGTACCCCCGAAGAAACTTATGTTGCCGACAGCATTATGGGCGTTGGTTTAAGACATTCGGCATATGTAAAATATTTTAATGAAGACGATAACAGAAAAGATGATGACGGATTTCCTGCTCTAGATTACAATAAGGATACAACCAAAAAACTTTTAAGCGAAATTAATGCACAAAATATCTTAGGTGGCGGTATTGTCAGTGGTGGTATAGCGGGAGCAGTAGGCGCCTCTCTTTCAGCAGCAACTGGTATCGGCGTACTAGGAGCATTACTATGGACGGGTGGAAAAATGGGCTATGATTATTTTAATGAAACAAAAAAAGCAAATTATACCCAAAAAAGCGGTCCGACATTATTGAAACAGGTACAAGATGAGTTAGACGGCAAAACCTTACAAAATCAACAAGAAAAAACGAATACACAGTCACGACAAAAAGAACAGGAAATCGCTAAAATAAACGAAGAGCGACAAAAAGAAGAACGGCAAAAAGAACAAGAAGAAAAACAGAAAAAAGAGGAAGATCAAAGAAAAAACGAAGAAAATCAACGCAAAAAAGAGGAAGAACGGGAAAAAGAAAAAGATTCAACCAAAATAACAGATTCCCTGTTAAAAGATATTAATCTTTCTCTAAAAGATACAAATCAGCCCGCAACCGTTAAAGGAAAAAAAGGGCAAGTGACAACATCGCCGGAAAATCTTCAAAATTTAAATCAAAATTTAAATGCCATTCGTCAAAAAATTACCGAAGAAACACAAAATTCAGCCAATGTACCCGCAGCTGTCGATACTTCTTCTCTCGAAAACGATAAATCTCTCCAAACGGCAATGGCCGTTAAGGAACAAGGCAGCTGGTGGAGTCGAAACTGGGATATTCTCGCAATAATCGGCGGTGCATTGGGAGCATTGGGTCTTGGGGCATGGCTTATCAAAAGACAAAAAGACAAAACAAAAAAAGCCAAGGCGGAAGCTTCAACGCTGGCAAATCAAGTTTCAAGCTTAAATTCAAAAGTATCAAGCTTAACGGAAGCATTAAACACACAAAGCAATCAACCCGCAACAAATACGGGAACAAACACCGAAACAAACACAAGTACGGGAACAAATACAAGCGGCGGCTCAACACTTGAAAATTCAGGCTCATCGGTATCCGATTCAACCGTTGATAAAGGTCGCCCGACAAAGATTGTGATTAAAGGAAAAACATCGGCGGAAATGGAATAGTTTAACCCCGTTTTCACACTGTTTTTATCGTATTTTTTCTGTACAATCAGAAAGACGGTTTTAAAATCTGTCGTTTCGGTTAAAAAAAACTTTCAAGAAACAATAATCTTTTTCGCACCGAAAACAATCATCAGCGCTTTAATATTTTTTTCAAATACTGTCCCGTATAGCTTTTTGAAACTTTGGCAACCTCTTCGGGTGTTCCTTTAGCAACAACCGTTCCGCCGCCGTCTCCGCCTTCCGGTCCCATATCAATAATATAATCCGCCGTTTTAATAACATCAAGATTATGCTCAATCACAACCACCGTATTACCCTGCTCCACTAACGCATGCAAGACATCGAGCAGTTTTTGAATATCGGCAAAATGCAATCCCGTCGTGGGTTCATCTAAAATATACAAGGTTTTACCCGTACCGCGCTTGGAAAGCTCTTTGCTGAGTTTAATGCGTTGCGCTTCTCCGCCCGAAAGCGTCACCGCCGATTGCCCCAAAGAAATATAGCCCAATCCGACTTGTTGCAATAAGCGACATTTATCTTTCAATGCCGGAATGTTTTTAAAAAATTCCGCCGCTTCATCAACCGTCATTTCCAACACATCGGCTATGGATTTATCTTTGTATTTCACCGCCAGCGTTTCGGTATTATACCGCTTGCCTTTACACGCATCGCACTGCACATAAACATCGGGTAAAAAGTGCATTTCAATTTTCAGCACGCCGTCGCCGCAGCACGATTCGCAGCGACCGCCTTTCACGTTAAATGAAAATCGTCCGGCTTTATAGCCGCGCGCTTGGGCTTCGGGCAGACGGGCAAACCAATCCCGAATACCCGTAAACATTCCCGTATAGGTTGCCGGATTGGAACGCGGGGTTCGTCCGATAGGGCTTTGATCAATATCAATAATTTTATCAATATACCCGGCACCGCGAATAGCGCGAAACGGTCCTGCTTTTTCGTGAGAGCGGTTAATAATGCCGTTCAGTCCTTTATAAAGTGTTTCCAAAATCAAGGAAGATTTTCCGCTACCGCTCACACCCGTCACACAGGTAAACGTTCCCAACGGTATTTGAACGTTCACGTTTTTTAAGTTATTGGCAGTTGCTCCTTCCAACGTTAAAAACTTGCCGTTTCCCGCCCGTCTGATTTTCGGCACGATAATTTTACGCATACCGGATAAATATTGCCCCGTGGCGGAAATGGGATTTTCCATAATTTCCTCAGGCGTTCCTTTGGCAACGACATATCCGCCCCGCCGTCCCGCAGCAGGTCCGATATCAAACACATAATCGGCAGCGCGAATGGCTTCTTCATCATGCTCAACCACAATAACGGTATTGCCTAAATCTCTCAAATGCGTCAGCGTTGCCAACAGTTTATTGTTATCCCGCTGATGTAAACCGATGGACGGCTCGTCCAACACATATAAAACGCCCGTTAAACCCGAGCCGATCTGACTGGCAAGCCGAATACGCTGCGCTTCTCCGCCCGAAAGCGTTCCGCTCATTCGATCGAGTGCCAAATATCCCAAGCCGACATTGTTTAAAAACCGCAGTCGTTCGATAATTTCTTTTAAAATCCGCGCGGCAATTTCCTGTTTTTGCGGCACCAGCGTCTGCCCCGCATTTTCAAACCACGTTAACGCCTTTTGAATGGATAATTCCGTTGCCTGCGAAATATTTTTATCGTTAATGCGTACCGCTAACGCTTCGGGTCTTAACCGCGCCCCGTGACAAGCTTCACACGGAGAAGAAGTCTGATATTTTGCCAATTCTTCACGCATCCAATCGGAATCCGTTTCCAAATATCGCCGTTCCATATTGGGAATAACGCCCTCAAATGATTGATATATTCCTTTGGTACCGTATAAAATGGCCTGTCGGGTCACTTCGGGCAGTTGACACCACGGCATATCCATATCAAACTTAACCATACGCACCAAAGAACGTAACGCACTGTCGTACCAATGGAACATTTCACCGCCCATGCCGACCCACGGGGCAATGGCGCCCTGACGGACAGACTTTGTCGGATCGGGAATAACCAATTTCGGATCGACATATTGTTTAAAACCCAAACCGGCGCATTGCGGACACGCACCTTGCGGATTGTTAAACGAAAACAAACGCGGTTCCAAATCGGCAATGGTAAAACCGCTGACGGGACAAGCGAATTTTTCCGAAAACAGTTGTTCCGATTTTGTTGTCAAGTTATCGACCACCGCCAATCCGTCTGCCAACGCTAACGCTTTTTCCAACGATTCGGCAACACGCGAATCGATACCCTCTTTAACAACCAGCCGATCCACCACCACGGAAATATCGTGTTTTTTTGTTTTTGCCAGTTCCGGTGTTGAATCGATATCATAAACTTCACCGTCAATTTTAACGCGAACAAAACCTTTTTTCTGCCATTCCGCCAATTCTTTTTTATATTCGCCTTTTCGTCCGCGAATCACAGGAGCGCAAATTAAAATTTTACTCCCCTCGGGATATTTTAAAATAATATCACGCATTTGTTGAACGGTTTGCGCTTCAATCGGTAAACCGGTTGCCGGCGAATAAGGGGTTCCGACACGCGCCCACAACAACCGCATATAATCGTAAATTTCCGTTACCGTTCCGACTGTCGAACGCGGATTTTTGGACGTTGTTTTCTGCTCAATGGATATGGCGGGCGACAAACCTTCAATTAAATCGACATCGGGCTTTTTCATTAAATCCAAAAACTGACGGGCATAAGCCGATAAGCTTTCCACATATCGCCGCTGTCCTTCGGCATAAACGGTATCAAACGCCAACGATGATTTACCCGATCCCGACAACCCCGTAATCACGACCAATTTATCGCGGGGAATATCAACATCAATATTTTTTAAATTATGCTCTCTGGCACCTCTGATTCGAATAAAATTTTGCATTTTGTTTCCTCTTTTTCGTGTGTGTCGGCATTATACGATTTATTCGCCGTAATTTCAAGCCTTTTTCTTTTTGTTTATTCCAAAGAAAGAGCAATACCTCTCTTTTTAAGAAAAAAGTCCGTTTTTTTATTTGACAATTTAAGAAAAATAGTCTTTTATAAGAAAAAAATATCAGTCTTTAAAGTGAGGAAAAAATGAAACAAAAAAATCTGCTTCTTTTTTTGGGGTTTTTAACTTTTTGTCTGCCGACTTTTGCCGCAAGCGACACGCAAACCGATATGCTGTATGATAAAGTAGAACGGTTGGAAAAAGACGTAATGGCATTGCAACGCCGTTCTTACGGCTCTTCCGCTTCGGGCGCCGGAACACTCGCCGTTTCTTCCAATGCCTCGCTGGACGGTTTATATGCGCAACTCAACGAACAGGAGGCAACCGTTCGCGCTTTAACCGCAAAAATTGAAACGTTGGAATTCAATCAAAAGCAGTTGGAAGAAAAAATCAATCAAATGAATACCGATATCGATATGCGTTTCAACTTATCCGAAAAGAAAGGAACAACGGCTTCCGCTTCGGCTAAAAATACCTCCGCGCCGAAAGCCGACGCCGCCACCGTTCAGGCAGAATACGACAAAGCCTATAATGCCTTAAAGAAAGGTGATTATAAAACGGCGGAAAGCGCTTTCACTGCCTTTATAAAAAAACATCCTGCCTCATCTTTGGCAGGCAACGCCAATTATTGGCTCGGCGAAACTTATTATGCACGCAAACAATATGAACAGGCGGTCGGTATTTTTGCCGACGGGTTTACAAAATATAAAAATAATTCGAAAGCACCTGACAATTTACTTAAACTCGGTCTCAGCATGAGTGCGCTCAAAAGAAAAGCCGATGCTTGTACGGCATTCACTTCTCTGCCGAAAGAATTTCCGAAAGCGGCACAAACACTCAAAGACCGCGCCAAAGCGGAAGCCAAAAAATTATCGTGTAAATAAGGAGTTTTTTCAAAATGACGGCGCTTTCTTTTCATCGATTTGAAACATTGATGACGCCGTTTTCTCTTGCGCAAGGCGCTCGTATTGCCGTTGGCGTTTCGGGCGGTGCCGACAGTTTATGCCTCACGCTTTTTTTGGCGCAATGGGCAAAAGAACATCATATTTCTTTAACGGCGCTGACCGTTCAGCACAATTTGCGTAAGGAAGCCGAACAGGAAGCGCAACATGTTCACACGTTTTTAACGCAAAAAGGCATTTCACATCATATTTTGTTCAATCACCTGCCCGTTCCCGAAACAAACATTGAATCTTATGCGCGCCGCGTTCGTTATCAATTAATGAGCGCCTTTTGTGAAGAAAATAAAATTTCTCACCTGTTTTTGGCGCATCATGCGGGCGATCAGGGCGAAACATTTTTATTGCGTCTGTCAAAAAGCAGCGGTGTCAAAGGATTAAGCGGTATGCGATTACAATCGCAACATCATCGTTTATATTTATGTCGTCCGTTTTTATTTGTGCCGAAAAGTGATTTAACGGCAGCACTTCAAAAGCAAAAAATTTCATGGGCGGAAGATCAAATGAATCACGATGAGCGATTCGAACGCGTCAAATGGCGACATTTTTTTCCCGCATTGGAAGCCGCCGGCATTCGGGCATCAACCATCGGGGAAAGTATGCGACGGTTATCTCGTGCCGATGAGGCTTTGGAAAAATATACGCTTGATTTTATTCGGCAAAACGTGTGGATTGATTTTCGCGGTTTTGCCCGCCTGCCCGTTGAGTTATGGCGTCAAACACCCGATGAAATTCAACTGCGCGTTTTACATCAACTTATTTTATGTATCAGTCAGAATGATCATTTTATTTCTTTAAAAGCATTGGAAAATCTGTGTGCCGACTTGCCGAGCGACAAAACATTGGGCGGTTGTCGCTTTAAACCGCACAAAACAGGGCTTTATATTTGTCGGGAAAGGTGCAAAATGGCAAGCGAAAAATCATTTAAAGCCGGCACTTCTTTCCGTTGGGACAGATTTATCGTCACGCCTTTCATTGACGGTTTTATTCGGGCGGGCGCGCCGCAAAAAAAGATATCAACAATACCGGCAGCGGTTCAAAATACATTTCCTGCCGTATTTATGCAAAAAATGCTTGAAAAAATCACACAAATTGACTATAAGGAAAAAAACGATTCATTTGTTAAAATTGAATTCATCGGAAAAAACGGGGATAAAAGTTTATGAAGAAAAAAAATAAAATGGGACGAAATTTTTTAGCGTGGATAATGATTGTTTTTGTCGTTATGCTGATCGGACGTTCTTTTACGCCGAATCCGGAAGCGCTGACCGAGGAAAAGCTTTCTTTTTCAGAGTTTACGACTGCCGTTCAGGGCGATACGGTTGATGCTGTTCAAATTCAGGACAATGCTTTATCAGGCACATTAAAATCGGGGAAAAAGTTTACCAGTTACGCACCTGATGATGCCGGATTGGTTCCGCTTTTACAACAACATAACGTTAAAATTACCGCCGTTCCGCCCGAATCGGAAAGCGGTTGGTTATTGGGACTTATTTCATGGTTGCCCATTATTTTATTTATCGGCATGTGGCTGATTATGATGCGTCAAATGACGGCAAGCAACGGCAAGGCATTAAGTTTCGGCAAATCCAAAGCGCGATTAATGGAAGGCAAAGACAAAGTCACGTTCGATGATGTTGCCGGCATTGAGGAAGCCAAACAGGAATTACAGGAAATTGTTGATTTTTTAAAAGCACCGAAAAAGTTTCAACGTTTGGGCGGAAAAATTCCCAAAGGGGCGTTATTGGTCGGTCCTCCGGGTACGGGTAAAACTTTATTGGCACGAGCCATTGCCGGCGAAGCGGGCGTTCCGTTTTTCAGCATTTCAGGGTCGGATTTCGTGGAAATGTTTGTCGGTGTCGGTGCTTCGCGTGTGCGCGATATGTTTGAGCAAGCCAAAAAATCAGCTCCGTGCATTGTGTTTGTTGATGAAATTGATGCTGTCGGTCGTCATCGGGGCGCAGGACTCGGCGGCGGAAACGATGAGCGCGAACAAACGTTGAATCAGTTACTGGTTGAAATGGACGGTTTTGAAGAAAACTCGGGCATTATTTTAATTGCCGCCACCAATAGACCTGATGTTTTGGATCCGGCGCTGTTACGTCCCGGGCGATTTGACAGACAGATTGTTGTATCGAATCCCGATGTGCGCGGGCGGGAAGCTATTTTAAACGTTCATGCCAAAAAAATATCGAAAGCGCCGAATGTTGATTTAGCCGTTATCGCACGCGGCACGCCCGGGTTTTCGGGTGCCGATTTGGCGAATCTGGTCAACGAAGCGGCTTTGTTGGCGGCACGACGCAATAAAAGTATGGTTACCATGACGGAATTTGAAGATGCCAAAGACAAAGTGATGATGGGTTCCGAACGGCGGTCGCTGGTGATGGACGATCAGGAAAAGCGTATGACGGCTTATCACGAAGCCGGACATGCGATTGTGTCTTTGCATTTACCGGAATCCGATCCGTTGCACAAAGTCACGATTATTCCGCGCGGACGGGCGTTGGGCATTACCATGCAATTACCCGAAAAAGATAAATATTCGCAAAGTATGACGTACTTAAAGTCACGGTTAAGCATTTTGTTTGCCGGACGCATTGCCGAAGAAATGATTCTCGGAAAAGAAGGTGTTTCCACGGGCGCCAGTAATGACATTCAGGTCGCGACAACCATTGCCCGTAAAATGGTGAGCGAATGGGGAATGAGTGACGAACTGGGTCCGATTGCCTATGATGAACCGCAAGAAGAAGTCTTTTTGGGATACAGTCTTTCCAAGCGGAAAAATATGTCGGATTCAACGGCGCTGAAAGTTGATAACGAAATTCGCCGTATTATTGATACGGCTTACAACCGCACGCGGCAGATTTTAACCGAATATCGCAACGAACTTGATATTTTGGCAAAAGGTCTGATTGAATATGAAACACTTTCAGGCAGTGAAATTCACGATTTATTGGCAGGAAAAAACATTCGCAATCAAAAAGTGAAAAAGAAAGTGCCGTATCGGGCATCGGTTTTAAAATTCGGTAAAGTTTATAAAAATCCGCAAGACAAAAAAGCGGAAAAGAAAGGAGCGGACAAGTCGTCTGACACGTCTGATGCAACTCAAACGCTTGTCAAAAAGATTTTAAAGTCGAAGCGCCCCAAAAAGAAATCCCAAAACCCGACAGAATAACAAACAGGTGCCAATTTTCGGCACCTTTTTGATTAAATTAAAATTATACTTGCGTTTTATGAAAATATGGTTTATAATTGTATTATCGTAAAGTTGAAAATATAATTTTTAATTTTGCGATTGAGTGCCTGTCAGGCGCAAGAGAGCTGTCGTAAGCTCATAATTGTGTACGGTGTTAGGGTATAAACATCGTTAAGTTGTTGGATTTTTTTAAATTCAACAATAAATATATCCCCGATTCATAGCAATATGGTCGGGGAGCCTTTAACGGATGTCCAAAAGCCCATAAACGGCTTTAAAGGTTAGAGGAGTCATTGTACACAATATGATTTACGAACTCTCCGACCGCCTTATTCAGGCGGTTAAATTTTATTTTTATTAAGGAGAAAAAAAATGAAAAAAACTTTATTATTCGGTATTTCCGCCGTTCTTTTTGCCATGAGTGCAAACGCTGTTGAATACAAGCCGTATGTTTCTGCCAAACTGAACTACAGCAAAATGGATAATACGGCAAAATTCACAAATTCGTTCGGTTCATTGTCAGCCAGTCAAGAATATAATGTTGACGATGACGTTGTCGGCGGAAGTTTGGCCGGTGGTATTAAAATCAATTTTGTCAGATTTGAATTGGAAGGAAATTTACATCAAAAAGCCGAAAAAACGGTAGCGGGTACGAATGCTTCCATTGAAAACAATTCCATCATGTTTAATACATATATTGATATTCCGACCAATACGCTTTTCACACCTTATATCGGCTTTGGTAGCGGTATTGCCATAGTAAGAGCAAAAGATCCGGAGATCAATCTCAGCAAAACAAATGCCAATTTTGCTTGGCAGGCAGGTGTGGGAACCGCCGTTGAAGTAACAAAAAATATTGCCATTGACTTGGGTTACAGATATGTGGATAACGGTTCATCTACACTCTCTTCAAGAGAAACGAATTACATGGATGTAAATTCTTCACAAAAATGGAAACTCAAATCAAGATCCAATGAATTTTATTTAGGAATGAGATACACATTCTGATAAAATAGAAAATTAAAAAGCTTGTTTTAAGAAAAGGTGCCAATTTTCGGCACCTTTTTTTACTAAATTAAAATTATGCTTGCGTTTTATGTTATGTTCGATTAAAATTATCTTTAATCAACAAAAAGGGGCTGATGTGAATGTGCCGGACAGATATGGCGAACCGCCTGTAATATTTGCAATCAAAAACAATCTCACAGGCATAGCAGATTTACTGATTGAACACGGTGCCGATATGAATATTCAAACAAAAGAGGGAATGACAATTTTAATGTTTGCCTCTTTAATGGGAAAAAAAGATATGGTAGCATTCCTGCTTCAAAAGGGTGCGAATGTAAATATAAGAAGCAATGAAAATGTTTCTGCATTAGGTTGGGCTTTATATTATAAACAGAATGATATAGCCGCATTATTACAAAAACACGGCGCAACAGAATAAAATTTACGATTAAAATTAAATCCCCTCCTCGTTTCTCGATACAATAAACGCTAAAATATTTTTGTTAAAAAACACAAGCGGATTTTTACTTCTTTTCCACCCCGCCGAATAACCGATAATAAGCTCAATGCTTAAAAATCTTTCTCATCTTGAACAGATTTATCTTTTTCAGCAGTCGGTTCAAATTACTTCGATAATAATTGACGCAATTCGGTTGTTGACCTTTTCGGCAAGCCTTTTTTCGGCATGCGTTTTTGTACAACGTATTGTATGTTATGTGCCGCCATATATTCTCTTTTTTCGGGCGAATCACCATCGGTATTCACGAAAAAAATATTCGGCTTTACCTGCTTTAATTCAGGCAAAAAATCTAAATATCCCGATCCCGAGCCGATGAAACATTTTTTCACAAACTTTAACGATGAAACCATATATTGACGCTCTTTTTCATTATACACCGTTTTGCGATGTTTTAATTCGGCAACCGTTTTATCGGAACCGACGGAAACATATAACTCACCCAACCGCGCCGCTTCCTCCAAAAACCTGATATGTCCGCTGTGCAACAAATCAAAACAACCCGAAACAAACACTTTTTTCATTTTATTAAAACACTTCATAACAATTTTTTACTTTTTATCGACAAAATTCACAATCGGTATGGATCGATGATACCGATTCCGCGTTATATAAGAATATACATCAACAAAAGCCATACATTTTCCCTCCGGAACCTGAATTGTCAAACCGTCATAATAAAGAACATTCTTTTCACGCGGCAGACGAATCGCTTGAACATCCGTACAAACATTCTTTTTCGTACGCTCTTTACAAATCGAACCCAATAAAAAATCATCATAAACAGTTATAATGTTAATCTCTTTTTCAAAGCTTGCGCATTGCGGATTTTTTTCTTTTTCACTATTCGAAAAGTGAATGAAAGAACATCCGCTCAACAACAGAAGCCATATCAGCAGTGATTTTTTCATATTTAACCCTTTTATTTGTGATAAAAAATTAAAACAGTCCATAAATGCAGTATAAAAACTTTTTTCCCGAAAGGCAACGAAAAAAAGAGAAATATATTAAACTATTCTCTATTTTCTTTACTGTTATTCTTAAACTCCTCATACGTTCCTAATGCTTTGAAGTTGATATTATACGTATTTTTCTCATCATCAAAATATTCTTTATTTGTTTTTTCTTTATATGTCCGATTTTATCATTATTTATAACCTTTAAATACAAAAAACCTTTAAGTTCTGTAAACAAACATAAACAAAAAGCTTTAAAACAGATCAAAAAATAACAAAATAAATCTTTAAGAAAAGCATTCTTTAACATATCTGTGCAAAGTGTTCCAGTCACAATCGAGAAGACGGGCGATTTCGGCTTTGGATACGTGTTTTTCAAGCAATTCTTTTATTTTTGCATGCTTTTTCTTTAATTTACGATAAGTGCTTCCGCGAGGACGGCCGATATGCTTTCCTTCTGCTTTTACGCGTTTTAAAGACTCTCTGGTACGATCAGAGATAAATTGACGTTCTAATTCTGCCGCAAGAGAAAAGGTAAAGGCTAATACTTTGCTTTGAATATCCGAACCCAGTCGATAATGTTCCTTTAATGTCCATACCTGACATTCTTTTTCAAGACATTGTTGCAGAATTCCCATCACTTCAAGGAGATTACGTCCCAAGCGTGATAATTCGGTTGCTATCAAAATATCATCTTTTTTAAGTTTTTTAAGCAGATTTCCAAGCTTTCGTTCTTTCAGCGATTTTCTGGATGATATGGTTTCTTCAACCCATTTATCAATTTTAATACCGTTACAATCAGCAAAACTTGTAATTTCGTGACTTTGATTTTTTAAATGTTGTTGTTCGGTGCTTACTCTAATATATCCGTAAATCATTGTTAATCCTTTTGTTGTATGGTTATTTATTATATTTAACAATAACAGATATACTAAAAAATCCTGAAATAAACCATCCGTTTTATTTCAGGATTAAAATTTACTATTTTATAACATTAAAAAGTAAAAATATTATTAACGAATAGTCACTGAATCTATTTATTTTTTCACATATTTCTTCTCAAAATTTCCACCTCCGTTGATTTCACTCATCAAAAACGGAGGGTTTTGATGAATGATATAAAAATTAACTTCAATTTAGGAGTAAATTTATGAATAAACAACACTTAGTAACGAACATTTGGGAATCCGCAAATAAAATGCGGTCAAAATATGAAGATGCTATACGGAAATTAAATGAATTAAAATGGCGGAAATTCCCGTTTAATAATATTAACACCTGTATAAAATTTTTATAACAACATAATTCAGGATAAAAAATGTCAGTTCCTCCAAAAGTATCTGTAATAATTCCAATATACAATGTTGAAAAATATCTTAGTCAGTGTTTAGATAGTGTTTGCGCTCAAACATTACATGATATTGAAATAATATGTGTTAATGACGAATCTACAGATTCCTGTTCGCATATTTTAAAAAAATATGCAAAACTAGATAATCGAATTAAAGTAATAACCCAAAAAAATTCGGGGTTATCAGCAGCTAGAAATGCCGGTTTGAAAGCTGCGACAGGCGATTATATAACTTTTTTAGATAGTGATGATTGGGTTGCATCGGATTTTTATGAGTTGCTTTATAATAATGCGATAAAAAATAATGCAGATATAAGTTGCGGAAATACGATATATTATAAAAATAATAAAGATATGTGGTTTGACGAATTAGATAAAAGAGTTTTTGATGAAATAAAAACAATATACATATCTCCAGATGAAAAAAGAAATATTTGTCGTTCATGGGCGTGCTGGAATAAAATATATAAACGAGATTTGATAATAAAAAATAATCTTTTGTTTTATCCCGGCAAATTAGTGGAAGATTTTCCTTTTACTTTTTTGGTTTGTGCATTAAGTAAAAAAATTGTTGTTAATCCTTGTGCTATTCTATATTACAGGCAAAATTCAAACGGTATAATGTTATCAAAAAGACAAAAATGTGCTTTTGATGCTTTAGATAATTGTATAAAATTAAGAGAAGATTTTTATAAACTGAAACAAATCAAAAACAATGTTGTATATCAACAAATATTAGACAATTTTTTGTTTGACCAATGTATAGATTATCGTCAACGTGCCGGTAATTATGAATATATGCAAAAATTCAAAAAATTTGCAAAAAATCTAACACATTATGATAAAAGATACGGAACAATTTTGGGCAATATTATATATAAATGCCTTAATAATAAAGTCTTAAATGCTTTATTATTTATTGATATACGACATAACAAAATAAACTTTTTATTATTCAAAAAAGTAAAGTTATTTAAAATTAAATGGTATGGCCCGCAGCTGTGGGGTATGTTATTTGGTTTTATACCTGTTTATAGATTTTTTAAATTTAAATAAGGAATAAACATGTATAGTTTACAACATAAAATATATAAAAAAATAAAAAAAGCAGATGTAGTATCTTTCGATATTTTTGATACATTACTGTTACGTCCCTATATAAAACCGACAGATTTGTTTGTGCATATGGAAAAGTTTTTCAACGCACCCGGTTTTGCAGAAAACCGTATACAATCAGAAATAACGGCACGACAAAATACCGGAAAACCGGAAGTTACAATTGATGATATTTATTTATTTGTTGATAACAGATATCAAGCGTTAAAATTTAAAGAAATTGATTTTGAAAAGCAGATTTTGCAACCAAATAATGAAATGAAAAAAGTTTATAACCATCTACTATCATGTGGTAAAAAAATAATAATAACATCAGACATGTATTTGCCGAAAGATGTTATTGAAAGTATTCTCAAAAAAAACGGCTATATAAATTATTCAAAATTATATTTATCATCAAGTGTTCAAAAAACAAAAGGTCAAGGTAATTTGTACGATTTAATTAAAGAAGAGATAGAAACAAACAATATTTTACATATTGGTGATAATTATGATTCGGATTATGTTAAAGCAAAAGAACATGGTCTGTGTGCGATTCATTACGAAAAACCGATTTCAAAATTTATTAATAGTTCTAAACGTGTCGCTAGATTTGTGAATAATCATTCTAATGATTTATTTGCTTCTATTTTAATTGGTTCTTTATCTATATATAAGCAGAATAATGATTGTGATAATTATTGGGAAAACATCGGTGTTGATTATGCCGGTCCTGTAATTTATACATATACATCATGGTTGGATAAACAATTTGAAAAAGACAATATTCATGACGCTTTGTTTGTCGCCAGAGACGGATATTCTTTGCAAAAAGTATATGAAATTATAAAAACATCAAACAAGACAAAAAGTTATTATTTATATGCACCAAGAATTTTAAATTTAATTTGCAATCTTGATTTGAATGCACAATTGGCATATGGCGGTGCAGATGCGGCAACGGCTGTATCTGCTGTAATTGATTATTTTAAAACAGCAAAATGTTTCCATAATTTACATCTTCCCGACCAATCTGATCTTGATCAACAAATCAATTTTATAAAAAGTCATTTGCAAGAATATAAGAATTTAGCAAAACAAGTAAAAAAACGATATATATCGTATTTAAAAAATCAAAATTTATCTGTAACCAGCAAAATTGCTCTTGTTGATACGATAAGCGGCTTTCTGTCTTCTCAAAAGCTTCTTGAAAGTATGTTGAATAAAAAGATAAAAGGATATTATTGGATTATATGGGAAACTACAGATATATCAAATTATAATGTTTCTACTTTGCAACATGAGCGAGAAATTCTATTTCGTGACTGGAATTTAATGGAATTTTTTATGACTGCACCAACACCTCCGATACAAAATATTGTTGATAACAAACCGCAATTTAAACCGGTATTACCTTATGAACAAGCAAGAATTGATGCATATTCATATGTATCTGAAGGTGCTATTAAATTTGCAAAAACAATAAAAAATATCTTTATTGATATTAATGTTTATTCTGATTATAAAACGTTAACGGATTGGATTAACATTTTTATAGATATGCCGACAAATGAAGACAAAAAGCATTTTATTAAAATAAAGCATGCTTATGATGCCAATCATACTCAATTTATTCCTCTTTGTAAACATTGGTATAAAAATAAATATGAAATAATAAAACGACATCATTTATTTAAATTTATACCAATAATAACAGAACAACAAAAAATCGTATCGGATACTAAAAAATATGTATTATTTAACATATTGACTTTATTGAAGAAGAAACGAAGAGATCATTATTTGAAATATTATATTTTAGGCATATTCCCTGTGTTTTGGCATAAAATCTAACACATGCTTTTGGGAAATTCCTTAAACACATCACACATTCTCTTAATCTTGTGTTCCTTTAATGTCCATACCTGACATTCTTTTTCAAGACATTGTTGCAGAATTCCCATCACTTCAAGGAGATTACGTCCCAAGCGTGATAATTCGGTTGCTATCAAAATATCATCTTTTTTAAGTTTTTTAAGCAGATTTCCAAGCTTTCGTTCTTTCAGCGATTTTCTGGATGATATGGTTTCTTCAACCCATTTATCAATTTTAATACCGTTACAATCAGCAAAACTTGTAATTTCGTGACTTTGATTTTTTAAATGTTGTTGTTCGGTGCTTACTCTAATATATCCGTAAATCATTGTTAATCCTTTTGTTGTATGGTTATTTATTATATTTAACAATAACAGATATACTAAAAAATCCTGAAATAAAACAACCGTTTTTTTTCAGGATTAAAATTTATTATTTTATAACATTAAAAAGTAAAAATATTATTAACAAATAACCCTTGAATCTATTGGTTTTCAACACATTTTATTTTCTGATTTTTCACGCTTGTTGATATCACTCATCAAAAACGGTGGGTTTTGATGAGTGTAACTGAAAAGCAAAATAAAGACATTGATATCTTGGAGCAAGAAATACAAGATATCAGTCCTTTTTTGCTTAAAGTTCTGTTGCAAGACAAAACCACCGGAGGTTTTATACATTTTGCATGTGATGAATATCTCAAATATGGTGAAGCGTATGCCGCCGATAAAGAAATTTTTCCGGAACTGATTGTCGGTGTGAATACACATGTTATTCAACCACGCACGGCGAAAAGCAAAAATGAACAAATCAATCGCACACGCAAAGCGGCTGAAGTTTTTACACCATCGTGGATTTGCAACGAAATGAACAATCATTGTGATGAACAATGGTTTGGCCGGCCGAATGTATTTAATACGGCAAAAAACAAAGATTGGATTCCTAATCTTGAACCGATAAGTTTTCCTGAAAAAGGCACATATGCCGGCTGGATGAAATATGTTGATTCCAAGCGTTTGGAAATAACCTGTGGCGAAGCGCCCTATTTAGTCAGCCGCTATGATACAACGACCGGTGAATTTTTGCCTATTGAAAAACGAATTGGCATTTTAGATCGCAAGCTGCGTGTGGTTAATGAAAACACAACGAATGAAACGGATTGGTTTAAATGGGCAAAACGGGCATTTGAGGCGACATACGGTTATGAATATCAGGGAGATAACGTTCTTTTAGCCCGTGAAAACCTGCTTTGGACATTTATTGATTATTATCAGCAACGTTTTGATAAAGAGCCGACATTGGCGCAGAAAAAGCAAATAGCCAATGTAATTGCTTGGAATATCTGGCAAATGGACGGATTAACCGACACCGTGCCATTTTACACAACGGAAGAAAATCAGCGGCAATTAGAGCTATTTGATAATCTTCCGAAAATTTATACCCCGAAACTCTGCAAAATCAAAGATTGGCGGCAGAAAGAAATTTTTTATTTTCAAGACATGAAGAAAGGAGTGAAAAATGAAATTTGATGTTGTTATAGGTAATCCACCGTATCAAGCGTCAAAAGGAAAAACAGAAAATCAGACACAAGGTAATTCAAATTGGATTTATCAATATTTTCAATTTGCAGCAGATGAAATAGGAAAATGCTCTTGTCTGATTTATCCTTTTGGTGGTTGGTTTGACGCTCCAGAACGTTTAAACGGGTTGGGAACGAAAATATTAAACGATATGCATACAGTGTTTATACACGCGTATGAGGGAACAACAGATAAACGTGCTTGGTATAGAAATGATAAATCACCAGAGCCAATTTTTAGAACAAATTCAAATCTATCTGCAGGAGTATCTATCATATTTCGCGATAAGCATAAACACAATACTTTAAGATATTTTAACAGAATGTATTCTGATAAAGAAGTTTTAGTTCCCCACGAAAATTGCAAATATTTAACACCTAATCCAGTTTTTAGTACTATAAATCAAAAATTAAAAGGCGAGCGTTTAACAAATAAAATTAGAAAAGGTGTTTTCGGTATTGAATCGGATTTTGTAGAAAAAAATCCCGAGAAAGTTTCATTTAATAAAGATGATTGGCAATTTCCTATTCAGTTATTAACTAATGATAAGTCAGGTTCATCAGGTAGAGCAAAACTTTACTGGACAGACATAACAAATATTCCAAAAGGTAAGAAATATATTGATTATTATAAAGTAATAATGACATCAGCATATCCTAAAAAAACTATTGTATCATCAACACCAACTATAGAAAATGTCAAAAAAAGATTAGTGGAATTGATTGAAATTCTCCCTAAAAACTCTGCTTTTGGAAGGAGTCGTTTATCGCTTTTTATGTCACAAAGTAAAAAAGAGTGCGAAAATTTTATAAAATATACCCAAACTAATTTTTTTGCAGGGTTAGTATTGCAAGAACCAAATAGAGGTTCATCCTTTGGGGATATAATTCCTTTTCAAGATTTTACAAATAAATCTGACATAGATTGGTCAAAATCTATCCACGAGATAGATTTGCAACTCTATAAGAAA
>CANQKV010000013.1 GCA_947624545.1 uncultured Alphaproteobacteria bacterium | reverse complement strand
TGTCTAGTGAGGGATGAAAAAATGTTTAATAAATCCGAAAAAAAATATTATTTAGCTAAAATTTTAGCGGTTTTGGTCGTTATTTTATTTGTCGCCTTGGCATTTGTAAACCCCAAACCCGCCGTTCAGCATATTGAAAAACCTTATACAAACGTGACGCATGCCCAATAACTTTTTTCAATTTTTAACGCTGATTATCGGCATTTTCAGCCTGTTTCCCGTATGTGCGCAGGATTTTAAATCGGAAGTGCAAGTCGAATCGCTTCCCGAATTATCCGCCAACGTTTTAGGCACGATTCAAACGAAAAATCCGCAATTATGGTCAGGCACACCGTCAGATAAATTGTTGGAAACAATCGAAAAAATTGGAAAAGCCGATTTATCTCCCGCCACACGCGCACTGGTAACTTATTTGTTGCAGTTAGATATAACAGGTGCCGGGTTTAACGATTCGCAGAACTTAATGCAATCCGATCGTTTCTTCATTGCCCGATTAAAAGCGCTCGAACAACAAGGCGAATGGGATATTGTTTTAAAATTGATTGAAAAAGTGCCGGAAACGGAAATAACAAACGAAATAAAGCAAATAAAAGCGACGGTTTTGTTAATGAAAGGGCTTGTGAAAGAAGCCTGTCAATTACAGGAAGAATTGACCGAAGCAAAAAATGAAAACGGGGAATCCGTTTCAAGCATTGAGGCAGATAAAATGCTGATCAGCTGTTTTTTGGCGAAAGAAGAAAAAGACAAAGCCGTTATAGCGTATGATTTGTTTCAAGATGCGCACCCCGATGCCGATTCGACTTTTACGAAACTGGCTGATATGACGCTGCGGGAATTACCCGTCGAATTACCAGAAAATCTTGTTTTATCCTCCGGTGACGTTTATTTGTATGCGTTGGTGAAAAATCCGAAACTTGATGCGAAGCTTCAAACGCGGGAAGTGAAAAAAATATTGTCGGATCTGCCCGCAACCGATATTATTTTACGCATTCAACTCGGCGAACAAATCGGATTGGACTTGCAGGAATTACAGCGCCTTTATCGCTTACCGCTCCTCAATTTGCCGACAGATAATCCCGTTGCGGAAAGAGTGCAGACTTATCAACAAATTCAAGCCGAAACCGATATATCAAAAAAAGCCTCGCTGATTTCAAAATGGCTGAAATCCGTTCAAAAAAACAAACTGTTTGTGCCGTTGGCACCGCTGATTGCCGAAACATTTCATCAAATAAAAGCCGATGAAAAATATATTGACTTGGCGCTATATGCCGTTCAAGCTTTTGCTTTAACAAAAAATCTTGCGGCGGCGGAACCGTGGTTTGAATTGTTGGAAGATAACGATTTATATCAACAACAATATTTAACGGCTTCTTTATTATTGCAAACACTCGGGCAAGGATTGCGGGATTTTCAAGAACGGCTGGATTACTATTGCTCTTATGCCAAACCGATTGATTGCGCGCGCTTAAAAATGTTTTTACCGAAAGACGAAAAGGAAACGAATGATGAAACCGATTCGTCAACACAATCGGAATTATCAACCGAATTGGGCTATTCGCTTTTGAATGCCGTTTTAAATCTTGCCGAAGACAAAGAGGTTAAAGATTCATATGCTTTCATTCAAAAAGCCGCTCGTCCCGTACAAGGGCGAGCCGTTCTGCGCGAGGGGATTGTTGTCCGATGAATCAGTTGCAAATTGAGGCTTTTTTGGAAATGATGATTGCCGAACGCGGTGCATCGCCCCGCACGATTGCTTCTTATCGGCACGATTTAGAAGATTTAAACGCATTCTTATCCGCGCGGCATATTCAACCGACAAAAGCCGAGCACACCGATTTGCAATTATACATGCGGTCTTTGACCACACAAGGACTCAGCCCGAAAACTTGTACAAGACGCCTGTCCGCCATTCATGAATTTTATCGGTTTTTATTTTCGGAAAACATCATTAAAAAAAATCCCGCTGACTATTTGGAAGCGCCGAAAGTCGGGAAATCCCTGCCGAAATATTTAACGGAAAAAGAAGTTGAAACACTCATTCAAACCGCTTCGAAAAAAAATACCCGTATGAGGGCTTTATTGGAAATTTTATATGCGTCGGGAATGCGTGTGAGTGAATTGGTTTCGCTTTCCGTACAAGCCGTAACGAAAGATAATCGCACCATTTCGGTTGTCGGAAAAGGAAACAAAGAGCGTCTTGTTCCTTTAAACGAAGCGGCACGCCTTGCGCTCAACGATTGGTTAACGGAAAGAGAATTAACTTTAAAAAAAGGGCGGTATTCCAAATGGTTGTTTCCGTCAAGCGGCGCATCGGGACATTTAACCCGAGACGGTTTTTTTAAAGCCTTAAAAGAAATTGCTTTAACGGCAGGTATTATGCCCGATAAAGTTTCGCCGCACGTTTTCCGACATTCGTTTGCCAGTCATTTGATTGCCCATAACGCCGATTTGCGTACGGTTCAACAAATGCTCGGACATGCCAACATTGCCACAACGGAAATATATACGCACATTTTACAGGACAGATTAAAAAACACGGTTGAAAAATCACATCCTTTGGCGTATAGTAGAAAAAAGGATTTGTAAATGAAACTTTTAAACAGATACATTTTAAAACAACTGATTGTTGCTTTCCTGCTGATTTTATTGGGTTTAACCACACTTGTATGGCTGACTCAATCTTTGCGGATGATTGATATGATTGTAACCAAAGGCGTTTCGGTGCGTATTTTTTTACAAATGACTTTGCTTGTCTTGCCGAATTTCTTGCAAATTCTTTCGCCGCTTGCGCTATTTGCCGTTATATTATTTATTTTTTCCCGAATGCAGAGCGATAAAGAAATTACGGTTATGCAGGCAATCGGTATGTCCAACGGACAAATTACCCGTCCCGTTCTGTTTTTAGCTCTTATTTTAACGGTTTTCAGCTATGTGATGACTTTGGATTTAATTCCTGCCTCTTATGTCAAACTCAATAAACTGCGTTGGCAGGTTCGCAATGATTTATCACATCTTTTGTTGCAGGAGGGACAATTTAATTCGTTTAAAAACGGTTTAACACTTTACATTCGGGAACGATCGGCAGACGGAACCGTACGCGGCGTTATGGCATATGACGCCAAAAATCCGCAGAAAACGGCCGTTCTGGTTGCCGAAAACGGTATTATTTTTCAGGAAAATGACGGTTTTCAACTTATTTTTCATAAAGGAATTCGACAGGAATACAATCCGCAAACAAAAGATTTTTCTATTTTAAAGTTTGATAAATACACCATGTTTTTTAATGACAAAACAAACGAAAACGAAGCACAAAACGCCAACGCTTCCGAATATCCGCTTTCTTATTTAATGGCAGTGACGCCTCAAAGTGCGCCGACACCGGCTCTGTATCGAAAATATAAAGTTGAAATTATTAAACGACTGACAAAGCCGTTATATAACCTCACATTTGCTTTTCTGGCATTGTTCGGGGTCTTGGCACCGTTTTATAATCGGCGCGGACAAATCGGACGGATTTATTTTGTTATTTTCTGTACTTTGTTAGTGCAATCCGCCAATTTGGGCTTGGAAAATCTGGCAACCAAAAACTTGGCATTTTCTCCTTTGTTGTTTATCAATATTTTCCTGCCGATTTTATTGGTATGGTTCTTTTCAAAACATCCTTCCTTTTCATTTTTCCGATTTAAAAAAACCGCTGCCGTTATCGGCATTGTCGGCGCCGTTCTTTTAAGCACCTTGCCGACACAGGCGCAAATAAAAATCGATCCGCAAATAAAAATTGAAAAAGATAAGCCGATTGATTTTGAAGCGGACACGTTTTCATATGATGAAAAAAACGATATTGTCACGGCTTCCGGCGATGTTGTCGTTTCGCAAAACGGTACCGTTATCAAAACTGATACATTTTCTTTTTATCGGCAGGAAAATCGAGTGGTTATGCCGAATAAAGTACGTATTTACACCAAAGACGGCACCGTTACCGATGCCGAAAACGTTTCTTTTTCCGCCGATATGAATAATGTTTTGGGTCAGGCGGTTTTTATGCGTTTATATGAAGGTTCGTTGTTAACGGCAAATCGGCTGAAACGCAAAAACGAAGGTCAGGCGCTTTATTTGAAAAAAGCCGTCTACACACCGTGTACAACCTGCGACGGCGATTCTCCTTTATGGCAAATTACCGCGCGTAATTTCAAACACGATGTTCCCGAAAAAGAAATGATTTTCACGCACTCGTTTTTGGAAGTGAAAGATATTCCCGTCTTTTATGTGCCTTATCTGAATATTCCCGATTTCACGGTCAAGAGAAAAACAGGCTTGCTGGCACCCAGTTTTTCACACGGATCCGAAATGAAACAGGGAATTAATCTGCCGTTTTTTGTAGACATTGCCGATAATCAAAACTTGATTTTACAGCCCACTTTTGCCATAGATCATGATCCTTTGGGCGTGTTTGATTATTCGGCGGTATTTACGCATGCCCAAGTCAATTTACAAGGAAGCGGCACGCGGGATAACGACGGCACGAATCAAGGGCATATTAAAGCCAACATGCGCTATGATCTCAACGATAACTGGCGTTTCAGCGGACAATATTACCGTGCGTCAAGCGACACTTACTTTCGGCGTTATCGCTTACCGAACATTAACACTTCTCAGGCATTTTTGCGGTCATTTATCACAACAGAGCGATTCGGCGAACAAAATTACTTTAATTTGACGGGGCTTTCTTTCCAAAGTCTTTATCGAAACGCCGATCCGAAAGCTTTACCCGTTCTCATTCCCATTCTGAATTATTCATTGCAAACCGATCCGCTCACGGATAACGGTTTGTATGCCTTTTCCGATATAAACGGCGCCATGTATAATAATCGGTTACGATTTAAGTCGGATCGAATGTCATTAACGCAAGGCTTTGCTTTGCCCGTTGTAACCGATTGGGGTGCGAATATCGATTTGAAAGCCCAAGTCCGTGCCGATGCGTATCATATCGATACGGGTAAAAACAGTTTTGATCGTCGTCCCAAAGATGATACTTATTCCGCAGGACGTGTGTTTCCGATTGCTTCGGCAAAAATCAGCTATCCGTTTATTAATGTCGGCGAAAAAACAACCCAAGTGTTGGAACCGATTATTATGTTTATTACTTCTCCCGTCAGCGGTAATTCTTCCAAAATTCCCAATATTGACAGTACCGATGTTGATTTTGATGATACAAACCTGTTTACCGAAAACCGTTTTGTCGGTTATGATCGCGTTGAAAACGGATCGCGTGCCAATTACGGCGTTCAATGGTCTTTGTACGATTATAAAAATCGCTCTTTATCCGCTTTATTCGGACAATCTTACCGCTTTTCGGGTGATGATGCGTTTGATGACATTGTCGGATTAAAATCAAACTTTTCCGATTACGTCGGACGAATGAAAATCGATTATAGAAATTTATCTTTGGCGTATCGTTTTCGTTTGGATGAAGATACATGGGAAGCCAAAAAGAATGAAATTTCGCTCTCCGGCAGAGGCGGACCCTTGCGTTTGGGAATGAGTTATACCCAACTGAAAGCGGTAAGGCTTGCAAATACTTTTTATAGTGAAAGAGAGGAAATATTGTTTTACGGCTCCTCAAAATTAACGCAACAGTGGAACATATCGGGCTTTTATCGATACAATCTTGCCAAAAGCGACAAAGGACCGACGGAATACGGTGTTATTTTACACTATGACAATGATTGCACCGCCATTGAGTTTGATTTAAATCGCTCGTTCACGAAAGACAGAGATTACAAGGGCGACACATCTTTTGTCGTGAGATTTATTTTAAAAACATTGGGACAAATGTAAAAAGGGGTAAAAAAATGTTAAAATACGGTTTAATTTTATTCATATTGATTTTCGGTTATTCGGCAAACGCCGGACAAATCGTGGCAACGGTTAACGATGAACCGATTTCCAGCTTCGATGTGGAAGCCCGCGCAAAACTTATCGCCGTTCAACGCGCGGAATACTTAAATAACAAACGAAAAGCTCAATACATTAAAGAGGCTCTTGATTTAATTATTGATGAAAAAGTAAAAAATATTGAAGCACAAAAATACGGTTTTACCGTCAACGATGCCGATATTGCCCAAGCCATTGCCCATTTGGAAAAACAAAATCATTTAAAACCGGGCGAAATGAAAACAATGCTTGCCAAAAACGGTGTTCCGATTGAAGTGTTGCAAAATCAGCTCAAAGCCGATTTATTATGGTTACAGGTTATTCAAAGACAAAACGACGGCGCCGCCAAGGCTTTACCGGCTGAAATTGAAAAGAAAAAGCAGGAATTGCGGGCAAAACTGAAAGAAGAAGAGTTTTTTGTCTTTGAAATTTTAATTTCGGGTAAAAACGAAGCCGAAAAATGTTATCGGGAATTGCAAAGCGGCACACCGTTTGATAAAGTTGTTGCCAAATATTCGAAAGCCCCCTCGAAAGAAATGGGCGGAGAAGTCGGTTGGGTTAAACCCAATCATTATTCCAAAGAAATTACCGCCGTTTTAAGACAATTAAACATTGGCGATTTATCGGCACCGTTAAAAACTCAAAACGGCTATTTGATTTTGTTATTGCAAGATAAAAAAACACCGATTTATTCCGATTCGATTTCTTTATGGGAATTGGCTCAAATGGCTATGCCGACAAAAGAAGCCGTATCGTTTGAAAAAGAATTAACGGCTTTAAATTCTTGTGAAACGTTTCTGACGTTTGCCGATAATTATGCCATAAAAGAATCAATTAAATCAGGACTTGTCGCACCCGATCAGCTTCCGAGCGAAATTAAAACCATTTTAGAAAAAGAGCCGATTAAAACAGTCATCGGACCTATTCGTACCCAAGACGCCGATGTGTTTTTTATGAAATGCGCCGTCAGGAAAAAACAGGTTTTGCCCGATGATGAAATGATTAAAGCACAAATCGAAAATGATAAAATGGAAGCACTTTCCGAAAAATTATTGCGTAACGCCAAACGGTTTGTTGTCATTGAGCGGAAAAAATAAAAAGAGGATTTATGAGAGAAAAAAAAATTAAAACAAAAATCATTAACGGCAAAAAAACGGCGCTTAAAATAGAAGAAACTTTAAAGAAGGAAGTTGCCGCTTTTACCAAAAAACCTAAAATGGCAGTTATTTTGGTCGGAGATAATCCCGCCGGATTAATTTATGTTTCGCATAAGAAAAAAACGGCGGAAAGAATAGGCATTGAGGCACAAATATATCATTTGTCACCCGTTATGACACAAGATGCCCTAATTGCATTTATTCAAGAATTAAATCAAAATCCGTCCATTCACGGCATTATCGTTCAATTACCGTTACCGGCACATATAAACGAAAACAGCATTTTAAACGCCATTAACCCCGAAAAAGATATTGACGGATTGCATCCGCAAAATCTGGGACGCTTATTTATCGATCAACCGAGGCTTATTCCCTGTACGCCTCTCGCCTGTTTGACTTTATTAAAAAGCGTTTGCAAAAATCTGACCGGCAAAACAGCCGTTGTTGTCGGACGCTCGCGATTAGTCGGCAAACCGATGGCACAATTATTGCTCAATGAACAATGTACGGTCATTCAAGCACACTCCAAAACGAAGAACTTGAAAAAAATATGCGCGATTGCCGATATTATCGTTTCGGCAACAGGACACGCCGAATTAATTCGAAAATCTTATGTCAAAAAAGGTGCCGTTTTAATTGATGTCGGAATTATTCGCCTTGCCGATAAAAAAATAACGGGAGATATAGCTTTTAACGAGATGATCGGTCATGCGAAAGCCGTTACGCCCGTTCCGGGCGGTGTCGGTCCGATGACGGTTATAATGCTGATGAAAAACCTTATTTCGGCATATCGAACCATTGAAAAAATCAATTAAACGTCCCTAAAAACTCTCTTTTGTCTTTTTTTCGTCAATACTTAAAAAAACGCTTGCATTTTTTCATAAAAGGTGTAAAATAAAAGTATATGGGATATTTTACTTTTTTTTGAGGAGGGTCAATGATAAAAGAACATCATCGTTTATTCTTATCATTTGGCGGTTTTTTGCTGTGTTGTTTTATAGCTTCCCCGTGTTTCGGACAAACAGTGTTGATTTATCCGATGGGAGTGGCTGCCGAAGGTGCCGAAGCTGCCACCGCCGATATGAAAACGGTTCGAAAGCCGATTACATATTTAAATCAACAAAAACAAGCGCTTATCAGCGGCTTTACGGAACAGTTGAACAGTTTAAACAGCAGTATTCAAGATGCACAAAAAAACATTCAAGATAAAGTTATGGGGCAAGTTGACGAATACAAAGATAAAATCAACGATAAAATTACGGATAAAGTCGGAAAAGCGGAAGCTTGGGTTGACAAGAAAGAGAAAGCCGCCGATTCGTGGATGGAAGATAAGGCAAACAGTGCCGGTGATTGGATCAGCGATCAATTTTCAGGATCGGGCGGTGCCGGATCGGGTTTCAGCATTGACGACAGCACCAAAAAAGGGGTAAAAGGCGCCTTTACCGCCATGAGCAAAGTTGCGGCACCGGTAGCAACAATAGCCTCGGGCAACTGGGGAGTCGGCTCAATGCAATTAGGCAAAACGTTATTCTTGGGAAAAACAAATTCAACAGATAAACTTTCGTCTTACGATGCAATTTCCGTACAACAAAACGTGAAACAATATATTGACGATGCAGCCACAACCACCATCGGTGACGCAACAAAAATTATTAACGCTTCCGCCAAATATACGGAAAAAGACGGTACGGCAAGCACGGCGAACAAGGAAGCCAACAAAGCCACGACAATTCGGGAAGATATTACAAATGCAACGGAAATGGGTATTTCCATGAATGTTATGACCAACATTTTACTGTCCATGGATATAACCGACTTATCCATTCAAAGTTCTTTAATTTATGAAGAATTAAACAATATGAAAAATATGACCGTGCGTGCCATGGGATTCGGAGGGCGATCATGAAATTAAAATTTTTCTTTCTTCCTCTTTTCATAATGCTCTTTTCATTAAAAGTGAGCGCCCAGGTACCGGCAATGGATCCGCATGAATTGGCACAATCTGCCAAAACATTATCAACCAGTGTTGAAGATTTACAAAAAGAAATTAAACAATCACAAATGGAAATCGAGCAATTAACGGATTTCGGCGCCATTACATCGGGATTAATGAGCCTGCAATCCAGCGTTCAGGGGTTTGCCGCTTTACCGGGAACACTTCTTGACGGCGTGTTGGATGTTAACTTCTTATTCCCCAAAATCAGCGAAGATGCCAAACAGGCACTTCCGCGGGAAACTTCCGCCAATCCGCTGGATCAAGCAACGGGCGGGCTTGCCTCGGGGTTGACTTCAAGCGGAAAAGATGATAAATTACCCGAAGGAGAAGAAGCAAAATCCATTGTAAAATCCATGCAGCTCGAAGATACCGAAAATTGTGTTGCCGACAGCGGAAACGGGGCGGTTGATGCGGCAACCGATCTTGCCGGAAAAGTAACGGGCGGATCCGGCGTCAAAAAATGTCCGACAGGTAAAGAAATAGCCGCCAAACGCCAACAGTTAGGGAAATCAAAACAAGCTTTTGCCCGCTTTACGTTAGCAACGGGGTTAGTTAATCGAACATTAGCTTATCGCTCAATTAACGATGCCAAAAAAGAAACGCAGGCGTCAACAAGTTCCGCCGATACCATTCGGGAAGCACATACGACAAAAACCACCGCCGTGGCATCTATGGCAGATACTTACAATCGCTTGCTTTTTTCACAAGCCGTCGGAAACGGATTACAAGCTTTTAAGGCGATGGATCAAGTGGAAGGGCGTATTAATCTCAACATTCCTTCACCGATTAACGCATCGGGCTTATCAGGCGCAATGGGAGGCATTATTCAATGAAAAAACAATTTTTGCTTTTATTCATCTGTTTAAGCATATCAACCTCCGCTATGGCGCAGGGTTATGTCATTACCGAATGGATGAGCTTCGTGGAACGCACTTTGCAACAGGTTACCGAAGAAATTTCAAACTTTGATTTTGATGACGTTCTCGGAACGAAAAAAGAAGAGAAACAAGCCCAAGATCCGACCGCTGACGGTAATCCGTCCGTAAATGAAAATGCCGGCAGTGTGCCGATTTCAGAAATTCCGCCCTATGCCGATGCAACTTTGAGAACAGAGCTTGCCAAAGATAACCCCTCCATTCCCACCGTTAACGATAAAATTAAAGACACTTTAACCTTTAAATCCGAAACAGCCGAAAAAGAAGGCGATGCTTATTTAAAAAGCGGCGACTTTGACGTAAACGCTACCACGACAAACGGCGGTGTATCTTCTGATAAAGCCGAAAACACCCAAAACACATTGGAAAAACAACAAGCGCAATCCATTATTGTTTATGCCAATGCGCGCGCTTTGGCACGTCGAACGATGGATTTAATCGATAAATCCGATGATGATGCCCAAACAATGGCGAATGAAAAAAATCAAAAATCAACAACGGGGTCGCTTTACAAAACGGCAGCAGCGTCTTTAATTTTCAGAACACATATGTTGTTAAACGAAATTGCAACATTACGAAACAGCTATATTGAAATTTTATCGATTGATACCATTCAAGGGGAAGAGGCACCCCCGTCCGCAACGGATAAAATAAGCGGTATGGTCAAAGGCGTTATGGGAAAATAAGGAGGAGAAAATGAAAAAAATATCAATTCTTTTAAGTATTTTCTTACTTGCCTCAACAACAGCCTTTGCCGTTTGTCCTTCAATGACGAACAATCCGCCGCGCAGCGTTAAAGGAACCATGAAACAGGTTAAAGATTTTGTCGTTCAAAAATATGAAGAATTGTCCGAAACGGCAGAAGAGCAGAAAAAAGAGGCTAAATCCGGCAATCAAAATTGTTCCAACAGTCCGAAGAACTCGGAAGACAATGCTATTAAAATCGGCGTATACGAATATTTATTGGATAAGGTTATCGGACAATCCGATGAAACGGCAGAGTTTCTGACGCCGACAAAAGATTTTGTCGCCGCTCGTAAAGAAGTCAAAGAAAAACTCTTTCAACCGGCGCCGCCTCAACTGACGAAAGCGGGCGAATGGGTCAGCGATCATCTGGGATATAATGCCCAAGCGGCAGGGCAAATCGGAAATACCATTGATCAAATACAGGCCCTGTTGCGTCGAGATGAATACGCAAACGCCGTTGCTTCCAAAAATTTGGAAATTGCAACCGAATTGCGCAAAAAAGTATTAGAAGATATTGCCTCGACGCAAAAAGCCGAAACAAACGGATGCAATCAATTACAAGGGCTTGTTTTGGAAAACAGAAATCTGGGCGCTTTGGTCGCCGAAACGGCAGCTGACATTACCGTGCAGATTTTAACACTGGAATCCGTTGCGGTCAGAAGCCTTCAAAAAGAAAGTATGTCTTTGGTTCCGCTTCCGAAAAAGCCCAAAGCAAATGACGGTTCAAGCAAGGAGAATAAAAAATGAGACGGATTAAAAAAGGTTTCCTTTATTTATCAACGGCATGCTTCTTCTTGTTTTCAAGTCTGACGGCATACGGCGAATGTATTGTATTCCCGCCTGTCTGTCCTATTGAAATGTGCGGTTATCAAACACAAGACAGCCCTAATGAACAAACGGTGCAAAAAGTGGTTTCCACCTATAAACAAACGAAAAAAACAATTAAAGTCGCTCGAAAATCGCTCAACCATATTATCAATATGGCAACTTCATTGCCTGCAAAGTTATCCAGCCTGGCATTAAAAGCCATGATGTGGCCGTTTAAAAAACTCGGCGATTGGTTCGGTTTAACGGAAGATGCGGTGGAAGAAGACACACAAGGTATTACACAAGATACTTCACACGGAGATATCAGCGTGAGCGAACGCATCACGCGTGACTTAAAAGCTTACGAAACCGAACCGCAAACGGCGGTTGAAGTAAAAGAATTTAATCAACAACGGCGGAAATACATTCGGCAACAGGCAACAATTACGCTTTTGGCGCGTGTTTCAACATTAAAAGCACAGCTTCCCGATATTAAAGATATTATGGAGGAAACAAAATCACAGGTGCAACGAAATGTTTCCGCATCAGGCAACGATCCGAACAACACATATAACGAATCCGCTTTAATTAAAACAAATTACGAATTAAGGCAAGCGTGGTTTAAATTGTTAGTTATTCAACGGTATATCGAAGCCGTAAAATTGGAGTACGCCGCTAATCAGGCAATGGCGGGTATGAAAATGCTTAAAAAGGTGCCGACAGTCGCCGGCAATGACAGTAAAACAACAAAATAAGGGGGTTACATGAAGTACTCAACATTATTATTAACCGGATTTTCACTCTTTGGCTTTATCACGGGTTTGCCGCAAAAAGCATTGGCGCAATTTTCGCAGGTTGAACCGTACGTCGAAGATACGACTGCCGCAAAGCCGATTGAAAATTACAAAAAATCAATGATTCGTGCCATGGCGCTTCATAACATTCAGTATCAACTTAACTATCTGCTTCAATCATTGATTCCCTCCCTTAAAGAAGAACAAGAAAAATATGATTTATCCGCAGCACAAGGAGCAGCGTTAAAAACTTGTTTCATTCACTCACTGGCGAACACTTATACCAATTCGGAAGAAGCTTATAATAACATTCAAAACGCTTTTAACGAAAAAGTAAAAACCATTACGGTTTATATTAACGAAACGGGAGATACGACAACTCAAACCGATAATGCCGAAGTTTATCCTTACTGGCGCGTTGCCCGCGAAGTGATGTATGATGTTTATGAAAATCCGGAAAAATACGGGCAGAAGAAATCTGATTTTCCGTTGTGGACCGATCAAAAATATCTTTACACACAAGGTGTGAATAATATTTTATCGGACATTCATAACAAGTTTACATTGCCCGAATTAAACGGACAAGTGCCGAATCCGCAAAACAAGGCGTTTAACAATAAATTGGCGGAACATTTAAATGCCTTTACACAACAAAACGGTATTTTAAACACGTTAGATTACAAAACAAACAGTCAAAAATATACCGAATTGTTAGATTATTTGAAAGGGCATCCGAAATACGAATCGTTGAAAAAGAATTTGGTAACCGCTTTACCGCAATTACCGAAACCTTTACCACCGTTCTATGAAATTATTCAATTAACCGAAGATCCGGCACAAAGCGGTACCATTTTCCCCGAATGGCCGGCACCGTGGGCAGAATATATTCGGCGCGGGCTGGATAAACGCGCGACCGGCGGTGAAATGGATACCTGCTTCTTGCCGAAATCCATTACATTACGTCCCGATGTCAGAAACTGGGATAAAACAAAAATTAACAACCGTCTTTCTTTAACAAAAGAAAAAGCCGAAGAATTGGCAAACTATGCCAGTACGGTTGCGTCGGCAAAAGAAAGTTTGGAAAAAACAATTACCGACATTAATCAATCTTTGAAGGAAAACGGCTTTGACGTGCAAGTCGATTTAGAAAAAAATAATGTTGAAGAAATTCAAAAAACCGTTAAAACAGCTAAATTGGAAACCATTGAAAAAGCTTTGAATTTATTTAAGCAAACACCGAAAACGGCAGATACCAACAATGCTTCCGTTAATATTTCATTGGGTTTGTTGGAGGAAATGGATCCGAATTCCGAAGAATATAAAGATATGATGGATAAATTAAATGCTTCTCAAAGCGCTTCCGATGAAAAATTTCTCAATGATATGAAGAAAGATGCCGACGGTATCGGTATGCAAAGCAATATTGCCACAAACGATGCGCAACAAAATATCGAAAGCCAAGAATCGCAATACGCTTTGCAAAAAGAAACATTTGAAGATGCCAAAAAAGAACGCGCTTTATTGTGGGGTATGCCCATTGATATGGAAACGTGTATTAACGGCGGTGTTAATTCCTCAAAACCTTAATGTCGATTGACGGAAAATAAAAAATGTCTTTTTTCAGTTTCAGTTCTGACCGACTTATATACGGATTAAGTGAGAAATTAGCAAAATTTTGGATGATTGTCGTTTCAATCATTATCGGCATTAATTTGTTTTTAATTTTAACACTGCTTCAAATGGCACCGAAACTGCATGTGGTAGCGCAAGTGTTGACTTCTTCGCCCATGACATCCGTACAACTCTTACAAACAGAGCCGTTTTCGCAAAGCACCAGTGATAAAAAATTAATTGATGAAACCATTTTGCGTTTTTATTTGGATTCCCGATACAATACTTTTCAAGACAAAGTTGAAATGAATTATCGGTGGGGATCTCGCGGACCGGTCGCTTTTTTTTCGGATCCGAGCGTTTATAAGCAATTCGCTACGGGATTAAAAGAAAAACTGACCGCCATTGCCAACAATAAAGCCTCTACCGGCATTGATATTGTTTCTTTATCGCGCGTTGACAATATTTTTACGGTTGAGTTCGATATTTACACCTATATTCGGGGACAAGTTTCCAAAAAACGACGGGTTGCCATTGTGGAAGTTGCATACAGCGGTGCGCGCCGCTCGTTTAACACCTTGCATTCCAATCCGTTCGGAATGTATGTTAAAAAGTTCACGGAGACAATAAAAAAAGACTGATTATAATTTTTTGCTTGATTCTTTATTTTTCTGTGCTAATGTAAAAGCAGTGAAAGGAACATTCGAATGAAAAAATATTTTTTAACGCTTGCCATTTTAGGTTTGGTCGCTCTTGTTGCCGCCTGCGGTTCCGTTTATGAAAAAGAACCGGTCGGAATCGGAGCTGATTATTCCGAATTGAAAAAATCACCCTGTGCCTGTCTGCAAATTGAAAAAGCACCCGCATTACCCAGTTGGTTCTTATAAAATCACCATCATGCGGGGATTGTAATGCAAAATCAGGAACAACCGAACGAACAAAACTCTCAAATTGTTTATGAGAGCGATATTTCGGAAGAAGCCGTTACGGAACGGCGCTATTTATGGATGGCGCGTACGTTTGCGTTGGTGGCTGTTGTTTCTTTTTTAAGTACGCTGATTTTACTGATTGCTCTTTTTTCTCTTATGCCCATTGTTCGAGTACAACCGTTTTATTTAACAACGTTGAACAAAGATCAACAGGTTATTCGTGTTATTCGACCGAATTTTAACAACATTAACATGCAAATGTTGAGTGAATCGCTCATTCGGCAATATTTATTGGCGCGTATGACGGTCAATTCCAACATTTCCGAAATGGAACAACGGTGGGGTATTGACGGTATTATTAACTGGATGAGTTCGCCCGTTGTGTTCGAAGAATTCGGACGAACGGCGGAATCTGCTTTAAATCAGGCGCGAAACGACGGATTAACCCGTGCCGTTAAAATTTTAAACATTACACCGTACAGAACCGAAAAAAACGGAACGACCATTTGGCGGGCAGAAATTGAACTGACCGATTTAAAGTATGGCGATTCCGAACCCGTTCGCTCTTTATGGCAAGTAACCATGCGTATTCGATTCAAACCGACTCGCCAAGGTTTAAAATGGGAACAACGGCTTAAAAATCCGCTCGGATTCACGGTTGAAAATTTCGGTATTCAACGAAAATAACCGCTTAACATAAAAAAATCACGTCAAATTGCATTTTTTTCTAGACTTTTCATATTATTTTGGTCTATTTTATATACAGGATTGTAATTTTTATGAGGAGAAAGCTTATGCTGAAACAAAAAACAAACAAACTCCATTGGCTGACCGGTGTTGCTTTGGCGACTTTTTTTGCCACAAGCGCAACGGCTCAATCAATTTTACCCGCCAACACGCAGGCAGAACAATTAAGTGATGCCATTGCTCAAACGAACGGCGAATTCGATTCGGTCAATCTGGATTATATTCATTCGCTCGGCATGCAACAAAAAGCGTGGAACGATCCGTTGTCGCACATGGGAGAAGGGCAATCCAAACCCGGTTATTCAAAATACACGTGGACACCTGACGTGATTTTACCCATTCGTCTGCGCGAAGGCATGATGACATTAATTAATTTACCGACATGGGAATTGATTGAAAAAGTACACATCGGTTCTCCCGAATCTTTCGGCGGAGAAATTGCAGCACCAAACTCATTATTGGTTTATGCCGATCCCTCCTATTTGGGTGTTGACAGTAACATGATTATTTTCGGACGATCGGGCAATCGTTATGTTTTCTATTTGCGTTCGGAAACATACAATACGGATAAAATTACGCAATCCGTTGTCGATGTGTTGGTCGGTCCGCGTTATACACCCGTTGAAAACGGCGGAAAACTCGGAAATTTTAACGGTGCCTCGATAACGGCTGCCGGTTCAAGCGGCTTGGGCGGTACCGGCTCTGCCAACTGGGCAAGCGGTAATCGAGGTAATGCAAGCACGCCTGCTTCGTCATCGGGTTCAACCGGTCCGAAAGATTGGTTAAAAACAATTCCCGTTGATCCGGAAAGTTTTCATTTTGACATTGATATGTACCTGCCGAATCCGGATGATGTTGATATCGCACCGGATAATATCTGGCGGGATAATATTTTTACCTACATTGATTTAGGTCCGAAAGCATTAACCATGACGCAACGTCCGATTGTCAATCTGGTTGTACAAGATACGGAAGTCCCTGTCGGTTTCCGCACCAGCGGTCCGAACAGTCGTTTGATTATTGTTGAAGGTATCGGCGATATGGTGTTGCGGAACGGTAAAAAACTCATTTGTTTAAAACTGCGTCGTGATCCGGCTTCCGGTTTGGAATACACCGATTACAGCGGTGCGCAAAGCAATTCCATTACACATCCGTCAACCATCAGCAAAGAACCTGTTGACATTATTCCGACAAACGTGATGGCACCAACGCAAAACAGCCTTGCCGTTGCCAACAACAATGCCGCTCAAATTGAAAAATACTTTAACAGCGGCGTCAACGGTGTTCCAACGGTTGCCAATGTTCCGCAAAGCGCTGCCGTTATTTATGATCAGAATATGGCACCCCTGCCCTCTATTCCGGCAAATGTCATGAAATCTCCGGCGGCATCGGCGAATATTGTCGGCGTTATTAAAGATGTTGCCGCACCGAATCAATCGGCTGCGGTTACGACCGATAAAGAAACCATTTCCATTGAATTAGGTACAAATCCGGATATTTCCGAATTAGAAAGCGTTTGGGAATCGATTTATGCTCAAAATAAAGATACTTTAAACGGTTATGAACCTTATTATTCGGTTGACACGACCGCCGACGGAAACGTGCGTGAACTGTTCCGCTTGCGCGTGGGTCCCGTGAAAGATATTCAAACGGCTGACAAACTTTGCAAAAAACTGGGACGTAAAGGTTTTTCGTGTTCAGTTATCCGCGTACAATAAAAAACGGGCGTTTGCCTTTTCAAATATGGTCTTTTTTATAAAGTAGGGTAAAAATGCAAGGAAACAAAAAAGCAAGCTCATCAGAGCAATACACTAAAAAAAGCAACCGCACACTTTTATTTGGCGGTATTATATTACTGCTCGTTTTCTTAACGATGCTTGTTTTAATGTCCGGCGGTAAAAAAGTTCAGGAAGAAGAACAAGAACCTGATTGGACAAACGATCAAATCGAAAAACGAGATCAGGATATTATCAGCGGAGATTTGTTTTCTCGTGCAAACGCCCAACTGAAAGCCGAACCGGCACAAATTGAAATGAATAATGTTGTTTTGGGTTCCAAAGTTGAAGCCATTTTAACGTTAACGGCGGAAGAAGCGCCCATTCAATTCAGAAAATTAGAATTTGCGCAACAACAGGCAGACGGATTTACCACCGAAACAACTTGTTCACCCGATATGCCGATTGAAGTCGGAAAAAGCTGTATCGTGAAAGTGTTGTGGAATCCGATTGCCTTACAACAACTTCAAAACAATTTGGTCATTACTTGGAAAGAAGCCTCAAATGCGGTTGTAACCGAAAAAACAACAACCGTTGTTGTCAAAGGGCAATCAACCGACTCCAAAGATTGCGTTATTTGCGAAGATATTCGAAAACAAGAAGCCGTTGAACCGAAAATGGCAATGGGTTTAGACGGAAAGCTGCATCCGATTAACGAGGACGGCACCATTACCATTGACGGCAAAACATATAAGCAAACGGAAAACGGCGTCTTTATTGATGAGGAAGGCAATATTGTTGCCATTGCTCCGCCGGAATACATTGCTTTGAATATGCAAAACGAACTCATCGGAACAATTTCAAACACAAACGAAGTGATTGACGCCAACGGTGAAAACATCGGTAAAACGTTAGGCAATCAAACGATTGTTGATTCCAAATTAACCGTTTTGGGCGCAGCCGTTCCCGTTCTGTCCGTTATGGATACACAAGGGAAAGTCATCGGTAAAATGACAAAAGAAGGAACGGTTGTTGACGGCGCCGGTACCGTTATCGGTAAAGTTCGGGTCGATCAGCAAGTCTTTTCCATAGACGGGCAATTTATGGGGTATATTCGCCCGTGGGGATTGGTTGCCGATTTTTCGGGAAAAATTCTCGGTGCCATTATTCCTGACGGAACTGTCATTAACGGAAAGAATGAAACAATAGCCACAATCACGCCGAACGGATTTGCCATTAATGCGCAAGGCGAATTAATCGGTGCCACCATTCCGCAAGGCGTTGCCGTAGGTCCGGGCTGTCAATCGTTGGGAAAAGTGTTGCAAAACGGCGATGTACGCGACTCCTATGATCAGGTTATCGGAAAAGCTTTGATTGACGGTACCATTGTCAATACGGCAAACGAAGAAATCGGCGCCGTTATTTCGCAAGGATTGGTTATTAACGAAAAAGGGGAAATCATCGGTTATGTGAACTCCGAAGGAAAAGCCGTCAGCAGCGCCGGAAAAGTCATCGGCTGTATCAATCCTGACGGCACAATTTCTGCCGGTAAAAAGTTTATCGGTGCCGTATTGACAAAAGGACATGTCATCGGCTATTCCTGCGGAACGCTGGGAACGGTTTTCCCGAACGGCGAAGTGTTTAATAACGCATTACACGCGGTGGGACATGTTATGCCCGACGGTCTGGTTAAAGACGCCGAAAATAAAATTATCGGCTTAGTCGTAACTCGGGCAGCAGCCGTTGCCGACGGTTGTCGGTTATTGGGTTTGGTTTCAATCAACGGACAAGTGTTGGATTTGGCAAATCAGCCCGTCGGTTGCATTACCCCCGAAAAAACGGTCGTTAACGATAAAGGCGAAACATTGGGCAGCTTGGCACCGCGCGGTGTTGTCCATAAAGATGACGGTTCCGTTTTGGGACGTATTCGTTTAGACGGCAAAGTTATGGATTTGGAAGGCAAGGTCATCGGCTGCGTTAATGCCGACGGCTCTGTTACTTCTTTAACAGGCGAAATTCTGGCGCATGCACAGACCAAAGACGGCATTATTATGGGAGATGACGGAAATCCCACCGGCTGGACAAGAGTCGGCAATGATATTTATGATCAATACGGGAATAAAATCGGAACAGTAAATAAAAACAACGCCATTGTTGATGAAACGGGTAAATATATCGGCTTTATTCCGCCTGACGGCATTATCTTTTCACCTGACGGGCTTATTTTGGGACGCTATTCTTCCAAAGTCGGATATGCAACAAATCAAGCCAACGAGCGTTTCGGTAAAGTTTTGCCGAATATGGCGGTTGTCAGTGCCGAAACGGGCGAAGTTGTCGGCGGACTTATTAAAGATAAAACAACCTTTATCAATCAAGCCGGACAAATTGTCGGCAATTTAACGGCGGACGGTGTTTTAAAGAATTCTTCCGGCGAAGTGGCAGGCGCGGTTCGCGGCGACGGAACAGTCATTGATAAAGACGGAAATATTATCGGTTGGCAAGTGCCGACGGGCGATGTGTTTTCCACAACGGGTAAAGTTGTCGGAAGCGTAACGGAAACAGGCGATGTTTTATCGACCGAACACACAAAAATCGGCTCTGTTCTCGGAAACGGTATCGCCATTTCGACTGACGGCAAAATTTTAGGCGGCGTTTTGCCCAAAATGGCGCTCGCCATGGATGCCAACGGATTAGCCGGTTACTTGGCGCCTGACGGCAAAGTAACAAACAGCACGGGCGCCGTTATCGGACAAGGCTCACCGTTCGGACCGGTTATCTCTCCCGAAGGAACGGTTATTGCAAAACTGCTCGGTTTGAACGTGTACGTTGATACTCAAAACAAAACCGTCGGCTGGCTTGCATTTGACGGAACACTCAAAAACAAAGATAATCGCGTTATCGGTTTTGTCACACCGAACAGAATGGCATTTGACAAATCAAATCAATTACTGGGATCCGAAATTCAAAGCGGCGTTGTTATTGATGAAACGGGACAAATGGTTTCGGTTATGTCTGTCAACAACAAAGTGTTGCAAAAAGATAAGTTTTTAGGGGCAGGTTCGGCTTCGCCTTATGTTTATGCTACCGATGATCGACCGATGGGACGTGTTTTGCAACCCGGTATCGGCATCGGAAATGACGGATTGTTAATCGGGTGGACAAGAACAGACGGTTCTATCGGAACACAAAGCGATTCGCTCGGCAATGTGTTGTTTGATAATCATATTATTAACGAAAAAGGGCTGATTATCGGTACTTATGTGCCTTTCGGCGCCGTTGCTTTCGATGATACGGGTAAAACACTCGGTGTTATCGGCAAAAACGGCGAATTGGTTAACAATAACGATGTTTCCAAAGGAAAAATCCACGCGGCGGATATTATTGTTCAAAACGGAGAAGTTCTCGGAAAACTGATGTGTGAACTGCCGTTTGTCAGCAATAATTTGTTGGGCAAAATGTCGGGGCTTTCTCAATACAACGGTGAAGTCATCAGCATGGCAAACAAAAAAACCATCGGAAACTTGTTACCCAATGATTATGTCACAAGCATGAACGGACAAATCAGTGCCGGTCTGACCGCGCAGGGAACGCCCGTTACAAACTCTTATACCTCTTTGGGACAGGCTTATGTAAACGGCGTTACGGCTTTAAAAAACAATCCGACGGGGAAAGTCAGCGGTATTAAAGCCGTTTATGACGATGACGGCAAAGTTATCGGCAGTATTTTACCTTCGGCAACGTTTATCAGCAAAACGGGTACAAATATCGGCAAAACAGCTGCCGGACGAATGGTAACCGACAGAAAAGGAAAACAAATTGCCGTTCAAATGAATTTCGGCTATGCTTTAACGAGCGAGAATATTTGGGCAGGCGGTGTGTTACCGAAAGGATTAACAATTAATGACAACGCCGAACCGATCGGCACAATTATGCCCGACGGTATTGTTTTAGACAGTTCCGATTCGATTGTCGGACGTGTCTTGGCAGACGGCGCCGTTATTGAAGTGACCGATAAAGAACTCTTTAATACCATGCCGTATGCCGGTGCAACCGTCGCGCAAGGAATGCCGTTCAGTTATCGCGGTAAAATTTTAGGTGTGACAACCTTAAACGGTGACATTAAAGATTCAGCAGGCGAAAAAACATTAAAAATATTGGATGACGGAACAATTTTAGGCAAAGACGAACCGTTGGCAGGTGCGGTTTTACCGTTCTTAACCGCTATCGGTTACAAAGGCGAAGTTTTAGGGGCTTTGGCAGGCGACGGTAAAGTTTTATCGCCGGACGGTGATTCGAAAGGAACGATTGCCGTTAATGAAACGGTAAAAGCATCCGAATTGAAAATTGTCGGCGCGCTTGTTCCATCGCGGTTAATCACAAACGATTGTAAAGTTGTCGGTGTGGTCAGTTATAACGGTCAAGTCGTTGACGCCAAAGGAACGGTTGTCGGACATATTAAGCCGGATAAATGGGCAGTCAACGCCGCAGGACAACAAATCGGACGGGTTACCCGCAGCGGTTTGGTTATTGCCGAAAACGGCGATTATCTCGGCAGAACGCTTCCCGATTCCACAGTGGTTGATTTAGCCGGTGTCAATATGGGTTGTGCGAAAAATGACGGCTCGGTTGTTGACAATAACGGAAATGTTATCGGAAATATTGTTGAACGCGGTCTTGTTTTAGGTAAAGACGGAAAGCCTATCGGTCGAATTAACGCAAAAGGCGCCGTTCTTAACAAAGACGGCGAAGTCATCGGTAAAGTTTTAGCCAACGGCGATGTGGTCGATAACGAGGGTAATGTTATCGGACATAATGTTTCCCGTGATCAAGAATTGTTGTTTGACGAAGAAGGTAATATTAAAGGAACTTTCGGAACGGACGGCACTTTCTATGATCCGAAAACGGGCAAAGCTGTTTTCAAAGTTGACGGCGAAACGGGCAATGTTTATGATCCGCAAGGAAACTTAATCGGAAAACTGGATGAAAAAACCGGCGGTATCAAAACATTGGACGGCGAAACACTCGACAATCTCACCATGCTGGTTGATAAAGACGGAAATGTGTTCGGTATTGTTTCGGGTTGCGATGTTAAGAACAATCTGGGCGAAAAAATCGGCTCCATTTTAGCCAACGGAAACGTGGTGGATTTAAACGGTGATGTTTTTGC
>CANQKV010000012.1 GCA_947624545.1 uncultured Alphaproteobacteria bacterium | reverse complement strand
AAGTCAATATATTCCTATTGATAGCCATAAAAAAATAACAACACTTTTTCCGAATTTTTTGTATTAATTAAACGTACCTTTAATGCAACGTTTTGGACAGGGTCTTTTCAGAGTATGCATTAGAAGATTTAAACGGATAAAAACATCTTAAAAATCAATATGATTCATCATAAATAAATTTTTTTTGCAAAAACACAAAAAAAAGTGTTGCAAAAAACGTACGTTTAATTTATACTGTTTTTATCAACAACGGGAGTCAAAAAATGATGAAATATTCAAGAAAAAATCACTTAAACCAGCCAGAAATGCAGGGGAATGAAGTGCAAAACAAGCGTCGAGAGTCGGAAGCTCAAAAAATGCACACTTGGCAAGATAGAATTATTGAAACCGAATCACAAAGCGGGGAAATGATGATTAAAAATACACAGAACAAAAAAGAAAACGCAAAAAATGAATCAATGCTTTCAGAACAATATATTCACAAGAAAAATATCATTCAAACACAATCGCAACGCGGGCGGTCAATGGTGGAAATGCTCGGCGTTTTGGCAATTATCGGCGTATTAAGTATTGGCGGGATAACAGGATATAAATATGCCATGAATTACTATCAGGCGAATCAAATCGCACATGAAATTAATCTAATGCGTACCGATGCACAAGTAAAAATTGCACAAGGGGCGGAAGAATTAACCCTGGGTGAGCCGTATGATCCGATTAATGCCTCTACTCTCGGACATATTCAATTTAGTGATGATTATCCCGTTATTTTCGATTGTGCTTTGGCTGATGACGCGGTCATTAATGAAGAAAACATTTCCTGTCATGTTGCGAATGCTTATTATATTGAAATGAAAAACATATCGCAAGAAATATGTCGTCCGCTTTCGAAATTAATACAAGGGATGAATGAGTTAATCGGTTTTGAAATCACAACGGAAACGATAAAAGCCGAAAACGAAGAATGTCAAGAGGGGGCTAATAATATACACGCTGTATTTTTGGCGGAAGCGGTTTCGGATTTAATCTCTTGTGAAGAAAATACGGATTGCAAAGAATCGGAAAACACGCCTTATTGTGATAAGACTCGCCATGTATGCGTGAAATGTTATGAAGATAATCAATGTGCGCATACAGAATATTGTGAGGACAATACCTGTAAAAGTTGTGCTGAAATTGATGAGAGAACGCCTGTTTGGGGTGGCACAGAATGTGTAGAATGTACGGAAAGCACAGATTGCGCTGATAAGACTGAAACGCCTGTGTGCAATAGGGATACAAATAAATGTGTGGAATGTTTAACTTATGAAAATTGCATTGATAAAACGGGAACCCCGCAATGTGATGATGAAAGCCATACCTGCAAAAGCTGTGCTGAAATTGATGAGAGAACGCCTGTTTGGGGTGGCACACAATGTGTAGAATGCGTGGAAAGTACGGATTGTGCAGAAACGTTGGTGTGCAAGAACAATGAATGCACAACTTGTGAAACGGAAGCGGAGTGTCAAGCAAAAGGAACAAGTTATCATTGCTCAAATGAAGATACATGTATTCAATGCGGAGCGAATGAAGTATGGGGCGGAAAAGAAAAAGGATGTGTGGAATGTACGGCGGATAGCGACTGCACCGATACACCTGAAACGCCTGCTTGTAATACGGATACAAATAAATGCGTGAATTGTATGCGTGACAGTGATTGTAAAAATCCGACACCGATTTGCAGTGAAGACCATACATGTGTGGCATGTACGAGCAGGGAACAATGTCGTCATAAAAATCCGTCAGAAGAAAATTGCACGGAAAACGGGGCTTGTTGCGTGGCAGAGGGAATGACATGGAGCAACGGCGAATGTGCATGCCCTGCCGATTACGGTATTTCCGACACAACACAAGGGAAGATTTGTTTACCTTATTGTAAAGAGAAAGAAGAAAGCGGATTGATTATTTTGATTGATCAGAGCGGGTCTATTAGCGGTATGGTTACAGAAAGCGGTTTAGATAAGAATAAAAAATATGATAAAGCCATTGAAATGATTGAGACGGCTGTCGGGAAACTTATCATTCCGGAAGAAATAAATGCGGCTGTGTATTTATCAAGCTGTTCGGATCAATCAAGTGACCCTGCAAAAGGTTGTTACGGATCATGTGAGGGATTGAAAATAATCAATTCACATTTAGCGTGGGGAAAACATCGGGCTTCGGAAATTGAAGCAGCTCTTAAAATAGATGAGACGGATAAAAAAATATCTCTTGAACATTGTTCCGGAGTAGGAAGAGCAATCAGAGACGAAGTTATTCCTTTATGTAAAACGGGAAAAGAAAAATTTCTTATCGTTATTTATTGGGATAATAACGATACGGGTGTTAATCCGCATATAGATAAATTGCTTCAAAAATGTCCTCAAACGAAACTTTACAATGTTGCTTTAAGCGGTAAACCTTATGCGGGTGCTGTCGGCAATTTCAATTTAAATAATATTAACGATTTAAATAATGATATTAACAATGCTTTAAATGATGCCATTCAACAAGAATCTTGCGTACAACGCCCGGGCGGATGATTTTTTCATTCGCCTTAAAAACGGTTATTCAATTATTTTAAAAAGAAGTTTTTTAAATAACTTTCCAAATCTTGAACGGCAATGCGTTCTTGCGCCATGGTATCCCGATTGCGAACGGTCACCGTTGCGGGTGTTTTCTCAATGCTTTCAAAATCAACGGTCACGCAAAGCGGTGTTCCGATTTCATCATGCCGCCGATAAGCTTTTCCGATGTTGCCCGAATCTTCAATCATTACCCGTCCGATACCTGTTTTTAACAAATTGTTTTTAATGTCGTGCGCCATTTTCACAATTTCCGATTGATTACGTTTTAAAGGAATGACCGCCACTTTAACGGGTGCCAAATGCTTTTTAAGCTTTAAAACCGTTCGTGTATCGCCGCTCGGCAATACTTCTTCGGTGTAAGCTTCACTTAAAACAGCTAAAACACCGCGTTCCACACCGGCAGACGGTTCAATGACAAACGGTACAAACCATTTTTTCGTTTCATCATCGAACAAAGCCAGTTTGGCAGCGCTTTCCTTGTTTTCATGAACATGCGCCTGAATGTTTAATTCGCTTTGATAACGGGTGTGATTGCCTAAATCATAATCGCTGCGATCGGCAACGCCTTCCAATTCTTCCAAACCGTGCGGAAATTGATATTCCAAATCATAAGTAGCTTTTGAGTAATGCGCCAAATCAGCCTTATCAATAAAATGCGCAACCAGTTTTTCTTTACTTAATCCTTGCGCATACCACCAGTTCATACGCGTTTCTTTCCATGTTTCCAACCAGTCTAAATCCGTGCCCGGTTTGACAAAAAATTCAAGTTCCATTTGCTCGAATTCGCGTACGCGGAAAATAAAGTTGCGCGGCGTGATTTCATTTCGGAAAGATTTGCCGATTTGGGCAATACCGAACGGAGCTTTGCGCGCCGTTGCGTCAACCACGTTTCGAAATTGCGTAAAAATGGCTTGCGCCGTTTCGGGACGCAAATAAGCATAATTATCGCCGCCCTCAATAGGTCCGACCGTTGTTTTAAACATTAAATTAAATTGACGCGGTTCGGTTAATTCGGTACTGCCGCAAACCGGACATTTCCCGTCTTTAATATGATCGGCACGAAAGCGGTTTTTACATTTTTTGCAATCGGTCAACGGATCGGTAAATGTTGCTTCATGTCCGCTGTATTGCAACACTTTCGGATGTGTTAAAACGGCAGCGTCCAATCCTTCCACGTCATCTCTTTCATAAACCATTGCACGCCACCATGCGGCTTTTAAATTGTTTTTGAGTTCAACGCCCAAAGGTCCGAAATCGTAAACACCTTGTAATCCGCCGTAAATATCGGCACTTTGAAAAATAAAACCCCGACGCTTGCATAAAGAAACAAGTTGATCCATTGATGTGGCTGCCATAATATTTTTACTCCTTTAAAAAATTGAATGTCGCTATTTTAGCAAGTGTTTCTTGAAAAGTCAACGTCTTTTCATGTGATTTTCGCATAATAAAATATCGCAAACAAGAAGCCTGCGATATTTTATAAACCGATTTTAAGTTGTGTTTCGATTGGATTTAAAGACGTTTCCAGATATTATCTTGATCTTTTTTAAATGTTTCAACACCCCAATTATCCCAATCGACAACAATGGTATCATCAGTTAAATCGACAATTGTTGCCGCATCTTTGTTGCCTTTACGATAGACACGACCCGGTTCTCTGTCTGGCACGAGCGTATCTTTCCATTGACCTTGACTGACAACAATTTCGGCAGGTAATACTTTCGGCGCCGTAATGGTTGAATTTTCTTCAATTTTACGCGTTGCATAAAAGATAATACCACCGGTTAAAACACCCAAAATAACAGCAAATGTAATAATTTTTTTCATTTATGGTTCCTCCTGACAAAAGTCATTGTAACAAAAAAAATTTAAAAAGCAAGAAAAAAAATAAGTTTTAAAAAGAAAAAGGAATTTGTGTTCGAATAAAACCGCAATCAATGGCATTGATATTTTTTTCATTATTTTTTTGAAAACGCTGTTGTAAATAATCCGGTGCTTTGGGATTCGGTTCACAGCGGGAAAACGAAATATACTCCCACAGCGGTTTTTTCTCTTCTTCCGTTTTCGCGGATATTGATTGTTTCAGGCGGACTTTTTTTGATATTTTTATATCGGATAAATCCCAAGTCAACGGTTGAAAATAATTTATCAACGACAATTCTTTCGTGATTGGCGGCGTGTTAAAAGAATGAGTGTCAAGAATTGGTTCTTTTGTCTGTTCAAAACGAAAAAATAAAATTAACGTTAAGAAAACAAGCCCCGATAAAAATAAAAAAATGCTTTTTTTAATCATAAAACGAGTTTAGCACGCGTTCATAAAAAAAGCAATAAAAAAGCCTTTGCCCTGAAACAAAGGCTTTTCGACTTATTTTTTTTGCACGGGCACTTTCTTTATTTTACGCGCCGATTCGGCTGTTTTGGATACAACCACCGACAAAACACCGTTTTCAAACGAAGCCGTTGCCGACTCGTAATCCAAATCGGGTGGTAACGGAACGGTTCGTTGTACCGTACCGTAGGAAAACTCGGAAAAATAAGCGCCTTGTTGCTCATCGTTTTGCGAAAAACGATGTTGCTTCTCCCCGCTGACGGTTAAATAGCCGTCTTGCGAAACATTCACTTGAATGTCATCGGAATTCATACCCGGCATTTCTGCCGAAACGATGACTTCTTTAGGTGTTTCGGTAATTTCAATATCAGGCTCTAACCATTTTTCATCATTCAGATGAAGCATCGGCACGGGCGGACGTCTGAAAAAATCCGCTAACAAATGCTCGGGCGAATGCGACATTCTTTCCGGCAAATGATGCGGACGCTCTTCATGCAACCGACATTCTTTTCCGCAAGAATGACGCGGTTGTTTTTTCTTTAATGTATTCATTTGTTTTGACATATGATATCCTTTCAAAAAAGTTGATACAAAAAATCAAGTAATGCGTTTCGTTATTGAAAGCAATCATTTGTAAACTTTTTAATAAGGCTTTTTCAGTTTGCGGATTGTGTTGTTGACTTCGCTTTAAATTGCGCCATGTAAAGCGCATAATAGGCACCTTTTTTATCCAACAATTCTTCATGGGTGCCTTCTTCAATGATTTTACCCTCATTCAGCACAACAATCTGATCGGCATTTTGAACGGTGGATAAACGGTGCGCAATTACGAAAACCGTTCTGTTTTTCATTAAATTATCAATCGCCTGTTGAACAATGGCTTCCGATTTGTTATCCAAAGCGGAAGTAGCTTCATCCAAAATAATAATCGGTGCATTTTTCAAAAAGGCGCGCGCAATGGCGACCCGTTGTTTTTGTCCGCCCGACAATAAAACACCGCGTTCGCCGATATGCGTATCCAATTTTTTGGGCAAGGAATTGACGAACTCATCTAAACAAGCGCATTGAAGGGCTTTTTCAATTTCTTCTTCCGTGGCATTCGGACTTCCCAACAAAATATTTTCCCGAATACTGCCTTCGAATAAGAAATTATCTTGAAACACAACGGCTATGTTATCCCGCAGTGATTTTAAAGTCATATCGTTAATGCTGACGCCGTCAATGGTAATATCGCCCTCTGATAAATTATAAAAGCGCGGCAACAAATTGACCAATGTTGTTTTTCCGCCGCCGGAATTACCCACCAGGGCTATTGTTTCGCCTTTTTTAATGGTCAGATTAATATCGGACAAAACAGAACGTCCTTTTGTATAACCGAAAGAAACGTTTTTATATTCGATTTTATTTTGCATTATCGGACAAACAACGGCATTTTCTTTTTCCTGAACGGAAGACGGCATACTTAAAAAGTCAAATATACGCTCGATTGCCAAAAAGGAAAGTTGTACGGCGGCAAAGTTTTTGCCGATGTTTTTAATGGGTGTATAAAGCATTAAAAGTGCTGTCATAAAGGCAACAAAATCACCGCTGGTAATGGTTTGCGATTTAATTAAATAACTGCCGTACCAAATAGTCATGGCAATGCCGAGTGAAATAATAATGTGCATCATCGGCGACAGCCAAGCCGTTTTTTGCGTGAGTTTAATTTGCAAGCGAAAAAGTTGTTTTAAAACGGAGGAGAACTTTGTTTTTTGTGTATCTTCCAAATTATAAGAAGCAATGGTTTTTAATCCGGAAAATGTTTCATTTAAGGCAGATATGGCAGCGCCGCCCGCAACAACGGTTGAATCCATAACCGCTTTAATTTTTTTACGAATGAGTGTTAACGGCCATAAGGAACAGCTTAAAATAATAATGGCGATAATGGCTAATTGCCATGAGGTGTAAAATAAAACGCAAATCAGTGAAACGGAGGAAAAAACGCGCGTTGTAAACACTTTTAAGTTGGTTAACAATCCGGCGCAGGCGCTGTCGGGATCGGAATTACATCGCATAATAACAAACCCCGACGAATTTTGATCGGCATAAGCGGCTTCACAGTTTACCAAGCGCGCGAAAATACGTTGTTTAACGGCATTCGTGATTTTGCCGCCGACCCAGGTGTTCAAATAAGAAGACGAATAATCCAAAATGCTTTGCAAAACGGTAAAAAGCACAATAACGGCAGGAATGGTATAAAGCGGTAAATTAAACGGCGTACTGCCGCCTTTATCCATAATAACCGTATCCATAAACGGCTTTAAGGAAAGCGCAATTACGGCGTCAAGCGAGCCGATGGGAATGGTAATTAAGGTTGCCACGAGCGCCCGAAACCAATAAGGTTTCACAAACGGCCACATACGGGTATAATTGAGAACAAAAGTATTTTTCTTAACTTTTTCTTTGGCATTTTGAAACATTAATTTTTTGACCTTTCAGTTAAATGCAATCATATGCGAAACTTTTAAAAAAGTCAAGTCAGATATAAAAAACCACACTTTTTTATCACTTTTTTTGCTTTTTTTAGCAATTTTTTCATATAGTTAATTAATTTTTTTCTTAAAAATAAAACAAACGTTTACTGTTAACCTTTTGTTAACATATTGATTTTTTTATAAAAAAATGCTTTTTTATCTTGCGTTCGAATAAAAAATATGATAGGACTGAAAAAAAACAAGTAAGGAGTTCTTTTGAATGTTTTATCGGCTAAGACAATCCGTTTTCTGTTTGTGTGTTTCTTTTTATGCTTTCACCGCTTTTGCGCAACGGGCAACGGATTATCATATTGAAATCAGCAAAGAGAATAAATCAGCAACGAATGAACAAGAATTAACAACCGGAGACGGTTATGATGTATGGGTTAACGGTTTAGAGGGTTTTTCGGGGTCGTTTACCAACACGGGCAACTTAAAAGTAACGGGTGACGGTTGGGGTATATATGAAACGGCTCGTCAAGTACGTCCCGTTCAATTTTCGCTCACGAACAAGGGAACCATTCAACGCATCAATTTAGAGCAAATTGATAATCAGGCAATGGATTTAACGCAAAACGGAACCATTCCCGTGAAAGATATTCGTCCCCCTTTTGATTATTGGCGCGGCAGTTCTTATTTAATAAGGAATGAAGGAACCATTGAAGGGTCAGCCTTATTCGGCGTGAATACAACCGTGCTAAACGATGAAACAGGCAAATTTAAAAATTTCAGTTTAGATAATTCGAATACGGAAAAAGGCAATTTGGTTTCGTTCGGATATAACGGATTGCTTTTGAACGGTATCAAATGGTCTTCAACAACAGACGAAAACGGGAACAGTAAACTTGACGATGTTACACTTTTACCCTCTGCCGAGCTGACAACCGATAAAGTGCAGTTTGCTTATCAGGGAATGCTCCTGAACGGCGGTATTATTAACAACAAATCGATTACATTCGGTGATTCGGGGTATTTATATAATATCGGCAACGCATATGATGATGATGAAGAAAATATCGGCAAACTTCCAAAATACGGTGCAACCATTACAACCGATAATTTGATTATGGGGAAAAACAGTCTGCTCATCAATGAAATGGGAACGTATTTTACCGCGAACGAAATACAAATGGACGATGGGGCTTTTGTTTCTTTGGGCAATGATTATAATTTATATGTTGAAGAAACCGAATCGATTACCGTAACGAATTCGGACGGTACGGAAACCACGGTTGAAGTTGCCCTTCCCACATTTCCGCACCAGGCGGAAATGAATGTTAATAAAGCAACTTTCGGAAACAATTCTTCGTTTTCCATATTGAATGACGCCATTTATAACGGGCAAACAATGTCATTTAAAAACAACGGCGTTTTCTCTATGCAAAGCGGAAATATGACACTTCAAAATAACGGCAACGGTTTGTTATTATTCGGTGATAATGCTCAAATAAACCTTAACGCCATAGTTCAAAAATTCCCGGTATTGACGGACACTGATGCGCAAGATACGGGAGATACGGAAGACACAGAAGATACGGGAGACAAAAAAACAGCGCCGACGTATACAACCGTTGACAAGCTTTTAGATGCCAATTTAACTGCTGATACGTTTCAAACAGGCACGGGCGCACTCATTAACATGGGAATAGATGCGGCTTGTATTCAGGATGAAAATGGACGGACGATATGCGCACATGTTAATGTAAATGTGAATCAAGGGCTTTTCGGTAATCAGACGCACATGATTTTAGGAAATAATAACCCTACATTTACGGCAGAAAATTTCCTTTCATTCGGCAATGCTTCAATATTGGAAAACGGGCAAGATGAAAGAGGAAGCAGTGCTACTGTTTCTTCCCCGCTGATTACTTTTGCCGATAACGGTGTTTTGATAAATCAAGGAACAATAAACGGTGAAAACTTAATTATGGGGCAAAACAGCCGAATTGATAATTATAGAACTATTTCTTTAAAAACAACACTCGGCAGTAATTCAACGGCTTATTTGTTATTAGGTTCTCCTCAAGATTTTAATTATGGATTTGATGTTATCGCTCCTAAATATACTGGCGGTGTACAGCGGGCGGAAGGCGCAACGGGTGTTCATATTGTAAACCAAACGGGGTTTGATGCTAAATTACATCGCGTTGCAGGTTACATTACCGGCGGTATTAATGTGGATTCGATTTTGATTGATTCGGGCGAATTGCAAATGTCGGGTGATGTGCGTGGGGTTATCGGCATTAACACCGATGCGCAATTACGGCTGGTTGATACCGATGTGTTTATTCATGACCCGATATCCAAGTTATCCGATGCCACCAATACAAAATTAATTATTAATCTAGAAGGTGATGATCATTTTTACAAAACCAGTAATACCATTAACGTTGATCATATTTTGGTCGCAAGTGGCGGCTTTGAAATTAACAACCCCGTACAGGCAAATGAAATCATGTTGGGAAATAATACCGGCGTTCGGTTAGATGATAACTGGTTTTCGGGTGATATTATTGAAATAAATAACGGAGATGCCGTTAATACAACATTAGATATTAACGCACCGGACGGTAAAACCATTTATTCGCCCGGCGTTATTAGAGTTGATCGTGTTGTGGTTGAAAACGGTACGTTTGATATTAATCACACCATGGAGGCAACTTATAAATCCGAATCATCGTCTATGCCGCTCACAAATGAATCGGGCTTAGAGTTAAACAGCAATACCGTTGTCAATGTTAACGCAAATGATGTGAAAGTCAATCGTATCGTGCGCGGACAGTTGGCATTAGACGAAGGGCAAACCGTTGAGAACACAACCGTTAACATTAACGGCGGAAAATTAACGGTGGAGCGCAATACCGATGTGGATCAGCTGTCCATTAACGGCGGTACGTTTGAATTTAAAAACGAAGATACGAATAACGTGATTAACATCGGCAAAAATGTATCCGTCAATCATAACGGGCAAATTGCCGGCAGCGGTTTAATGAACATTCGCGACGGTTCGTTGGATGTTAACGACGGCGGGCGTCTTTCCGTTTCAACCGAATCGGTTTATAAAAAGCCGCTCGGCGTTATGGAAATTATGCAATCTCAAACGGTTTATTCCGATGCTTCCAAAGTGACCGATAAAGGAAATGCCGTTGTGAATTTTAATGCGGGCGGTATATTGGATTTGCGCGCCCAAGACAAGGAAAACGATAAAATTGTTGTGTCGGGTACGGTTAATCTGGGAGAGGATATGCGCGTTATCTTGCGCGATATTAAACCCAATCAGGAATATGATCTTTTAAGCGCAACACAATTAAACGGCGATATTGAAAAAATTCGCACGTCGTTTTTATGGTCGGGCGCAACGTTTAAAAATACAAACAATGTGTTATCTTTAAAAATTGACGGGTTGCAAACGCTTAATGAGGGCATTCAAACGGTACAACATTCTGCCAACATTGACAGTATTGCCGCCGCAATGGATGCCATTAACAACCGAACGGCATCAAATACCATTGATCCGTTTTTAGATCGCGTTTTCTATGCCTTTACCGCCGATGAAGCTATTGATGTTATGGCACAATATTCGCCCGAGGGCTATTTAAATACGCAACAGGCAGGCTTGCATTTGACAAGAATGTTTAAGGCGGCAGCATCCGATGAATTGAATGATTTAAGAACATATAAAGAAGCCTATGAAAACCGCTATTTAAAACCGCGTGCCGTTTATAATCCGCATTATTACGGACGCCCGGGATATGAATCCTATTACGGTAACTGGACAAATCGGCGCGGCAATCAACGGCGCACGCGCACCGATAAAGGCGGAATTTGGGCAAAGCCGTTTATGATGAAGTTAAATCAAGATGATAACAAAAATATTGCAGGTTATGAATTTTCAAACTATGGCTTAACGGCAGGTATTGATAAACGATTCGGCTCGTTGTCTTTGGGCTTAATGGGCTTATATGCTGACGGTTCGATGGATCAAAACAATAAATTGATTGAAACCGATATGAAAACTTACGGTGTCGGTATTTACGGCTATTTGCGCCCTTATAAATCAAGACAATTTTTGAACTTATATGCTTTGTGGACACAAACCTCCAATTCGGCAAAGCATCATATTAATTCGTTGGTGGAAGCCGCCAAATCCGATTTTGATATGACAACTTATGCCGTCGGAGCAGATATCGGCGTGGATATTCCCGTTAATCCGCGCTTTATTATTACGCCGAAAGTCGGCATTGATTATGCCAAAGCCTCGTTGGATGAAATTAACGAAACAGGTGATTCGGCGGGTCGGTTAAAGGTAACGGCCGATGATTATACATCTATACAAACACCTGTGGAATTGCGGGCGTTGCTCGATTTGGGAAATGATACTTTCCGCTTTAAACCCGAAGCCCACGCACGTTGGACACATGAATTCGGCGATACAAAATCAACAGGGCGCGGCTTGTTTGTCAATTATAATCAACCGTTCGGCATTGAAAGCGTTTCCGTTGATAAAGATACGTTCACGCTCGGCGGTTCGCTCTTATGGCTTTATGCCGTTTCGGAGTTAGAATTGAAATACGATTATGATTTCAGCAGCAGCAGTACGGGACATTCGTTGAATGCGTCATATAAGTATTTGTTCTGATAATTTATAAAAGTCGAAAAAACATTTTCTTATTTTGTACAAAGTATATCTTTATAAATATCTGTTCTATCATCTTTCCCTGATGTGGAACAATCGGCTTTTACCCGATATGGAACAAAAAACAATTCCGCCTCTGTCGCCTGAAATTGCGGTATTGAAAGAAATTTATTTCCGCTCAACACAACCTTCTTTTTGAATGAATTGATTTAAAACTTCCGTATATTCCGTTGTAATGTCATTTAAATCAAAAGATTTATCAGCACTTGCAAATGATTTTGCATTCGGTGATACATTATAAATAACTGTTTCGGGGCATTTTTCTTTCAATTTCTTAAATGCAGGTATATCATTACCGGTATCAGCCGGCTTTTGATTATCCCACCAAACAATAATAATGAGTTTTTCTTTAATGGTTGAGCAATAATCTATAATTTTATAAATACTGCCACCGAAATCACCGGTTACTTTGAGTCTGTCCGATACATTTGTTTGAAGAGCAGCGCGAATTTCACTGACGGAATGTTTTCCGTAAGAAAGATGTTCATTTACCGGACCGGATGGCGTGTTTTTCAAACAATTTGCATCATAACAAGCAGCACACCAATAAACGGCTGACGGAATGTCTTCCGGAATATGAAGCTCCTCTTTGGCTTTGTTGGCATTTTCAAACATTTGCAGAGTCATTGAACCGGAAGTATCCGTCATTAAAATAATACCGATATTATTTTTCTCGCAGTAAGGCAAACAAATTTTCCCTTGTGTTGTTTCGGAAACGCCATAATCGGCAGGGCAAGCGCACTCACTGCCGTTCCACGTCATGAGCGGATCATCGCAACAAGCCCCGCTGTTCGTTTCACAAATCGGCGTGTTTGCATTAATTTCCGCGCATTCTTCACTATTGTTGCATCTCACACAAGTGGCTGCTTCCTCATCACATATCGGGCGCGGATTCGCACAATCCGAATCTTTCGTACATTCCCCGCAGGTATGATCGTCTCGACATATATTTAAGGCACAATGCGTATTGTCTTCTTCTGTACATTCCACACATTCATGATTGTCTTTATCGCAAACAGGGGTTGATAATCCTTCACAATCTTTATTATCGGCACACCAGCCTTCGGGACGATTCGAATCATAATTCCCGTTCACATCTTCCGCATCAAATTCAATGTAAAATTCGTTATTTTCATCACTTGTGCATAAATCATCTTTTTCATAAACTTCTTTGTTGATTTCCATATATATTAAGCCGTTCATCGCATTAAGAAGTGTTGTTAACGGCTTACAAACTCCCTTTGAAATATTCTTGACTTTAATAAAATAAGCATCTGCTTCGCGACAACTGTAAAAATCTTGCATGTCTTTGCGTGTGCAATCATAATTAACGGGATAACGGTTATATTGTGTTGATAAATATCCGCGGTAACGTTCATCATCAGGCGTTTTATCATATGTTTCATCGTATGTTTCATCATAAGGATCACCCAGTAACAATTCTTCGTTTCCCAGTGCGTATTTAATTTTTAAATCGTTGTGCATTATGTTAATTTCGTTTGCGATTTGATTCGCCTGATAATAATTCATGGCTATTTTATAGCCGACAATCCCGCCAATGGACAGAATGGCAATAATTGCCAACACCCCGAGCATTTCCACCATTGACCGCCCGCTTTGGGATTGTGTTTGAATGATATTTTTCTTATGAATATATTGTTCTGAAAGCATTGATTCATTTTTTGCATTTTCTTTTTTGTTCTGTATATTTTTAATCATCATTTCCCCGCTTTGTGATTCGGTTTTACTCATTTTATCCTGCCAAGTGTGCATTTTTTGAGCTTCCGCCTCTTGACGCCTGTTTTTCGCTTCATTTCCTTGCATTTCTGTCTGTTTTAAGTGACTTTTGTTTAATTGAGTAATCATTTTTCGATTCTCCGTTTCCCCTCCCATAATTTGCGGTTTATTGCTTTGCATATATCCTGTTTGTGATTCGGTTTTACTCATTTTATCTTGCCAAGCGTGCATTTTTGGAGTTTCCGACTCTCGACTCCTGTTTTGCACTTCATTCCCCTGCATTTCTGCCTGTTTTGACTGATGTTTGTTTAATTGAGTAATCATTTTTCGATTCCCCGTTTCCCCTCCCATAATTTGCGGTTTATTACTTTGCATGTATCCTGCTTGTGATTGCTTTTTAAATTGTTTTCTGAATTGCATTGTCATTTTTTTCTCCCCGTTTCTCCGCGCACGATTTGCGGTTTATTGCTTTGCATATATTCCTCTTGCAAGTGTGTTTTTTCGATTTTTTCCTTTTGTTGATTCTGCATTTTTTATCTCCCCTTTTTTTCTATATCATTTGAGATTCATCATTCTGTAAAAACTTCTTTTGTACTTGCGTTTTTTTAATTGTGTTATATTGCTGTTCTTGTTCTTTTATCTTTGTTTTTTACATACATTTTGCGATTCGTTTTTCCGTAAAAAGTTCTCCTGTGTTTGTGATTTTTTAATCTTGTTACATTGCAGTGCTTGCCTTTCTTTTCCCCCTATTTTTCTGCATAGATTTTGCGATTCAGCATTCATCATATATTTCCGTTTTCCCTGCGTTTCTGCTTGTTTTAAACCGTTTTTTCTTGCATATTTCGTCATTTTTCCCTCCCGTTATTCCGTATATAAATTGTATAAATTAAACGTACCTTTAATGCAACGCGAATTCAGGGACAAAATTACCCCTATCAATCGCCAAACAAGCCTTTTTATAACCATTTGATATTGCATTAATTTTTCCTCGAATTAAATTTTTTTTGAAAAAATGCAAAAAAAGTGTTGCAAAAAACGTACGTTTAGTTGGTGCAATTTTTCGTGCATATTCAAAAAAAATCGCCTTGATGAGAGGCGACCGGAAGTTGGAAACTACTCATGTGAAATAGTGCAGTATATTGACCAAAAGGCTTATTTTACCGCCTTCCGGTCACTCGATTATCTGCCTTGTTTATAAAAAACAAGGTACAGAATCTATCCTTTTTCAAGGACACATCTAAAGAGGTTCTTAAGCCTCGGGGCACACATCACTTGCCTTGCTTTCAGAATAAAAGCTTTTCAAACCAATGTCAAGCAGAAAAAGTTGCATTATTTATTTTTCTCATTTTCGGCACATCGCGCCGTCTCACGTTCCACGAGACGGCACTTCCCACCGAAAATAAGAGAGAGTAGCAACTGCAAATTGATAGGAGAAAAATACCATTTGTCTTTACCACTTCTGCTGAAATGATAGCTTACCGCCATTTCCATCTATCTGCACATAGCGACAGATGATAAAATGCTGTCTGTTACATTCGCCGATAGAGGAAAAAATACACTTCTTTATTTTATCAGTTGATGAAAACGGTTGATGAATTTACAGTATTTAAAAATAAAGCAGGGGAGGGTGAGAGAAGCATTAAATGAAACTTCTTCCGCAAAGATTTTTTACGCGCGCCAGCCGATGCAATGAAGTATCATTAAATTGAAACTTTTCCAGCAAAGATTTCTTGCAACAGCTTTTAACCCCCGAAAAAGTTAATCAGCGCGTGTGTTGATTTTTGATGTAGGTTTCAATGGGTTTGCCGCTTTTATCGTGTTCTTTAACAATAATTGTTTTAACAGGCACGAAATTTTCGGGTAATAATATGTTTGTATTTGTAAGAGTTCGTGTTCTTTTGAATTCCGGTTTTGTCGGAGATAACAAAACATCGCCCCGTGAAGTTAATTGAGCGGCAAAGCGTTCATTGTTGGCAATGTAAACGGTTTTCAATCCTTTTTCGGGAGAACGAACAAAGCACCCTTGCTCATCATTAAATAAAACTTGAAAAGCCAAGCCTTTTTGTTCCGGTAAAGCGGGATTCCAATAAACAAGATTTAAACGTAACATACCGCCCACAACCGAATCGGTTCCGCCCACTTCTTTCACGCTCATTTGAATGCCGCCTTCTTTATCTCGACCTTTCATATTAAATGTAAATCGTTTATTGGGTCCGTGTTGCGTTAAAACATCAATTTCAAAGCGACCGGTCGGAACAAGTGTTTTCTTTCGTGAGGAATCTTTTGACAGTTGTTCTTTAACAAATTCTGCCGTTGCCTGAGGGGTATCGACAATGGGTTCCAATCGCGGACGGCGTGCTTCTTCCACGCAACTTTTAACCATGGATGCAATAATACTGACGCTTGCCCATGCGACAATTAAAGTTAAACACCCACAACCGACATTTTTAACGCCCATTTGAACCTCCGTTTTTTTTTATGAATGAGTGTATTTTATCACAAACCTTTTATTTTGTCAAATTTTATTTTTTTTCAGATTCGACAAAGGCGGATTTATCACAAAATGCCTGTATCCGAGCGGTTGCCTTGCGGAAAATTTCTTTTTGTAACGGTTATATCAAACGTATTTATGATTGAGCATATCATAAATCCGGCTTGTTTTTTACAAGGTGAAAATAATCGCGCAAAAATAAGATGATACGGAAATGAACGTGTTCGAATGAGGGAAGAGCAGTCCCCAGATTTTAAATATCCAAATTCGCAACATCCAAAGCGTTTTGTTGAATGAAATCACGTCGCGGATCAACCACATCACCCATTAAGCAGGAAAATACCTGTTCGGCTTCGTCCTGATGCGTGATTTTTACTTGCAATAACCGTCGGGCATTCGGATCCAATGTTGTTTCCCACAACTGCTCCGGATTCATTTCGCCTAACCCTTTATAACGGTTAATGGCAATGCCTTTTTTCGCCGTTTTAAAGATGGCTTCCGCTAATGAAACGGGATCATGAATTTCATACGAACCGTCTTTTGTTTGCAAAACCGACGGTGTTTTATAAAATTCTTGTAAATCGGCAGCCATTTCATTGAGCTTGCGCGCTTCACCGCAAGAAAGCAAGGCTGTATCGATTTCATGCCGTTCTTTTACGCCGCGAATGGTGCGTTCAATAACAAACGAGCCGTCTTCTTGCGTGGAACAGTGCCAGCCGCGTTCATATTCGGGTTCAATCGAATCCAAACATTTGGCAAAAGCGTCATTGCAGACCGCATTCGGTTGAAATAAACCTTGAATTGCCATTTGTGCGATAATACGTGCCGGTAAGCGATTCGACATACTTAAAATAAGCGTGCGGGCAATGCGTGCCTGTTCCACGCGATTGATTAAATCGGCTCCTGCGATTTGTTCGCCGTTTTGCGCCACCAGAACGGCATCGGTGGTGCCGACCTGAATTAAATATTCCTCCATGGCTTTATCGTCTTTTAAGTATATTTCCGAATTGCCGCGTTTTGCCCGATACAACGGCGGTTGTGCAATGTAAACATAGCCTTTTTCAATTACTTCGGGCATTTGTCGGAAGAAGAAAGTTAATAATAACGTTCGAATATGCGCCCCGTCAACATCGGCATCGGTCATAATAATAATTTTATGATAGCGAATCTTGTCAATATTAAAGTCATCACGTCCGATTCCCGTTCCGAGTGCCGTTACAATCGTGCCGATTTCCGCCGATGACAACATTTTATCAAACCGCGCCCGTTCCACGTTTAAAATTTTACCCCGTAACGGTAAAATGGCTTGGTGTGTTCTGTCGCGTCCTTGCTTTGCCGAACCGCCGGCGGAATCACCTTCCACGATAAACACTTCCGAATCGGCGGGATCTTTGCTTTGGCAGTCTGCCAGTTTGCCGGGCAGAGAAGCCATATCCAAAGCGCCTTTCCGACGGGTTAACTCACGCGCTTTACGAGCAGCTTCCCGCGCGGCGGCGGCTTCAACAACCTTGCTGATGATTTTGCGCGCTTCGGCAGGATGTTCTTCCAACCATTGTTCCAATTTATCGGCAACAATGTTTTCCACAATCGGGCGAACTTCGGAAGAAACCAGTTTATCTTTTGTTTGTGAAGAAAATTTCGGATCCGGAACTTTAACGGACAAAACAACCGTTAAACCTTCCCGCATATCTTCACCCGCTAAATCAACTTTTTCTTTTTTCGTTAATCCCGATGCGGCGGCATAATTGTTAATGGTACGCGTGAGGGCGGCTCTTAATCCTGCCAAGTGTGTACCGCCGTCGCGTTGCGGAATATTGTTTGTGAAACATAAGCATGTTTCGTGATAACCGTCTGTCCATTCAAAAGCCGCTTCCACCGTAATTCCGTCTTTTTCGCCGGATAAATCAAACGGTGCATCATGCAAAGAGTTTTTGGATTTGTTTAAATATTTCACAAACTCCAAAATACCGCCTTCGTAATGCAGAATAACTGTTTTCGGTTCGCTGGAACGGTTATCGGTTAAGTGAATGCGCACACCGGAATTTAAAAATGCCAATTCCCGAATGCGATGTTCCAATGTTTCAAAATCAAACTCAATGGTTTTAAATGTTTCTGTCGAGGGGTGGAAAGTGACCATGGTGCCATGTTTTTCAGGTGCATCGCCGACCACTTTTAACGGTGCGACGGAATTACCGTTTTCAAAACGCACGAAATATTCTTTATCGTTTCGCCAAATACGCACTTCCAACCAATCGGACAAGGCATTGACGACCGAAACACCTACGCCGTGCAAACCGCCCGAAACTTTATATGAATTGTTATCAAACTTACCGCCCGCGTGTAATTGCGTCATAATCACTTCGGCAGCGGAAATACCTTCGGTTTTGTGAATGTCTGTCGGCATACCGCGCCCGTTATCCGTGACCGTTACGGAGCCGTCGGCATTCAAAATCACATCAACTTGCGTGCAATAACCCGCCAATGCCTCATCGATAGAGTTATCCAACACTTCATAAACCATATGATGTAAGCCTGTGCCGTCATCCGTATCGCCGATATACATTCCCGGTCGTTTGCGAACGGCATCCAATCCTTTCAAAACTTTAATGGAATCTGCGTTATAAGCCGCTTCGGCAATTTTAATATCATCTGTCATTTTTTTCCTCTTTCTTCTTAATTTATGCTACATTTTGCAGGTTAAGGTTTGAGTCCTGTACATCAAAAAACTGGGCTCGGTTTGTTAAATGCGTAAAATCGGAGCTGTCTGTTCCCGTCATCCAAATTTGAGACGGCAATTCGGTTAAAATATCAAATAAAATGTTGCGTCTGTTCGAATCCAAATGGGCGGCAATTTCATCAAGCAACAAAACGGGACATAACCCTTGTTCTTGTGTTTGCGTTCGCATTTCCGCCAAAATAACGGATAAAAGCAGGGCTTTTTGCTCGCCTGTTGAACAAAGTGCGGCGTCTAATCCTTTTTGGGCGTGAATGACTTTAAAATCTGCCGTATGCGGACCTGAAACACTTCCGCCGTCAGCATAGATTTTTCTGCTTTTTTCTAATAAGTCGGCAAACTCTTCTTCAACTTCCAACGCGCTTTTGGTAAGCAACTTTTGTTCGACAACGCCCGTCAGAATAACTTCCGGTACGGGAAATGCCGATGAGAGCGGATGTGCCAAATAATGACTGATTCGGCTGATAATGTCAATGCGCGATGCCGCAATGGCAACGCCGTTTGAAACCAACTGTTCCTCCAAGCCTTTCAGCCACCGCGTATCAAACCGTCCTTCCCGTAACAGGCAACTCCATTGCTTAAATGCCGCGTTATAATCACTTAAGCGGTTTGCATGCTGCGAATCAAACGCCTGAACAAGCCGATCCAAAAAACGCCGACGCGCTTGCGGATCACCGCAAAACAATCTGTCTTGCGCCGGTGTCAGCCATAAACACCTGAAAACACGACCTAAGTCGCTTTGTTTGGCGGTATTTTTGCCGTCAATGCGAATCTGCCGTCTTTCGGAACCGTCAATCGTACCCGTGCCGATTTTTGTCAGTCCGTCTTTGGTTTGTACTTGCGCCGAAACACTCCATCGCTCGGGAATTTGCAACACATCGACATTCAAAAGCGCCGCCGGATTGGAACGTTTTCCGACATCACTCAATCGCGCGCCTCTTAATCCTTTACCGGCGGTTAAAAATGAAACGGCTTCCAAAATATTTGTTTTACCGGCACCGTTGTGTCCCGTTAAAACAACAGGCATAAATCGCGCATCCGGCTCTAAATTTAAAAAGCCGTAAGAACGAAAATTCGTTAAACGTAACTGCGTAATGCCTGTTTTAACTTGATTCATAAGTTAAACCGTTTCTTTAAAAAACAAAGTTAAACACGCATGGGCATTAAAACATATAAGGCATTATCATCGGCTTCATCTTGCAGAATAACCGGAGAAGTGCTGTCTTGCAAATACATTTGCACCGTTTCGCTTTTGACTTGTGCCAAAATATTCAACAGATAGCGGAAGTTAAAGCCGATTTCCATCGGTTCGCCGTCATAAACGGCATCCATTTCATCTTCTGCCGATCCTTCATCGACGGAGGCGGCAAACACTTGAATAAGTCCCGATTGTAAAGAAAGTTTAATCCCGCGGGATTTTTCGGAAACAACGGAAACGCGTTCAATGACATCGCTTAATGTTTTTGCATCGGCTTGCAATTTTTTATCATTGGCTGTCGGAATCACTTTTTCATATTCCGGATATGTGCCGTCAATCAGACGAGAAGATAAAACAATGTCATCGATGGCAAAGCAAATTTGATTGGCGGATAAAGCAACGGAAACCTCATTTTCCGTTTCAGCAAGCAGTTTTGAAATTTCGCCGATGGTTTTGCGCGGAATGATAATGCCCGGCATTCCTGTGGCGCCTTCCGGTAATGTTATGCCGGCGCATGCCAAACGATGTCCGTCCGTTGCAACCGCGGTTAATTTCGATTCGGCGCCTTGTTTTTCGTGCATGTAAATGCCGTTTAAATTATACCGTGTTTCTTCCATTGATACGGCAAAACCCGTTTTGTTCATTAAATCTAACAAATCCGAGGCTTTCATATGAAATGAAAACGGCATGTTTTCTCTCATCATGGAGGGGAAATTATTTGCGGGCAGACTTGCCAAAGCAAATTTGGCGCGACCGCACACCAAGGAAACTTGTCCCGTTTCTTCAAGGGTTGCTATTTGAATTTGCGAACCGTCTGCCAATTTTTTCACAATATCATAAAGTTTGTGCGCCGGAATTGTAACGGCGCCTTGCGTTTCAACATTGGCAGGTAATTTTTCAATAATTTCAATTTCGTTGTCGGTTGCCCGAAGCGAAACTTCATCGCCGTTTGTTTCAAGTAAAACATTGGATAAAACGGGAATGGTTTGTCGCCGTTCGACAATGTTTTGCACATGTGAGAGAGCTTTTAATAAAAGAGAGCGTTCAATCGTTAATTTCATCATATTTTTAATTTCCTTCCAATGATGGTTGATTTAAAATTTTTGTTTGATGACAGTATAAAATATTTTTTTAAAAAAAGACACAAAAAAATGCGTTTCACAAACTTTTTTTCATCTTTTTTACAAAAAATCTTTTATTTCCGCAAAAAAAAGGTTATAAGAAAACAAATACGGAGTAAAAAATGAAAAAATATGAATTAAAATCCAAGCAAATTTACACAAAAAGTCTTTTGAAAGACAGTGATATTGCTTCATTACCGAAAACAAGTCCCATTTTAGGACAAGATGATGCGTTGGAAGCCATTAATTTCGGCATTCAAATGAAAGCAAACGGTTACAATATTTTTTGTACGGGACCCAAAGGAGTCGGACGGACGGTTTTAACCATTCAAACGGTAAAAGAATATGCCGCCTCGCAAAAAACCCCCGATGATTGGTGTTTCGTGCATAACTTTGAAACGCCGCATCAGCCGATTGCCCTTAATTTTCCGGCAGGCGGCGGTAAAGTTTTTGCCAAAGATATGAAAAAAACGGTTAACGCTCTTAAATTGAATTTACCGGCGTTATTTGCCGATGAAGCCTATAAAATTCAGGTAGCGCATATTGAACAGCAATGTACCCGAGCCAAAGATGACTATTTCAATCAATTACAAAAAGTGGTTGAAACCGATAACGTTACTTTAATGCGTATGCCGACAGGTGTTGCCGTCGGACCGGTTAAAAACGGAAAGATTTTAACGCCGAAAACATTTAATAAGCTGCCGAAAGAAGAACGAAAAGATATTTTGGAACAATTAAAAAGCGCCCAGCAACGGTTGGAAGAAACCATTAAGGAAATTCCGAATTGGGAAGCAACACAACTGGAAATGTTAAAGAAACTGCATACGGAAATGGCGACCAAATTGTTAAAAACCGTTATGAAACCCGTTTTAAAAGCTTATGCGAAATCGACAATTATTATGGCGTATTTGGAAGCTATCAGGCAAGATATTTTGGATAATATCGCCTTGTTTACCGTTCAGCCGAATGAGGCGAATTGGGAAGTGGTTGCCGAACAAATCAGTGAAATGTGGTCACGCTATGCGGTTAACCTGTTTGTTTCGCACAAAGCGGGTTCTGGAGCGCCCGTTGTTCATTTAAATCACCCGACGTTGTCGAATTTGGTCGGTAAAATCGAGCGTCAACAGCATTTGGGTTCTTTAATTACCGATTTTTCATTGATTCGATCCGGTGCGTTACATCAGGCAAACGGCGGTTATTTAATTATTGAGGCGCGTGAATTAATTGAAAACGAATATGTGTGGAACGCTTTAAAACGATCGTTGTTTTCCAAAGAAATTAAAATGGAATCGGGTACCGATGATAATTCCATTTCAGGGGTTGTTTCGTTAATGCCGGCGGTGATTCCTTTATCGGTTAAAGTGATTTTAATCGGGGAAGCCGGTTTATATTATGCTTTAATGGAAAAAGACGATGAATTCGGCGAATTGTTTAAAATTCAATCGCGATTCGCGCAAAAAACGGAGCGAACAAAAGAAACCGAACGCATTTATGCGCAAATTTTGGTGAATTTTGCCCGTCATGAAAAATTAAAGGCTTTTTCCAATGATGCCCTGCGGCGTATTTTGGAATATGCGTCTCGTTTATCGGGAGATTGTGCGCATTTAAGCACGTTTATGACGCATGTGAACGACTTAATGCGCGAATCCAGTTTTTTTGCAACACTGCATAAATCAAAGCAGGTATTGCCCGTTCATATTGAAGAAGCTTTGCAGGCAAAGCGCAAGCGATCGGGTGCCATGCAAAACGAAATTTTGGAAATGGTGCAACGCGGCATTATTGCCATTGAAACGAGCGGACAAAAAGTCGGACAGTTAAATGCGTTAGTTGTTCATGATTACGGATCATTCTCATTCGGGCGTCCGAATCGGGTAACGTGTCAGGTTCACTTGGGACACGGTGATTTAATCGATGTCGAAAGAGAAGTGGAATTAGGCGGGGCTTTGCATTCAAAGGGGGTTTTAATTCTCTCTTCGTTTTTGGCGGCGCGTTTTTCGCAGGGAATGCCGCTTTCGCTGGACGCTTCTTTGGTGTTTGAGCAATCTTACAGTGAGTTGGACGGCGATTCGGCTTCATCAACCGAGCTTTATTGTTTGCTTTCCGCCATCGGTAATTTACCGCTTAATCAAGCCATTGCCGTTACGGGATCGGTCAATCAGTTGGGGCAGGTGCAGGCAGTCGGTGCCGTTAACGAAAAAATTGAAGGCTATTTTGCCGTTTGCCAAAAGCAAGGATTAACTTCTCATCAAGGCGTGATTATTCCGGCAAGTACCGTTCATAATTTAATGTTGGCGCCTGATGTTGTTTCTGCCGTCGAGCAGGGAAAATTCCATATTTACGCCGTAAACACCATTGATGAAGGTATGGAAATTTTAACGGGGTTACCGGCAGGCACGCTTGATAAAAACGGACAATATCCGCCCGATTCCGTAAACGGAATTGTTGCGCGACGGATGCAAGAATTTTTTCGAAAAGCGCAAGAAACGGAAATTCGGCAAAAGAAGAAATAATTTTTTAAAAAATTAGCAAAAGAGCTGTTGTTTTGAAAAACCGCGTAACGGGTTTTGAAAAAAGCATTAAGTCACTTCCGTAACCGCCCGAATATTGCCGTCACGATTGATTTGAACCACACGTAATTTCTCTTTCATTTCCCGATAGGTTTTTTCCCGATCGGTTGTGGGATAAGAGTGTAAAATACGCCCGATAAACGC
>CANQKV010000011.1 GCA_947624545.1 uncultured Alphaproteobacteria bacterium | reverse complement strand
TTTGCCGTTATTTTGGCAATCGGTTTGGTGGTTGATGATGCCATTGTTGTTGTCGAGCGCGTTCAATATTTAATGAAATATGAGCAAAAAAGTGCTTATGATGCCGCCGTTCATGCCATGAGCGATATTTCGGGCGCCATTGTGGCAACCACGCTTGTGTTATTGGTGATTTTTGTGCCGGTCGGATTAATGGTCGGCTTAACGGGACAGATTTATCGTCAGTTTGCCGTAACGATTATTGCCGCCGTTTTATTTTCCGCACTGAATGCGCTCACGTTAAGTCCGGCTTTGTGCGCTATCGTTCTCAAAGAAAAAACGGCGCCGCAAAAAGGCTTTTTCGCTTTCTTTAATCGCGCGTTGGACAAAAGTAAAAATGTGTATTTGAAAGGCGTGCGCTTTTTAAGTGTTTTTAAATTATTGTGCCTTGCCTTACTTGCGATTGTGTTTTTAGCTGTCGGCTTTTTGTTTCGTTCTTTGCCCACGTCGTTTATTCCGCAGGAAGATCAAGGTGTGTTGTTTGCCAATTTACAATTACCGAGTAATACTTCTTTAAATCAAACACAGGCATTAATTGATTCGCTGACCGATGATATTTTAAAAACGGACGGAATTCAATATGTGATGGGCATTAACGGCGAAAGTTTGTTAGGCGGTGCCGGCGAAAATATCGGTATGCTGGTTATCGGCTTAAAACCGTGGGCAGAGCGAAAAACAAGCGCTTTATCCATGAGTGCCATACAGGAAAAATTAAGTGCCGCTTATCAATCCGATCCCGAGAGGACAATAGATTTCTTTGCTTTACCGCCTATTCCGGGTATCGGTTCCGTCGGCGGATTATCGTTTCAGTTAAATGCTTTAAATCCTGCCGCAAAAACAAGCGATTTGGCACGCGCGTTGAATCCATTTTTGGAAGCCTTAAACAAAAGCGGTATGTTTGAATATGCGTTCAGTACGTTCGAAGAAGCTGCACCGCATCTTTATTTAAATATCGATCGCACGAAATTACAATCGTATCATATTCCCGTTGCAAACGTGTTTAACGTGTTACGTCAAAACTTGGGATCGGCTTATGTGAATAATATCACGTTGGCGGGGCAAGTTAATAAAGTGATTGTTCAAGCCGATGCGCCGTATCGATTGCAAATATCCGATATCGGACGATTATATGTTGCGTCCGAAACGGGAGAACGATTACCGCTCAAAGAGTTTATAACCGTATCCAGTATTTTAAGTGCAAAATCCGTAACAAGGTTTAATCAATATTTATCCGCAGGCATTACCGCACAAGCCGAACAAGGCGTGAGTACCGGTACTGCCATTGATACGGTTTTGAAAATTGCGCAAGATACCTTGTCCGAACAATTCGGCATTGCGTGGACGGGATTAAGTTTACAGGAAGAACAAACACAGGGATTGTCTTATATTTTAATCGGCGCCGCTTTGTTATTTTCCTATTTGTTTCTTGTGGCGCTTTATGAAAGTTGGTTAATTGCTTTTTCCGTTATTTTGGCAAACGGATTTGCCGTTTTGGGCGCTTTAATCGGCTTAAAAATAATGGGATTGTCCGTCAGCCTTTATGCACAGTTGGGCATGGTACTTCTTATCGGATTGGCAGGTAAAAATGCCATTTTAATCGTGCAATTTACGTTATCTTACGTGAAAAAGGGACACGATGTTTTATCAGCTGCCGTGATGGGTGCCGGCGAGCGGTTTCGTGCCGTTTTAATGACGGCATTAACGTTTATTTTGGGGGTAATGCCCATGTTGTTTGTATCGGGAGCGGGTGCCGCCAGTCAGCATGCCCTCGGCACAAGCGTTGTTTTCGGTATGATTGCCGCAACGTTTATCGGTGTGTTTTTCGTGCCGGCATTGTTTGCGCTGTTTGCCGGATTGATTTATAAAACATCCGTTTCCGATAAAAAAATTGTTGCGGTGACACATCAAACAAGGAGTGATAAATCATGAAGCTTTTTATTTCTTTGTTTATTTTTTGTATGATTTTGTTTTTGCTTGTTTTTTCGTTTCGTTATCATACGGGCGAAACGGTATCGGTTCTTGATGAATCGGGAGTTGCCCTGACAGATACGGGGGTACAAACGGAAGAAGAAACAAGGGCGCAAATGCAGGAAGAAGAAACGGTAGCCGAATCGCAAAAAGAGGGAACAACCGTTTTAGATGAAGCGGTTAAAGCCGGACAAGCAGAAATAAAAAAATGGGAGAAAAAATCAGCGGCGTTGTTTTCATCTTCCGAAAAAGAGAATTTAAACGAATCCTCTCAATCAATCAAGGAAAATCAGAAATGAAAAAAATTGTTTTTTCGGGCGCTTTTTTACTGTTTTTAATCGGGTGTACGGTCGGACCCGATTATCATCAGCCGATATTTTTTTCAGATAAACAACTTGAAAAAGCTTTGGATTTAAAGCCATATACCGCACAGCATTTGCCGTTTCATCCCTTGGATTTTCATGATGAAACATTAACGCTTTTAATGAAAAAAGCGGTGCAAAATGCCCCAACGGTACGATTAGCCGTTTCACGCGTGCGTCAAGCGCGGCAAAGTGTTAAAATAGCTGCGGCGTCTTTGGCTCCGACACTTGATTTAACGGCAAACAGAACGTATGAAAAAGAAAGTAAAAATATGGGACTTGCCGTTGATGAAGATTTTTATCAGCTCGGGTTTGATGTCAGTTGGGAAATAGATATTTGGGGCGCAAATCGGCGACGGTTGGAACAAGCCGAAGCACAGGAAAAGGCTGCTTTTGAATCTTTAAAGAACGTTTATGTTTCCCTGCTTGCCGAAACGGCACGCTTGTATGTTGATTTGCGTATGCAGGAAGAATTGTTGCAAAAAGCGCGGGAAAACGTTAACTTGCAAAATGAAACGTATCAGCTTGTGAAAGATAAGTTTGAAACGGGACTGACAGGCGGCGTCAATGTGAATCAGGCAAAATATTTGGTGGAAAGCACGCAAGCTTCCGTACCGAAATTAAAGGATAATATTCAAAGTGATATTAATGCACTGGCGGTTTTACTGGGCGAAATGCCACAAAATGTTCAAAAAATCGTTGAACAAAAAAATCAAAATCTGGTGAAGCGTTCTTTTAATTATCCGATTGAAAAATTGAAAGAATTGCCTGTCAATACGGTGCGTAACCGTCCCGATGTACGGGTAGCGGAGGAAAATCTCATCGGGCAGAATGCCGCCGTCGGCGCTGCCGTTGCGGCGCTTTATCCGAATGTGTCGATTTCCGCCTTTTTCGGGTTACAAGCCGTTCATTCGAGCGATATATTCGAAAAAAACAGTTACGGCTATTCCATATTGCCCAAGCTTACGCAACCCGTTTTTCATTTCGGCGCGCTTAAAAACAATGTTGCTCTTCAAAAGCTGATAAAGGAGGAATATGAAATTCAATATGAGCAACAATTATTAAACGCCGTTCAAGAAATTCGAAACGCATTATCAGCGTTGGAAAATGAAGTGCGTGCGAATCGTTTTTATCAATCCTCCTATCGGCAAATTGCCAAAGCGGCAGAGTTGTTGCGCGATCGATATAAAAACGGCTTAATTGAATATTCCGAAGTGTTGGATTCCGAACAAAGACGGGTGGAAGCCCAAACAAACGTCATTCAATCGAATGCGGCGTTATATCAAAACATCACGGCGTTTTACAAAGCTGTCGGCGGCGAAGTCAATACGGCTTTTGACAAATATTGATTCATTTGAAGAGAATTTTAATGAAAAAAAGTAAAAAATAACATTTTTTTTGTTTTTGTTAAGAAAATAATTACCATTATTCATTACAATGATACCGAAAATTTTATTTAAAGGATATTTTTAATGCTTCAAACAAACTGTATCTTGCGGGGGGATTGTATAGAAGTTATGCGTACGTTGCCGGATCAATGCGTTGATGTGATTTTCGCTGATCCGCCCTATTTTATGCAGTTAGGGAACGATTTGTTTCGTCCCGATGCGTCGCATGTCGAATCCGTTGATGATGCGTGGGATAAGTTTCAGGATTTTAAGGCATATGACACGTTTACGCTGAATTGGCTCAATGAGGCACGTCGCATTTTGAAAGATAACGGAACATTATGGGTTATCGGTTCGTATCATAATATTTTTCGGGTCGGATATCATTTGCAAAACTTGAAGTTTTGGCTTTTGAACGATATTATATGGGTTAAAGTTAATCCCATGCCGAATTTTAAAGGTACGCGCTTTACCAATGCACATGAAACATTAATTTGGTGTGCCAAATCGAATCAATCCAAATATACGTTTCATTATGACAGTATGAAAACCTTTAATGATGATTTGCAAATGCGTTCGGATTGGTATTTGCCTATTTGCAGCGGTCCGGAACGGTTGAAAAATAAAAACGGTAAAAAAGTTCATACCACGCAAAAACCCGAAAGTTTGTTATATCGAATTATTTTGGCATCGACCAATCCGGGAGATGTGATTTTCGATCCGTTTTTCGGAACGGGTACGACAGGTGCCGTTGCCAAAAAATTAGGGCGAAAATATATCGGCATTGAACGCGAGCAAACCTATATTGATTATGCGCAAAAGCGCTTGGATGCCATTCCGGAAATTATCGATGACACGGTTTTGGAAACAATGGAATCAAAAAAAGCCGAACCGCGTATTCCTTTCGGATCGGTCATTGAACACGGGCTTTTAAAACCCGGACAGAAGTTGTTTGATGCCAAACGCAAGTTTTGTGCCGTTGTCCGCGCCGACGGTTCTTTGCAAACCGGCGAACAATCGGGATCCATTCATCGCCTCGGGGCGCAGTTGCAAGGTGTTCCGTCCTGTAACGGGTGGATGTTTTGGCATTTGCCGAGTGAAAAAGAGGGCGATAAAAAAATGATTGCCATTGATGCTTTGCGTCAACAGCTCAAAGCGGAAATTTTTGTATCATCATGTTAACCAAAGGAGATTTTATGAAAAAATTTATTTTATGTTTTATTGCTTGTTCATTTTTGGGGGCGTGTGCCACTAATCCTTATACGGGAGAAAGTCAGGTTGCCAAAACGGCTTGGGGAACGGGAATCGGTGCGGCTGCCGGTGCCGGTGTCGGCGCTCTTATCGGCGGTAAAAAAGGCGCGTTAATCGGCGCAGGTGCAGGAGCTTTGGTCGGCGGCGGCACCGGTGCTTATATGGATATTCAAGCACGCAAATTACGGGAAGAATTGCTTGGTACGGGCGTTCAGGTTGTTGAAAGAGACGGTAAAGTTTATTTGATTATGCCCGGCAATATTACATTCGGTTCAAACGATCATACCGTTCAGCCGAGCTTTATACCCACGTTAAACTCCATTGCCAAAGTAATTAAAGAATATGATAAAACAATGGTACAGGTAACGGGTTATACCGACAGTACGGGGTCGGTTGCATTGAATAACGGTTTATCCGTACAGCGTGCCAATGCGGTTGCCAATTATTTAAGATTACAGGGCGTTTCTTCCGACAGATTGTTGGTTGACGGTGCCGGATCCAAAAATCCGATTGCATCAAATGCCACGGCTGCCGGTCGGGAACAAAATCGTCGGGTTGAAATTGTGTTGATTAATAAAAATTAATCCCGTTTCGGAGCTTTTCGAATTATGGACAATAAAATCATTCAGCTGCTGCCCGACGGAACTTTAACGGTTACCGAACCCATAGAAAACGGAGAAAAAACCGTTCGATATTTCGATTCGCGCCTGCAAATGATTTTAAATATTGTCGAAAAAACAAAAGATAAAACCATTATAACAAAATATATGCCCGACGGTCATTTTATTCAATCAATTACCGTTGAAACAAAAGACAGCTTTACGGTTTATGCTCCCGACGGCAAGACAAAACAACGGGAAAAACGATTGGCTCCTGACGGCAACTGGTACGAAACGGTTTATCAAAAAAACGGAAAAACACCGCATCAAACGGCTGTTTTTGCACCGAACGGAACCGTCAAAATGGTTGTTTATCAGCAAGACGGCAAAACAAAAACGCAGGAAATTTATCAAGATGATAAAGGGTTAAGCAAAACACACTTTTTTGCCGCTGACGGACAAACATTTTTAAAAACAAGTGAAGATTTAAGCGACGGGTCTACCCGTACCGTTTATTATCATGCCGATTCGGGGGTTGCGGAACGTGTTGAAACGGGTCCTTTAAAAGGGGAATCCGCAGCAAATGTTTATTTAATCGAAACATATGATGAAAGCGGCAAAAAAATTGTTTCCTCCGAAAAACAAAGCCGATAGGCAGGTGTTTTTGCTTGACGATTCATTTTGCTTTTGATAAACTGAAAAAATGCAAATGCTTCTCAATTTATATTTAAAGCTTTTTCATTTTTGGATGCGTTTTCCGCAAAAATTACGTTTTTTGCTGGTAGGCGGATATAACACCTTGTTTTCTTATGTGTTATTCGCCGTTTTCGTGAATTTTTCGGGAAATGAGACAGCTCAAATTTCATTACTGGCGGCTTATGTTATTTCATCCGTCAATAATTATCTCACACAAAAGTTTTATGTTTTTAATACGCGCGGTCATTATTGGCGAGAATATATCAAGTGTTGCACCGTATGGATGGCATCTTACGGCGTCAATGCAATTTTATTGTATTTGTTTATGCACTTTTTAGGATTGAATCCTTATGCGGGACAGTTTATTGCCGTTATCGGCGTGATTGTTTTTAACTATGTATTCTTAAAGCATTTCGCTTTCAATTCGCGCGGTTTGAAGCACATAAAGCAACTGTTCACGCGTGGGCGGTAATTGACGAATACCCGCATGTGTTGTTAAAAAGTATCCCGTTAAAGAAAGCGCCTGTATCAAATGTAATTTTTCCGCTTTTTCCGTTCGACGGCACAAAAACGACGGTAACGGCAACAGTAAATGCGCATAAGGCAAGCCCTTTTCACGACTGACGGCACGTCCCGTTTTCGGAGAAATAAACGCCAAATCATCGGCAGAACCGCCACCGGCGCAAGCGGTTAAATCAAACCCGAAACCCAACGCTTTCAATAAATCAACTTCCCAAAGCGCATACCGTTTGATAACGCAAGGCTCCGCAAGATGATTTAAAAAATCAACGGTTAACATATATATTTGTTCGACTTTTTGTCGTTCGGGTAAAACTTCGTTTAAAACGGCACACAAAGAGGAAAAAATATAAAGTCTGATTTTGTCATCGAGAAAATCGGCGTAGAAAGAATGAGAGTCATCAAGGTAAAAATGTCCCAGCTGTTCCGATAAGCGCGATTGCCACCGAATGGCACAAAATGAGCCGATTTGCGGGGGGTGTTTCGCTTTTAAAACACCCAAACATCGTCCGTTTTCTTTTGTTAAAACAGATAACAGATAATTTTTTTCTCCGAGCGGACGAAATGAAAGTAAAAGCGCATTTTCTGTTTTAAAAGAAGGCATTTTTTTTAACTTTACACATTATAATCCAAGCCCCATTCGGTGTAACGAACGGGATCGGTTGACCAATTTTCTTTAACGCGCACCGTTAAAAACAGATGAACATTTGTTTCCAATAAACGGGATAGTTCCCGTCGTGCCGATTCGCCGATTTTTTTAAGCATTGCCCCGCCTTTGCCGATAATAATCGGTTTTAAACCGTCGCGCTCGACAAAAATTGTTTGTTCAATGCGAATGCCTTGGGGAACTTCTTCCCATTTTGTTGTGGTAACGGCAAGTGTGTAAGGAAGTTCTTGTTGTAAATATAAAAACAGCTTTTCGCGTGTTATTTCGGCGGCAAAAAGGCGATTCGGTAAATCGGAAAGATTATCATCGGGAAAGAGCCATACCCCTTTGGGGGCAACGGATAACAAATATTTTTTCAGTTCTTCCGTTTGTTCGCCCGTTTGCGCCGAAACCATAAACGTTTCGCTGAAAATGCCTTCCTCATTCAAACGCCGAATTAACGGTAAAAGAGCTTCTTTTGAAATCAAATCAATTTTATTTAAAACCAAAACAGCTTTTTGATCGGCTTTTTTCAGAGATTTTATAACGGATATCGTATCTTGATCCAAGCCTTTTTTTGCATCGACAACCAACAAACGTAAATCACATTCTTCCGATTCCGTCCAAGCCGAAGCAACCATGGCGCGATCGAAACGTCTTTTGGCTTTAAAAATGCCCGGGGTATCAACCAAAACTAATTGCGTATTATTTTCAACCACAATGCCGCGAATGCGACAACGTGTTGTTTGGGCTTTCGGGGTTACAATCGAAACTTTTGCGCCCGTTAAGCGATTAACAAGTGTTGATTTTCCTGCATTTGTGGCGCCGAGGACGGCGATAAAGGCAAAATGCTGTTCATCGATGGTATGTTGTGCCATGTTATTCCCCGGATAACGAATCTAATAATTGTTTGGCGGCTTTTTGTTCGGCATCTTTTTTCGAATGTCCGACAGCTTGCGCTTGCCCGAAACCGTTAATGTTCACTTCAACGGTAAATTGCGGCGCGTGATCGGGACCTTTTCGTGAAATGACGGTATATTGCGGCATTTCTTGACGCTTTTGCGCCCATTCCTGTAAAGCGGATTTGGCATCTTTAATGGTATCATGTGAACGATTGAGTAACGGTGTCCACCACATATGTACAAAATTTTTTGCTTTTTCAATGCCTTGATCTAAATAAACAGCAGCAATTAAGGCTTCACATACATCGGATAAAATGGAATTGTTCAAACGCAACGTATTCTCTGTTGTAATAATGCGTTTCGGCAATCCGATTTTTTTGGCAACTTCCGCCAATGTTCCCTCTTGTGCCAACAAGGTAAAGCGCATTGCCCAATCGCCTTCGGATTCTTTCGGAAAGTGATGATAAAGCATATCTGCCAAAATCAGCCCCAAAACGCGATCTCCCAAAAACTCCAAACGTTCATAAGGAGCGCTTTTTCCGTGATTTGCCAATGTTAACGCCCGTTTATATATCAGGTTATCGGTTATAAAAGCATCAACGGGCAGTGAAAGAGATTTCATTTTTTATTCTATCCCCGTAAATAAGCGGTTTGATCGAATGAATTCCGGCCACCGCCAAAATTGCCAAAAACTGCCGTTTCCGTTGTTGGAATAAAAAATAAAGCGCGCTTTTCCCTCCAAATTTGTCATGGGAACGGCACCGAAAAAACGACTGTCGAGGGAATTATCCCGATTGTCGCCCATGGCAAAAAAGTGATTTTCCGGTACGGTAAATTTTTTGGTGTTATCGGGAAGTGCCTCATCATTATTTTCAAAAATCGTATGGACAACTCCGTTCGGAAGTGTTTCGGCATATTCAAAAAAGGTGGCTTTTCCCATTTCCGTATCAATGGTTTTCTTGCCGATCAGTTGGCGATCGACCATTTTATCATTAATGTAAAGACGTCCGTCAATCATTTGAACGGTATCACCCGGAAGACCGATAATCCGTTTAATATAATCGACATTCCCCGAAAGTTGCGGTTGAATTGCCGGCGTCATACGGAAAATAACGACATCGCCGCGCTTCGGTTCACGCGCAAACAGTTTACCGTGCGGAATAATCGGTACGGAAAACGGAAAGGAATGGCGCGAATAGCCGTAATCGTATTTTGTAATGAATAAATAGTCGCCGATAAGCAGAGTCGGTATCATGGAGCCGGAGGGAATGTTATACGGCTCAAACGCACAGGAACGAACGGTTAAAGCAATGACCAATGCCCAAAAAATGCCGACCAGTTCACGCCAAATGCTTGTTTTTTTTGGTTTTTCCGATTCTGTTTGTTTTTCTGTCGTTAATTGTTCTTTTTTCATTGAAATCAATCCTTTTATGTGTTATGGTGTTTTCTAATCATCACTTTAACACAGAAAGAATCATTTGTCCATGCTAAAATTTGAAATTAATGCAATAAATAAAAAATCTCGCCGCGGTTTAATCCGTACGGCACACGGAACCGTTCAAACACCGGCGTTTATGCCTGTCGGAACGGCGGGTACCGTCAAAGCCATGATGCCCGAAAGCGTGAAAGCGACGGGGGCGGAAATTATTTTGGGGAATACGTATCACTTAATGTTGCGACCGACAGCCGAACGGGTAGCTTCATTCGGCGGATTACATCGATTTATGAATTGGGCAGGACCGATTTTAACCGATTCGGGCGGTTTTCAGGTTATGAGTCTTTCAAAATTGCGCAAAATCACGGAAGAAGGGGTTACGTTTCAATCGCATTTAAGCGGTGCGAAACATTTTTTATCGCCCGAGCGCTCGATTGAAATTCAATATTTGTTGGATTCAAATATTTCAATGGCTTTTGATGAATGCGTGAAATTTCCCGCCGAATATAAACAGGTTCAAAAATCAATGGAGCGCTCCATGCGTTGGGCGGCGCGCTCCAAAGCCGCTTTTAAAGACAGAGAGGGATACGGATTGTTCGGCATTATGCAGGGCGGCATGTATGAAGATTTGCGAATGCAATCCGTGAAAGCGTTAACGGATATCGGTTTCGACGGATACGCTGTCGGCGGTTTGGCTGTCGGCGAAGGGCAGAAAACAATGTTTCAGGTGTTGGATTATGCGGCTGCAGCGTTACCTGAAGATAAGCCCCGTTATTTAATGGGTGTCGGACGTCCGACGGATATTGTCGGCGCCGTCAAACGGGGGATTGATATGTTCGATTGCGTGATGCCCTCGCGTTCGGGACGAACGGGACAGGCGTTTACATCGCACGGCGTGTTAAATATGCGTAACGCCTGCCATATTGACAGTCATGAGCCGTTGGACGAAACTTGTTCTTGTCCGGCATGTCAAAATTATACGCGCGGCTATATTCATCATCTCATTCGATGCGGTGAGATTTTGGGCGCTATGCTTTTGACCACGCATAATATTTGGTTTTATGAAAACTTAATGAAAGAGATTCGCACGGCAATATCGGAAAATCGATTTGATGATTTTCATGATTCGTTTATGAATCGATTTAAAGAAGAGAGGAAAATGTGAGTACTCCTGAAAAACAAGCCTTAAATAAAAAATCAACGCAGAGGCAAAAAGTTAAAGATTTTGCAAAAAAAGAACAATTATCGAAAAAAAAGCAAAAAATTGTTTATCATCGTCGTTCGTATGAGGGTTTGGAACGATTAACAAAGGAAGTACGCGCTTTAACACAGCCGATTTTGGGACAACGTGGTTTTTGGGGTGTGGAAATTATTGAAAATTGGACGGATATTGTCGGAGAAGATTTAGCAATCGGCATTCATCCCGAAAAACTTACTTTTGAAAAACAATCCCGCATAAACGGAACTTTGCATGTCAAAAGCGCAGGCGGCGCCTTTGCTTTATTGTTTGAACATCACAAACAGCAAGTGATTGATCGAATTAATTCGTTTTTCGGATATGCTGCCGTTGCCCATATTAAAATCACGCAGGGAAAATTAAGTTTTTCTTCTTTGTCAACGCCGAAAGAAACGATTGAATCGTTTTCAAAAGAGGATTTGAAAGCGCTTGATGAAAAGGCTGCTTTGTTTGATGATGAAAAATTAAGAGAGACATTTTATCAGACGGGATTAGCTTTTTTAAGAAAGTATCGTCGATAATTTGTATTTTTTTCTTGACGAAAAAATAAAATACGGTTATAACTGAATATTATGAAAAAAAAGTTATGAAAAGGAGTGAAAATGTTTTATTTTGATGCCCATTGTCACATACAAAAGAAAAGTCAATTTGTAGCCGCACAACAAAAGCAGATAGAGTATTTTGTTGTCAATTCAACACATCCGAATAATTGGGAAGAGATTCACGTGGCTGCCCAAGAAATGCCGTCAATTTTCCCGTGCTTCGGTGTTCATCCGTGGTATGTTAATCACTTGCCGCACGACTGGGTGCTTGTGTTGAGCAATTATTTAAGCAAAAATCCGTATGCCATGGTAGGTGAAATCGGATTAGATGCGACAAAGCCTTATTTGTTGCGACAGGGAGAAGTTTTTGAATGTTGTCTTAAATTGGCACAGACGTATCAGCGTCCCGTTCATATTCACGGATATAAAGCTTGGAGTGATATAGCAGATATCTTGTCTTGTTATCCCGATACGGTTTTCTTATTGCATCAATTTTATGCGGAAAAGACGATTGCTCGTCGTTTCTTAGAGTTTAAGAATGCTTATTTTTCTGTCATGACACGGCGTATTGCCGCCTTTATTCCGCCTGAAAGACTTTTGATTGAAAGCGATTCGCCCGATAAAGACAGACGACCGGAACATGTTATTAAAACGGCTGAAAAGGTAGGATGTGATTGGAAACAATTAGATCAAAACTTTATTAATTTTATCAGTCATTTACCGGCTGCCCGCGATCGCTTGTCGAAGGATCTGTTCCGGTGAAAACGGAATCAATCAATACCCGTACAGCTCTTTTGTTGGGAAAGACAGCCCTAAAACACTTGGAAACGGCACATGTTTTAATTGTCGGCATGGGCGCGGTCGGCTCTATGGCTGCCGAAGCTTTGGTTCGCAGCGGTGTTTTGCATTTTACGCTTGTCGATTATGATAAAGTGGCAATCAGCAATTTAAATCGGCAGATTTTCGCCACGATCGCCACGTTAGATCAACCGAAAGTCAGTGTTGCCGAAGAGCGATTGCGATTAATTAATCCGCTTGTCAAAATTCGAAAGAAAGAGTTAAAGGTGAACGCGCAGACAATAGAAACGCTTTTTGATGAACCGATTGATTTTGTTATTGACGCCATTGATTCATTAAGCGCTAAAACCGTTTTGATTGAATCTTTAATGCAAAAGAAAATTCCGTTTGTTTCTGCCATGGGGGCAGCTTTAAAAACCGATATGACACGCGTACGGTTAAGTGCCATGAAAAAAACAATCGAGTGTCCGTTGGCGGCATTTGTTCGAAAGCGCTTACGGCGTCGGGGTGTGGATTTATCGTTTCCCGTTGTTTGGTCTGATGAATGCGTTTCCGATAAAATTCATTTAGCACCGTGTGACGAGCGGGATATGAGCCATCGGCGCGTAATGGGATCCGTTATGACGATAACGGGTTTGTTCGGACTGATGTGTGCGCAGGAAGCCCTTTTGTTTTTAACGCAAAATGAAAAGAGTTTTTACAATGGACGTTTTTGAGCTTGAAGAACCGATTCCTTCGGAAACGAACAGACAAAGCCCCGATCAAAATGTTGAAACATTTTCGTTTTTAACGCCGTTAAATCCCGAGCAACGTATGGCGGTTGAACATACCGAAGGACCGTTACTGGTTTTATCGGGTGCCGGTACGGGAAAAACACGCGTTTTAACAACGCGTACGGCATATATTATTGAAAAGCATTTGGCAAAACCGTATCAAATTTTAGCCGTTACATTTACCAACAAAGCAGCCAATGAAATGAAATTACGGTTAGAGCAAATGATCGGATCGGCGGCTTTTTCCGTTTGGTTAGGCACCTTTCACGCCATCGGTGTGAAAATCTTACGAAAATATGCGGAAAAAGTAGGGTTAACTTCCGATTTTGCCATTTTGAACACCGATGATCAGGTGCGCTTGATGAAAAACATTTTAACGGAACAAGGTATTGATATAAAAAAATATAATCCGGAAACAATTTTAGAAATTGTTGAGCGTTGGAAAGATAAGGCTTTTTTGCCGCAAGAAGTCAGCGCACGGGAAAGAACAACGCAACTCGGCAGTTTGGCTTATGATTTTTACGCGCGCTATCAAAGTCGGCTGCATTTGTTAAATGCCGTTGATTTCGGAGATTTATTATTGCTTCCGATTGTGTTGTTTCGATCAAATCCCGATGTGTTGGAAGAATATCAAAGCAAGTTTCGGTATATTTTGGTTGATGAATATCAAGACACGAATGTGGCGCAATATTTGTTGCTGCGCCTGTTGGCACAAAAGTGGCATAATATTTGTTGTGTTGGTGATGATGATCAATCCATTTATTCATGGCGCGGTGCCGAAGTTGATAATATTTTAAGTTTTCAGAAGTTTTATCCCGATGCTGCCGTGATTCGGTTGGAAAAAAATTACCGTTCGACGGCACATATTTTAGGGGCGGCATCCGGCTTAATCAGTCATAACGAAGCGCGTTTGGGAAAAACATTAAAACCTGCCCATGAAAAAGCAGAAAAGGGATATAAGGTTTTGGTAAAAGGTTTTTGGAACGGTATGCAGGAAGCCGAATGGATTGCCACACAAATCGAATCCTCTCGAAAACGGGGTAATTCTTTATCGGAAACAGCGGTGTTGGTTCGGGCAACGGTTCAAACCCGTTTGTTTGAAGATGCTTTCAGAAAAGAGGGAATCCCCTATAAAATCATCGGCGGATTTAAGTTTTATGAGCGTGAAGAAATTAAAGACGCCGTCGCTTATTTGCGGTTGATTTTAAATTCAAATGATGATTTGGCATTTTTGCGTGTTGTCAATAAACCGAAGAGAGGGGTCGGCACAAAGGCGTTGGAAGCAATTTCCGCAACGGCGCGGGAAAAGAAAATCAGCTTGTTTGACGCGGTTGCATGGGCGCCCTTAAAAGGAACGGTTCGTCAAACGTTAGACGACTTTATCTCTTTGATTAAATCGGCACGTCAAAAAGCCGAAACGGCATTATTACCCGAAACGGCGCGCTTTGTGTTGGAAGAAAGCGGTTATTTGCGTATGTGGGAGTCGGAAAAATCGCCGGAAGCGGACGGACGTATTGAAAATATTGAAGAATTGTATAATGTGTTGCATGAATACGAAAATATACGCGATTTTATCGAATATGCTTCCTTGGTTACCGATACCGATGATGTTGCCGATGAAGATCAACTGGTTGTGATGACGCTTCATGCTTCAAAAGGTTTGGAGTTTCAAAATGTTTATTTGGCAGGTTGGGAAGAGGAATTATTTCCGCATAAAAAAGCCATAGATGAACAAGGTGCGGAAGGATTGGAAGAAGAACGTCGATTGGCTTATGTCGGATTAACACGCGCCAAAGACAGAGCGATTATTACCTATGCCAACAATCGAAAAATATACGGGCATTGGGTCAATGCGTTACCCAGTCGATTTATTGACGAATTGCCGCGCGACCATATTGAAACGGATTCGGGACGGAAAAGTTTTGCTTCTTTGCAACCGGCATGGCAAAATAAGCAATTTTATTTCAAAAACAATGACGATGAAACAAGTATTTTTGATAAAGGACAATGGAAACGAGAGAATTTTCATAAAGAATCCGATGATTTTTATAATCCGCCGTCGGTTAAAGTTTATCAAACCAAAGAGACGGGATCGCGTTTGGGAAAACGGGTGCATCATGAAATATTCGGGTTCGGAACGGTTATTCATGCCGAAGGAGAACGATTGGATGTTCGCTTCGATTCAGGTGAAATTAAAAAAATTATGGCACGTTTTTTGGAAGAAGCCTGATAAAAATATTTTAAATCAAGAAAAAGTCGCTTAAATGCGAAAATATTAAAAGAGTAAAATTTTCATTGTTTTTTTTGTAAAAAAATGCTATATATGAAAAGTAATCGGGATATATAGGAGAAAAAAATGCCTCTCTCACAAGAAATATTCGAAAAACTCGTTAATAAAATGGGAAACTTCAAATTGTTTCTGTGTTTTCTTCTTACTCTTTTTTTTATTTTTCTTTTTTTGGCACCCGAATTTTTTGAATATCAAACAATGACGCACGAAACAATAGAGCGAATGCAAACAATTAATTCTCAATCCGGAGACAGATAATGACGGATACGCTTTTTTCAAAGCTTAACAGACAGCCTTTGGCAGACAGGTTACGCCCGCATCATTTGAGTGAAGTTGTCGGACAAAATCATTTGCTTGCCGAAAAGGCACCCTTAATGCGTATGATTAAGGCTAAAAAGTTAACATCGTTTATTTTATGGGGTCCTCCCGGATGCGGAAAGACAACTGTTGCACGAATTTTGGCGCAAGAAACGAATATGCATTTTGAATCACTGTCGGCGGTTTTTTCGGGCGTTGCCGATTTAAGAAAAGTTTTTGAAGCCGCTGCCGCGCGGTTCAAAGTCGGACAAGAAACTTTATTGTTTGTTGATGAAATTCATCGATTTAATCGGGCGCAACAAGATGCGTTTTTACCCTATGTGGAAGACGGTACCATTATTCTGGTCGGCGCAACAACGGAAAATCCGTCATTTGAATTAAACGGCGCTTTATTATCCCGTTGCAAAGTGTTTGTGATGAATCGATTGGATGATCAAGCATTGGAACAGTTGATTTCACGGGCAGAAGAAGTTTATGCTCGGCAGTTACCGTTAGATGAAGTCGGTAAAATGTATTTGAAAAATCTGGCTGACGGTGACGGGCGCTATTTTTTGAATCTGATTGAAACGGTGTTTACTTATGCCGAACCGAATGAAATATTGGATAAAGCGGCATTGGAACAATTATTGCAAAAGCGATTGCCGAATTATGATAAGTCGGGTGACGGACATTATAATTTAATTTCCGCGTTGCATAAATCGTTAAGGGGTTCCGATCCCGATGCGGCATTGTATTGGTGCGCCCGAATGGTGGTTGCGGGTGAAGATATTAAGTATATTTTGCGTCGATTAACGCGATTTGCCGTGGAAGATGTCGGATTGGCAGATCCGTTGGCATTATTGCAAGCGCGTGCCGCGTGGGAATCATATGAGCGCTTAGGGTCGCCGGAGGGAGATTTGGCAGTTGCTCAATTAGTTGTTTATTTGGCAACGGCGCCAAAATCCATCGGTGTCTATCGGGCATGGAACAAGGTTGTCAAACGGGCAATGCAAACGGGAACGCTTATGCCGCCCATGCACATTTTAAATGCGCCGACAAAATTAATGGAAAATTTGGGATACAGTCACGGGTATCAGTATGATCCCGAAACAAAAGACGGTTTTTCCGGACAAAATTATTTTCCCGAAGAAATGTCGCGCGAAACTTATTATGAGCCGTTTGAACGAGGGTTTGAGCGCGATATTAAAAAACGTCTTGATTATTGGAACGAACTTCGAAAAAAGAAACAAACGAAAAAGTGATTGCAATTCGTTTAAAAAAAAGATATATTAAAAAAAACAGGTTGAAATAAGGGAAAAAAATGGCGTCTGTTCAAACAATTACCGTTTTAAATGATGAAGTCGGCATTCGGCTGGACAAATGGTTTGCCCGTCATTATCCCGCTTTAAAAAACGGTATGTTGCAACGGTTAATTCGCAGTAAAAACATTCGGGTTAATCATTTAAGAACATCGGCGGATTATCGGTTAAAAGAAAATGATGAAATTCGCGTGCCGCCTTTGGATATCGAAAATGAAAAAAATGTGCCGATGCGCTTATCAAAAGCCGATGAAGCTTTTATGAAAAGTCTTGTTATTTATAAAGATAACGATATTATTGCCCTCAATAAACCGGCAGGATTAGCGGTACAGGGCGGATCAAAAACAACGCGTCATATTGACGGTTTATTAGATGCGCTTCGATTTGAAAAAAATGAAAAACCGCATTTGGTTCATCGGTTGGATAAAGAAACATCGGGCGTGTTGCTGCTCGGGCGCAATGCGCGTGTTGCCGCCGAGTTAAGCGAAATTTTTAAGTCACGAAAGGCGCAAAAAATCTATTGGGCGGTTGTGAACGGCAAACCGAAACCGGTATCGGGTAAAATTGATGCGCCGCTTATTAAAGCCGGAAATAAGCAAGGCGGAGAACAGGTTAAAATTGATTTTGAAAACGGTCGTCCCGCTCAAACGCTTTATCGGGTTGTCGATTCGCTCGGTAAGAAAGCTTCCTGGCTGGAAATGTGTCCGTTGACGGGGCGAACACATCAGATACGGGTTCATTGCGCTTGTGCGTTGAATACGCCGATTATCGGTGATTCGAAGTATGGCGTTTCGGATCACCCGATTTTGGGTTTAAAAAACGAAAACAGAATGCATTTGCATGCACGAGCCATTCGGATTACGCTTTTGCATAAAGGTTCTTTGTTATTAACGGCAGATTTGCCGCCGCATATGAAAGAAACATTTGATTTCTTGGGTTTTGATGAAAAGGCTTGTGCCGATTCGTTTGTTTATTTTAAGAAGGATGGTGCCTGATGAAACTGATATTAAAACTTTTTTCAATTCTTTTGATTGTACTTCTGATCGGTGTCGGAATTTTTCTTTGGACATTTGATATTAATCAATATCGAAGTGCGATTGCCGATGAATTAAGTGCGACTATTCAACGTCCCGTTTCTATTGAAAAAATAGAAATGAAGGCATCATTTGTGCCGACAATTCGGTTAAAAAATCTGGTTATCGGCAATCCGCAAGGATTTGAGGGGAAAGAAGCCTTTTTAACGGCAGATTCGATTGAGGGAACCATTGCTTTGGCGCCCTTGTTGGAAAAACGGGTGCAGATTTATGATATTAAAATCGGAAAAGTATCCGTTAATGCCGTTCATACGCCGCAAATGAATAATTTGGATTTTTCCGTTGCTTCCGAAAAGGCAGCGCAACCCAAATCGGCTGCCGCCAATTCAGAAACTTCCTCATATTTAAATAACTTAAACATTGATGACATCAGCGCTTTAAGAATTAACGTTTCTTATCAAAACGAAACAAAAACTTATCAATTTGCCGTAAATGATTTAAACATTCAACAATTAAGAATGATGAAGTTTGTTTTGGATTATGATAATAAAATGATTCGATTTTCCGGTAATATTGACTTGTTGAAATTGTTGACCCGTCAAGATAATTTTGTTTTTAACAGCGAAGTGGAAGTATGGGGGTTAACGGGCAAATTATCCGGCAGTATCGGCAATATGAAACAACTTAAAAATATGTTGTTGAACATTGATATGTATTCCGATCAATTTGCAAATGTTTTAACACAGGCGAACACCTCATTTGCCGTTCCTGTATCTTCATTTACTCTGTCAACAATTTTAAAAGGCGATTTAAGTCGATTCTCGATTGAAAACTTTAAAATGAGTATGGATAACGCGCTGGAAGTTAATTTAAAAGGCACAATTTCCGATGTGTTAACTGATTTAAGCGGTACCGTCGAGGGCGAGGCGACCTTATCAAAGTCGTTATTAACGGATATGTACGGCTTAAAGCCAATGAATATTGCCTTGAAAGGCTCTGTTTCGGCAGATAAATTGAATATTGAAAAGTTTTCCGTTAATGCCAATCGATCCGATGCCGATATTGTGTTAAGTCTTCTCAGAAAAGGAGATAAATACATTATTAACGGAACAGTTGATTCCAATTATTTGGATAAAAATGATTTTCTGAACAGCGATGAACAAAGTGTTGATGCGTCAAACACATTGCCGAATAAAACGGCGAATCAGGCAAAAGAAACATCTGAAAAAAATGTTTTACCTCAATTAAGCGGTCAAATTAACTGGAATTTAAAAAATGTTAAGTTGTTTGATTCTTCCGATGATTATTACGGCTTTTTCGGGCGGACAATTATTGATAACGATACAATAACCGTTACGCCGTTACAAATACGTACCATTGCCGGATTATTTAACGGCACGTTGAAAGTGGCGGATATATCAACAGCGGTACCGAATATGCAGGTAAATATATCGGCGGAAAATATTAATTTGGATAAGTTTAAAACATTTGCCGATATTGTTACGGGTTCAACGGCAAACTTATCGGCACAGTTCAATACGAAAGGATTAAATGTTGCTGACGTAACATCTAATCTGAACGGAAGTGCCGAAATTGAAATTACCGAGGGACGGGTTGTCAACAAATGGTTTAATGCGTTACCCGAAACAGTCGGATTGCTGCAAAAGAGCAAATCGTTCTCTTATTCCAAAACCGATATGGAAAGTTTGTTGAATTGCGCCGTTATAAATGTAAAAGCAACAAACGGTGTTTTATCAATGGATAAAAGCGTTGCTGTTGAAACTTCAACATTAAACTTGTTGTTGACGGGTACAATTAATTTACCCGAGCAAAAAATGAGTCTTTCCATTTTACCGCAATTACCGATGGTTAAAGATTCAAAAGCCCTTTCTTTGGCGCAAGTAATTCGGTTGGAAGGAACATTTAATGCGCCGTCTGTTCGTGTTGACGGAGGCGATGTGTTAAAAGAGGCGGCAAAATTCGGGTTTGATAAACTGTTGGATAAAGCGGGACTTCAATCTGAAAATGCGCAAGAAGCCGTTGTCGGTTCGCTCTGTGAAACGGCGTTAGGGCATAAACTTAAAGGAAAAGTCAGTTTGAATCAACCGCAAACAAGCGTGTCTGTCGAAAATGAAAAAGCGGCAAAACCGAGTGTGGAAGTTAAGAAAAAATTATCACCGCAAGAAGAACTGAAAAATCAGTTGATAAAATCTATCAGCTCTGTTATCAAGTAGGAGGGGTTTATGTCGGCGGAAACAGCCCATTTCTATGTATACGGACGTGTGCAGGGTGTCGGTTTCAGGGCATGGACGCGAAAGCAGGCACAAGAATTGCATTTGAGCGGATGGGTTCGTAATCGGCAAAACGGGTGTGTGGAAGTTTATGCCGTCGGCGAAAAAACGGCTGTGGAAAAATTACGGCGTTTGTGTTTATCGGGTCCGTTGTGGAGTAATCCGGAACGAATGGAACCCGTAAGCGTGCCGAATGCCTTTTTGCCTGTTGTGGAAAACGGTGTTTTTTCGCAGGAAGCGACAGTATAAAAAATTGTAAAACAACTTGTTTGTCGTTTAATAATTTTACAGCTGTTTAATTTGTTTTATTTAGCAGAAAAACAAAAGGTTTTCTTCGTTTTTGATAATTGAAAAATAAACAGATATTCAAATGAAAGAAAATTAAAAGCCTCTGAAATAAAAATGGCGGTTATTCGGCTGAAAGCATATATTTGATTAAAAATCAGATAATATTTTATCTGTTACTTCCCAACACATCCATAATGCGTTTGTCAAGCGGTTTGGGCGCTTTTTTAACCTCTTGCCATTTCCAATTTGTTTTTTCGTTTTTAATACGTGTCAGCGTAGCGGCTTTTAAATGACGAATAATATAGTAATATGTGTTTTTTGTTAGACCCGGATCAATCATGCCGTCAAAATTTAAAACATTTAAATTATAACAGTTTTTGTCTTGAATTACTTTGTAAATCGGTAAATGCAAAAGAGCATATTTCATAAATTTTTCGGTAAATTGTAAGATTTTCTCTGTTTCCGCTTCGGCAACTTTATTCATTCCTTTCAAATCGAAAGTTCTATACCCGAGTTCCATATTATTTTGTGACGGATCACTCATTAAGGCAAATTGTCGTTCCGCCGTTCCTTTATGATTATGATTTGTCAGCGCACTCAAACAATGATCTGTGGCATAATCTAAAAAAGAGCTTTTGCTTTTTACGGCTTGTATTTCTTTATCAGATAACGGATTCAATATTTTATCTTTGGAAAAATGATATTCGAGCATTAACGAATAGGCGAGTTGACGCGCACTTTCAACCACTCGGGTCGGGTTTTTTTTCGAATAATCAAGTTTCATAATATCATAGAGCGTTTTTGTATCTAAATCATGATAGCCGTTATCGGCTAATGTCAGCACTTTCTGATCCAATGAGTAGATTTGCATAAAATTGCCTTTTATGTTCACTTCATACAAACTTGTATTCGGTTTACCCGCTGATTTTGTCTTTAACGGCACGTTTGCAAATTTTTTAAAGAAAGCTTCACGTAATTTTGTATCGTTTCGCCAGCGATCACTATATAATCGATATGTATCTGCCAATATTTCTTCCAATTCTGCCCGTGAAAAGGTTGCTTCTCCGCCTTTTTTTTTCAATGCTTCTAACAAAGCGTGTATAAACGGCATAGATTTTTTATCGCGCGTTGAAGTGTTTTCGTTTAAAATTCCCTGTGAAGATAAAAAGTAATCTTCCAACAAATTACTGCTTATCCATTGTCCGTTCAGGGAGATTAAATCAGGCAACGGTTTTTCCGATCGTGATTGTGCGTAATAAAGAGCGCCGTCTTCATTATCAGCCGTATAAAAAGCTTTGCCGTAATCACCGCCGCCCGCACGCGGATAGGCTAAATTATCATAAGGAGAAACATGATAAACCGTTTTATGATCAATGAACATTTTTTAATTCCTTTATATGAAAAAGTTATTGTTATTATATATGAAATCTCGACAAAAATCAAGTTATTTTTATTTAATGAAAGGAAAGAGATGTAACAAAAAGTCGCTCTCATTAAACGTAGTTCTATCTTAATATATTTTCCTTATTTTCGGCGGAAAGTGCCGTCTTGTGGAACGTGAGACGGCGCGGAGTGGTGAAAATAATGAAGTAAATCAGACTGCCGAAAAGTGAAAAAAATACAATCCGTCTTTATGTTATCAGTTAAAAATAAAAAAATACCGAATGACAATTTAATCTCGTTTTTTCCCTTTTCACTCCCCGTTCCCCCACCCATATCTCCCAAAAATCAGAGAAAAAATTAAAATAAAGTGAATTATTTTTCTATTTATAAGTGAAAATTAGATATAATAATTGCATTTTAAAAAATAATATTATAAATATATATGTAATTTTCTCTTAAAATGTGCCAGTTTTCCTCTATCGGTGGATGTGAAACAGCGCGGTGTGCCGAAAATAAGAAAAATAAATAATGCAACTTTTTCTGCTTGACATTGGTTTTGAGTACCTTTATACTTTAAGGTAAGGCAAGTGATGTGTGCCCCGAGGCTTAAGAACCTCTTTAGATGTGTCCTTAAAAAGGATAAATATTTGCGCCTTTTTTTGATGTTGTCAAAAAAAGGAAATGGTTACAAGACCGGAAGGTAGTAAAATAAACCTTTTGGTCAATATACTGCGCTATTTCATCTAAGTAGTTCTTAACTTCCGGTCGCCTCTCATCAAGGCGATTTTTTTTGAATATGCACGAAAAATTGCACCAACTAAACGTACGTTTTTTGCAACACTTTTTTTGCATTTTTTCAAAAAAAATTTAATTCGAGGAAAAATTAATGCAATATCAAATGGTTATAAAAAGGCTTGTTTGGCGATTGATAGGGGTAATTTTGTCCCTGAATTCGCGTTGCATTAAAGGTACGTTTAATTTATACAATTTATATACGGAATAACGGGAGGAAAGCTCATGAAAACACAAAAAAGAAGCAACCAGTTAAAACAAATTGAAACACAATCGCAAAGCGGGCGGTCAATGGTTGAAATGCTCGGCGTGTTGGCAATTATCGGCGTATTGTCGATTGGTGGAATAGCAGGTTATAAATATGCCATGAATTACTATCAGGCGAATCAAATCGCACATGAAATTAATCTAATGCGTACTGATGCACAGGTGAAAATTGCACAAGGCGCGGATGAATTGGTACTCGGTAATCCGTATGATGACGGAAATATAAATTTTAATAACTATGAAACCGATTTTGATTGCGTTTATATGGAAAATGAAAACGCAACGCCTGAATTGGCTTTTTGTACCGCTGCAAACGCTTATTATATTGAAATGAAAAACATTCCCGAGGGCATTTGCAGACCATTGGCAAACTTAATTGATAAAATGGATAATGAAATTGCGTTTTATATCAATGGAAAATCAGTTGACGCAGAGGCAGAGGGAGAGAAAGGCGCTTGTAATGAGGAATCCAATACATTAAGGGTTATTTTCGGTGCCGATTCGGATTCGAACGCAGTTAAATGCGATGATGATTCTGATTGTCCCGAAGATTTGCCTGTTTGCTTTAATCATGTGTGCGTAGAATGTACGCAAGAAAAAGGATGTGAGGGGAAATCTCAATATTGTAAAGATAATACCTGTAAAACCTGCGAAAGCGGCGTTTGGAATGGTGAAAAGTGTGTGGAATGCACGGATAATGATGATTGCGAAAGCAAGACTGATACGCCTGTTTGCAATAGGGATACAAATAAATGTGTGGAATGCAAAACAGCCACCGATTGTGCGGGTAATCCGAACGGGAGCGTTTGTGAAGAAAATCGTTGTGTTTGTTCACAAAGCAGTCAATGTCAACAAAAAGAAACGGCACCTTATTGTGATAAATCGGCAAAGCAATGTACGGCTTGTCCTGACGGCGGCACATACAGTAATGAAGAGCAGGCTTGCGTTATTTCCGTTTATTCGGCTCCATTTGATCAACTCAGTTCACAAACGTATCAATGTATTATTCAAAGTGTAAATCCTAAATTCGGTCCTTATGAGCATACATATACGTTATATATGAAAGGACTTATTGATGATTGGCTGGTGTTTTATAAAGATGCACAAACGGATATGACACAATCTTGTCCGCCGCCGACAGGATATACAGCTAAAATACCTTGTTTGCCGCAAGCTGAGGTTCGTTGTGATGTAGCACAACCGCGTTCCAGAACAGCAATCGGTGATTTGGAAGCCGGACATACCGGAACATTGGTTGCATATAGTGTGATTACCTATTTAAGAAATCATGCAACGGTATGGGGCGTTTTAAAAGAATAAAGCTTAACGATGTGTTTGTGTATCAGTGCTTTGATGAGAATCGGTTTCCTTGTTTTCTTGCGTCAATTCTTCCGATTCTTGAATAAGGCGCTCTATTTCTTTTGTGGGCGCCAAATGCATAACCGTTTCATCATCAAATAAATGTTCTGCCGTGTTGATATAACCGTTTACCGTATCAACGGTGCCGTTATAAACATCTGTTGCCAGCTGCGAAAAGCTTGTTTCTTCGGCATTCGGCATTTTATTATAATAATCGGTAACGGCATTTTTTTTATCCCATAATTTTTTAAAATGTGCAGCCGTTGAAACAACATCTTTCAGCTCATCGTTGAAACCGATTAAAACTTTGAAAATGCCTTTTACCATTTGAGGCAACAGCTTATGTAAAGCCGCTTTCCCCGCCGATTGATGAACATTCGCACCGTTGGCAATTAAAAATTTAATCAGCTTGACTTTTTGTTTTTGAACGGCTTTCATTAAAGGGGTATAGCCTTGTTTGTCCGCCGC
>CANQKV010000010.1 GCA_947624545.1 uncultured Alphaproteobacteria bacterium | reverse complement strand
GTACGTTTAATTTATGCTGTTTTTATCAACAACAGGAGTTAAAAATGATACCTAAAATAATACATTATATATGGGTCGGAAATAAAGAAAAACCTCAATCGGTGTTAAATTGCATTTCTTCTTGGAAAAAACAGTGTCCTCACTGGGAAATTAAAGAATGGGATAACAGTATTTTACAAGAAATTAACAATGCTTATGTTCAAGAAGCATTCAATGCCAAAAAATGGGCGTTTGTTTCCGATTATATTCGCTTATATGTTTTAAAAAAATACGGTGGTGTTTATTGTGATACGGATTTGGAAATAACACAAAATCTTGATCGGTTTTTGAATAATGATTTTTTTATGGGTTATGAAATATATAGAGGAAATTTAAATTATCAAACGGCATTAATCGGCGCAATTAAAGAACATGATCTTTTAACGGATTTATTAAATGAATATAAGAACATTCATTTTGAAAAAAACGGTGAATTGGATATGACCCCTAATCCTCAACGGTTTCAAAAATGCTTTCATCGTCGCTATGCCGTTTCAAATAAAATAATCGATACGGAAACAACGCTTGAAAAGGGTGTGAAAATTTATCCTTCCGGTTGTTTTTGTCTTAAACGGGAAAATATGGAAAATTATGCCATTCATTATTTTAACGGTTCGTGGAAAGATCCCTTTGTACGTAAGACAAAATTCACATGGGGAAAGCTTGCTTTGATTCAAATTAAAAGCACCAAAGATTTTTCTCAAACAATGCAGGCACGGGAAACAGATTTAATTCGTTCTGATGAAAAAATTCTTTTCAAAGTAAAAAGGCACAGATTAACATTTTATTTTGTAAAAAAATTGATATGTCAAAGATAAAAGTTTCGGTTATTGTTCCGATATATAAAACGGAAAAATATCTCTCAACGTGTGTTGAGAGTTTGTTATGTCAAACTTTAAAGGAAATTGAGATTATTTTAATTGATGACGGCAGTCCCGATAATTGTCCGGCTCTTTGTGATAACTATGCTTTAAAAGATTCAAGAATTAAAGTGATACATAAAACAAACAGCGGATTAAGTGATGCGCGAAATATCGGTATAAAAGAAGCTGCGGGCGAATATATCGGTTTTGTAGATTCCGATGATTGGGTAAAGCCGGAAATGTTTGAAAAAATGTATCAAAACGCCATACAAAATAATGCCGATGTTGTTGTTTGTAATTTGTTTGTCTGTGAACAAGGAAAACAAATGATAAAAAAAACATATTGGTCAAATGTAAAGCAGGGAATTGTTTCTAAAAAGAAAATTTACCGAAATATCTTTGTAGAACCCTGCTATATCTGGAACAAAATTTATAAAAAAGCCTTTCTGAATGAAAATAAATTATATTTTATAAAAGGATATATTTATGAAGATGTTCCTTTTTTTACACAAGTTATGTTATTGGCGAAAAGCGTTTCATATTGCCCTTTATACCTTTATTTTTACAGAATAGGCAGAAATGATTCGCTCTCAAGAGGCAAATCGGAAAAACAACTTGATATTATTGATATTGCTCAAATAACACAAAATATTTTAAAAAATTTAAAAGCCCCGCAATCTGTTTATGAAAACTTTAAGAAATGGCAGATTCAAATATATGTTTGGATGTATAATTTACTACCCGATAATCAAAAAGAAAAAGCTCTTGCCAAAATAAAAAAGAAGCATTTAATACAACAAATAATGAGAAATATTTCAAAAAGCAAAGTAAAAATTTTATTTCTCGGAAAATTTAAAATTTTACGCTTTAAAACAAAACGGTTTGAAAAAATTGAAAAAATCGTTAAATTGTTTTCTCCGATTATCACGATAAAGAAAATTTAAAAATATTGATAACGATAAATGAAGCAGATTTAAAACAGTCATCTGAAAATAAAGGTTTTTGAGCCGTTTTTTCAACTGACATTTAAAGTTTTTATCAAGCTTGAAGTCGGTTAATGACACGGAAAATCGGTAAACACCCGTTCGGGATCTACACGTGTTTCATACCAAAAAAACGAAAAATGCAAATGCGGACCGGTCACCCGTCCCGTCTGTCCGATTTCGCCGATTTTATCGCCGCGTTTTATATTTTCGCCGAGGGTTACATTTGTTTTCGATAAATGCGAATAAGAGGAAAATAAACCGTATCCGTGATTTATTAATACCGTTTGTCCCGTTAAAAACATATCGGGATGAGCCACAACAACAATACCGTCTGCCGGTGCATATACGGGCGTTCCGACGGGAGCCGCATAATCCGCGCCACCGTGTCCGCTCCCTTTAATGCCGTTCAAAATACGTTGGGCGCCGAAAGAACCCGACAAGCGATAATTTTGAACAGGTCTTGAAAAACAAAGGGGAAAAAAGGTGTTTATAAACTTCTTTCGCTCCGTTTTCAGTTCGGCGTTTTCTTTTGCGATTCGTTTTTCGTTTCGGTTACTGACAGAAACTTTCCCTTGCGGTAAACCGTTTACAACATCTGTTTGCCAGTGACGCATTTCATACGAAAAAGAGATTGTTTTCTGTTTTTCTCCTTTTTGATATGTTAAGAAAAGCGGCGTTGGTGCCGAGTGGGGAATTCCAAAATAAAATAAACCGTTTTTATCGGGAATAATTCGGGTGTTTTGATAAAAAAGCTTTTCATCTTTTTCCAAAGTGCCTTGAATTAACCGTCCGTCTTGAATCGGATTATGAAAAGTCAGTGCTTTTGCATAGGTAATTACAAAAGAATAACATAATATTGAAAGAACGAAAATATTTAAAATATTAATATTTTTAAAACAATACATTATTTTACCTTTTTTATGTAATGGAAAAGAGCATTTTGGCGTTATTTTGTTATTCTTTTGTTGATACATTTGTAATTACTTTGTGTTTTTATGGTCGGATACGGAAAATAAATCGGGTTGAGGCATTTTTTTCGACTCTTTTGATAAAATCTGTTTGGATTTTGCAAGAACGCTTTTTTCATTTGGCGGGCAAGGAAATACTTTCAAATTTCCGTCAGCAAAATGAATGTCCAGTCGGGATAATCCCACCGCTTCGCGTTGACGGGAAATAATTTTACCCGTATCATTAAATACAAGCGCAAAACCGCGTTCCAAAACGGCATTGTATGAATAAGATTGAAGCAAAGTCGCCTTTAAATTCAATTCGGTGTTGATTGATTTTATATAAACAGCCATACTGTTTTGTAATCGCTCATATTTATCTGTCAACCGCTCTTGAAATAATCGAATAACTTCCGACAGATTGGGCAAAGAACGCGTTAAAGCTTCCAATTTGGTTTGTGCCGTTTCCATAACGCGATATAATCCGTCAATCAACCGATTTTCGCTTTCATTCAGCCACGCTCTTAATTCGGCTTGTACGGGAACGGCTTTTTCCGCCGCACCTGTCGGTGTGGGCGCTCGTAAATCGGCAGCATAGTCGATTAAAGTGGTGTCCGTTTCGTGTCCGACGGCGGAAATTAAAGGAATTTGCGAATTGGCTGCTGCCCGAACGACAATTTCTTCATTAAAACAAAATAAATCTTCAAAACTGCCACCGCCCCGCGCAACAATCAACACATCGGGGCGGGGAATATGCTTGTTTTGAATAAAAATCCCCTCTTTCGGAAGTGTGTTAAATCCCTCAATGGCAGTGGCAATTTGTTCGGCAGCCCCCTCTCCTTGAACCAATACGGGCCATAAAAGAACCCGTCGCGGACAACGCTCGTTCAATCGATGCATAATATCACGAATAACGGCACCGGTCGGACTGGTAATAACACCGATGACTTCCGGTAAAAACGGTATTTTTTTCTTACGAGAAATATCAAACAAGCCCTCTTTTTCCAGTTTTTCTTTGCGTTCGTTTAACAGTTTGAGCAAAGCGCCGATACCGGCAGGACGCGCTTCCTGAACAATCATTTGATAATTGGAGCGTCCGGGATAGGTAGATAATTTGCCCGTACATACAACTTCCAAGCCTTCCGTCAGTGCCGCCATGGTTTCATTATCGCGCCCGCGCCAACAAATGGCTGATAAAACACTGTCGGTATCTTTTAAAGAAAAGTATGTATGTCCCGACGGTGCTTTTTTAACACCGACAACTTCACCGCGAACGCGAATATCGCCGAAAACCTGTTCAACGCACGCTTTCAGTGAAAGAGAAATTTCGGTAACGGTTAAAACGGGTTTTTCAGCTTCCATTTATTTCTCCGCGGCTCGTTTTTGTTGAAAAAATGAAGTAAGAATGTTTCCGAAAATATCTTTGGAAATACCCCCCGTAATTTTCGGCTTATGGTGCGTTTGCTTTTGCTCAAACACACAAGCACCTTGACAAACACCGCCTGATTTTTGATCGAATGCGCCGAAATAAAGAGCGTCCAATCGGGCATTTGATATGGCGCCGGCACACATGGCACACGGTTCCAACGTAACGAATAAGGAGCAGCCGTTTAATCTTTTGGTGTTCAGTTTGCGACAGGCTTTTTGAATAGCCAGTATTTCGGCATGAGCGGTCGGATTTTTTAATTTTTCCGTTTGATTGTAAGCCGCAGCGATGATTTGACGTGTTTTCGTATCAAAAATAACGGCACCGACAGGGACTTCCTGTTCTTCGGCGGCTTTTTTTGCCAAATGAAACGCTTTTTTTAAAATTTTTTCATCCATATGCTTTTTTTGCTTCCTTCTTTTTGTTTTTTTGTATATTATAACATTTATTGAAAAAAAGAAAGTATTTTATGACGGAAAAAAAAGAAAGAATAGCAAAAGTGATTGCCGGCGCGGGTGTTTGTTCCAGACGAACGGCGGAAAATTATATTTTATCGGGCAGAGTAACGGTAAACGGACAAAAACTGTCCACACCCGCTTTTTTGGTTAACGAGGCAGATATTATTTGCGTTGACGGCAAACCGATCGGTGCAAAGCAGGAAACACGGCTCTGGTGTTATCATAAGCCGACGGGCGTTGTTACCACGCATAAAGATCCGCAGGGACGTCCGACCGTTTTTGAGCAATTACCCGCTTATTTACCGCGCGTGATTTCCGTCGGACGGTTGGATTTAAATTCCGAAGGCTTGTTGTTACTCACGACCGACGGGGCTTTGGCACGAAAATTAGAACACCCCTCTCTCGGTTGGAAACGAAAATATCGTGTGCGCATTCACGGTATATTAACAAAAAACATTCAGGAAAAACTGCAAAAGGGCGTTACCGTTCAAGGTATTCGTTATGCGCCTTGTCAAATAGAAGTTGAACGTATTCAGGGGACAAACACATGGGCACTGATAACCTTAACCGAGGGCAAAAACAGAGAAATTCGTAAAATGATGGATTTTGTTCATCTGCCCGTTACACGATTGATTCGGGTGGCATATGGTCCGTTTCAGTTGGGTCATTTGGAAAAAGGGGAAGTGCGAGAAGTAACAAAAAAAGCAATGAAAGAGTTATTATGCGAATAATCGGCGGAACATATCGCGGTAAAAAATTATCGGCAGCGGACGAAACGATTACACGTCCGACGGCGGACAGAGCCAAAGAAGCCCTGTTTAACATATTATCACACTATTTGCTGACACAGGGAAAATTGTGGGAAGACGTTTTATTTGCCGATGTGTTTGCCGGTTCGGGTTCTATCGGGATAGAAGCCTTATCTCGCGGTGCCGATCACGTTTTCTTTTTTGAAAACAATCATATGGCGCGCGGACATATCGAATTAAATACGCGCGGACTTCCCGAAAGATTTGTTTTGTTTACCAACGCATTAATACCGCCGCCCGCCGCACAGAGCGTTGATATTTATTTCAGTGACGCTCCGTACGGACAAAATCTGACCGAAAAAGCATTAACGGCATTTTATAAAAACGGGTGGATTAATTACGCAACGTTAATCGTATTGGAAACGCAAAGCGGTGAAAATCCCGTTTTGCCCGATGATTTTGAACTCACACGTCAATGTACTTACGGACGCAATATGTTTTCTTTTGTAAAAATCCGAGAGGCGAAATGACACAGAAATCTTTTTCGTTTTTTATTCCGGATAAAGAAAATCCGCTTCCGATAAAGGAGGAGTTTCGACGGATTTTGCATTCCCTCGGTTTTTGTTTGTTTTTGTTGGTATTCGGCTCTTTGTTAACCGATGTTTTTTTATATGTTCATAACGGTAATTTTCTCTATACTTTCGGTTATGCGGTTATTTTAATTTTATATGCGCTCGGCTGGTTACTTGCTTTGTTTTTCGGACGTGCCGTTACCTGTTTTTTCATTTGTTTTAATTTTTTAATGTTTTGCGTTTTTAAAGAATATTATAAAGTCAATATAACATCGCTTTTGTTTTATGATATTTTGTCGGCTTTCAAAGAGGGTATTCGTGCCGGATTAAGCAATAAAAACTCGTTGTTTGATATACCGTTTTTCATTTTGCTTTTTTATTCTGTTTTTACGCTTATTTGGGTCATAAAACATCCGTTTTTCAATTTTAAAAAGGCAGTTATCGGCTTTTTAACCGGTGCAATACTGATAGGGCTTTCCTATATAACCGGCATTTTTTATTGGGCAGAACTTTGTTTATTTTTATTTCCGAGCGTTTATATCTCTTATGAACAGGGTATGCTTTATAAAATAACGTATCCGGCGGAAATATTATTCAAAAATCCGTTGGAGAAACTGAATCAGCTTATCATTTCCGGAAATCACGAAAAATTGAAAAAATATCAATCCGATAACATTTTTCTTTCACGGTTACCGCAACATATTTACCTGATTCAGGTTGAAAGTTTAACAACGCAAGCCGTTCAACCGAAAGTAATGCCGTTTTTATCGTCTGTTCAAAAAACAGGAAACGTTTGGTGTGATGTTAATCACTATCATTGTTTGGGTTCGGGCAATACTGATTTCAGTATGATGAGCGGTTTGCCGTTAGATCAGTCCGTTTGCCATTTAATGGTTTATTTTTCTTATACGCCGAATATTTATAAGATTATTAAGCCTCTGCCGAAACGATTGGCGGAAAAGGGGTATCAATCAAGTTTTTATCACAGTTTTGAAAAATCATTTTTTAATCGATTAACGCATTATTCCCACATGGGCTTTCAAAAACTTTATTTTATGGAAGATTATCCCGCCGATTGGGTGCGGGGTGAATGGGGCGTTTCCGACGGACAAATGTTAACCTTGGCGGCACTTCAAACATCAAGCAATCAAAAAACATTTACTTTTATCATTACAACCAATATGCATCCGCCGTTTATTTCTCAATCCGATGAGCAATATCCGTATCCGAATGCAAAAACGGTTCGGGAAAATTATATGAACGCTGCCTTTGAATTGGATTTGGGACTTAAAAACTTTTATGAAGCCCTGCCAAATGACAGCTTTGTTATTTTATACGGCGATCACAACGCGCCTGATGCCGATGCCCTTGATACGCCGTTAATTATGCTCTATAAAGGAAATGAAGCAGACAAACCGATAATTCACGGAGAAAAACCGACGGGATTTACGGGAACAATCGATTTTGTCAATTCACTTTTTGATGAAGGAGAAGAAGAATGATCAACTTAAAAGATTTTGCCGCTGCTATTCGTGTTTTATCGGTTGATATGATTGAAAAAGCACAATCGGGACATCCGGGTATGCCGCTCGGTATGGCTGATGTCGCTGCTGTTTTATGGGCAAAGTTTTTGCGGATTGATCCAAAATGTCCCGCGTGGTTTAATCGCGACAGATTTATTTTATCCAACGGTCACGGTTCGGCATTATTATACAGTTTGATGTATTTATTCGGCTTTGAAGATGTTGATTTAAACGCCCTTAAATCCTTTCGGCAATTAGGATCCAAAACAGCGGGTCATCCGGAAAAAACGCTTGTAAACGGCATTGATTTTTCAACCGGTCCTTTGGGGCAGGGTTTGGCAGGCGGTGTGGGTATGGCTTTGGCGGAACGATTACTCAATGCCGAATTCGGTGATGCGCTTATTCATCACAAAACTTATGTTTTCGCAGGTGACGGGTGTTTAATGGAGGGCATATCCGAAGAAGCCGTTGCGTTGGCAGGACACTGGAAACTCAATCAACTGATTGTTTTATGGGATGATAATCATATTACCATTGACGGTTCGACCGATATTGCTTCTTCAACCGATATGAAAAAGCGTTTTGAAGCAAACAACTGGCTGGTATTAAAATGTGACGGACATTCTCATTCCTCGGTTGAAAAAGCCCTCACACAAGCCCAAACAAGCGATAAACCGGTGTTGATTGATTGCAAAACAACCATCGGTTTCGGTGCGCCGACTAAAGCAGGTACGCCCAAATGTCACGGATCGCCCTTGGGAGCAGATGAAATAGCGGGCTTGCGCCAAAAACTTAATTGGACTTCGGCACCGTTTGAAATACCGCAAGCGTTATTAACCGAAATTCGTGCGCAGGCAAAACAATGGGAAAGCACGCGCCGACAATGGGAAAAACAAGTGGAAAAATCTCCTTATCGGCAGGCGTTTACCAAACGTTTAAATCAAGAGATTCCCGCTTGTCTTTCAACGGTTTTAAAACAATATAAAGAAGCAGTCGTTCAACAAAAAGAAGCCCTTGCCACGCGAAAATCATCTCAAAACATTATAAACTTATTGGCGGAAAATATGCCGTCGTTGGTTTGCGGTTCCGCCGATTTGGCAGGTGCCTCTTATACAAAACCTCAAACGGCAATTTCTGTTACCAAAGACAATTATGCCGGTCGATACATTCATTACGGCATTCGGGAACATGCCATGGGGGGAATTATGAACGGATTAGCTGCTCACGGCGGATTTATTCCGCTTGCCGGAACGTTTTTATCTTTTGTTGATTATATGAAGCCGTCTATTCGCTTGGCTTGCCTGATGGAATTGCAAGAAATTTACGTTTTAACGCATGATTCAATCGGTGTCGGGGAAGACGGACCGACACATCAGCCGATTGAACAGCTTGTTTCATTACGGGCAACACCGAATTTACTTGTTCTGCGTCCGGCAGACAGTGTGGAAACCGCCGAATGTTATGAAACGGCGTTGGCACATCAAAAAACACCCTCGGCAATTATTTGTTCACGGCAAGCGTTACCGCTTTTAAGAGAAAACATCGATGAAAATTTGTCCGCAAAAGGCGGATATGTTTTAAAAGAGTCAAAAAAGAAAAGAAATGTTACGCTGATTGCAACCGGCTCGGAAGTTTCACTGGCTTGTCGGGCAGCTGCCCTGTTGGAAAAAGAAAACATTGCCGCCGCTGTTGTTTCCGTACCGTGTCGGGAATTGTTCGAATTGCAGTCGGTTGCTTATCGGGAAGCGGTGTTGGGAACGGCACCGCGCGTAGTAATTGAAGCCGCCTCTTCCTTGGGGTGGGATCGATTTATCGGCGAAACGGGTGCGATTTTATCTGTTGACGGTTTCGGTGCTTCCGGCAAAGGGGATGATTTATTTAAACATTTCGGCTTCACGCCCGAAAACGTGGTTCAAATCGTGAAAAATTTGTTATTATAACCCGTCGGTATTGAGAAAATAAATTCAACGCCTTATTTTTAAGAAAAAAGGAGGCGGATATGAATTTAAGTCAAAAAACAAATAATTGGGTTCAACATAACATTATTTCCGCATCACAACGACAGGAAATTTTGGAAGCGGAAAAAATAAAACAACCCCCGTTTTTATTTTTAACACTGCTTTGGACAGCGGTGTTATGCTTGTGTTTGGGAATTGCCGCCATTATGCGCGCTTACTGGTATCAAATACCCGATAGTGTTAAATTAACCATTGTCGGTGTTTTAATTTTCGGCGGATTAATTCTTTCTTATTTAGCCATTAAAAAAGAGCGCCATAAATTAGCGGAAACAGCGTTATTTTTTACGTTTTTGGCAATCGGGGGCGGAATCGGACTGGTCGCGCAAATTTTTAATTTGCCGGTAGACGGTGCCAAAGGACTTTTGTTATGGGCTGTTTTGTCTTTGGGTATTGTGTTAATCAGTAAACGCAAACTGTTGGCTTTTTTGTGGGTTCCCTTATTTTTCGGCGGTATTATCGGTTATATGAAGCTGGAATTATTGCTGTTGTTTTTTGAACAGACACCGTTATTTGCCACAACCTTGTTAGGCGGTATTTTAATTTGTTTAATTTATTTATCACATTTCTTTTCGGACAGAATGGCACAAAGTTTATATCATTGGTCGATTATTTTATATTTTCCCGTTGTGTTTTTAGGGGATATGGCAATGCACAATCCGTTTTTCGGTTTTTTGGTATCAATGGCGTTTTTGCTTTTGTTAGGCTTTTTTGCCGTTATTGCCAAACGAATGATTTTGTTTAACGTGACGGTCTTTTTTATTGTGTTACGCCTGTTATTACTTTATTTTCAATCATTTTCGAACCCGATTGGTGTCGGTGTGGGTTTTTCGCTCACAGGCATTGCACTGTTAGCGGGCATCGGTTTATTTTTTTATAAGCGCAAAAAGAGTTTTAAAGCAGAAAAAATATATTGATTTTCTTTTTCTCATTTTCGGCACACTGCGCCGTTCCATGTTTCATGAGGACGGCACTGTTCGCCGAAAATGAAAGAAAAGCCGAATATGCCCTCTAAAAAACAAGTTATCATCAACAGAAAACAAGAGACCGTACCGAAATCGCGCTTTTTCAGCTTGTTTCAGGTATAGAACATTATCGCCATTTTTCCCTTATCGGCACATAGCGATGTACTGCACAAACGGAATTAACGCGTTGTGACAATAATCGACGGTTCCGGTTCCCATGTCGTTTCAACAGGATCAGTTTGTATTGTCGTTGTTTCAGTGTTCGGCATTCCCACTGTTTTGGAAGCATGCGCCGTTGTGGAAGCATGCAGCGTTGTGCGACTCGGCGTTGTAAACTTTGTGTGCGGACTTGACGGCACGCTTGACGTTGTGAGCGTTGTTAAACTCACTGTTTCGCGTGTGGTTGCCGTGGGCACCGTTTGCGGCTGAGTGGTCGTTGTTGTGGTTGTACTTGTTGTTGGTGGCGCCGTCGTTGGTTGTTCAGGCGACGTATGAGACGGTGTTGAAACCACCGAAACACTTGTTCTTGCCGTTGACAAGCTGGTCGGTGCTTGCGTTGTTAACGTTGTTGTTGCCGTTGACACAGGTACCGAATGTGGCGGACGAGTCGGCTTTAATGTTGTTGTCGGCGGTGTTGGTGTATACGGCGATGACGTCGTTTCAGGTGCCGTCGGCGTTGTTAACTCATGACTGGTCGTTGTTAACGTTGTTAATAACGCAATTGCCGAAGTCGGCAATGATGTTTCTTCTTCCGCGGATGAAGTCGGCAATGTTGTTCCCGATGTTTCTGCCGAAGTTGTCGCCGAAGTTGTTGCTGAGGTTGTTGCCGACGTTGTTGCTGAGGTTGTAGCTTTCGTTGTTGTGTTTTTCGTTGTGGTTGTTGTGGCTTTTGTTGTTTCTTCGCCGCCGCCGTCATCTTGTCTGGGAGTTGTTGCCGACGTTGTCGCCGAAGTTGTTGCTGAGGTTGTTGCCGACGTTGTGGCTGAAGTTGTGGCTTTCGTTGTTGTGTTTTTCGTTGTGGTTGTTGTGGCTTTCGTTGTTTCTTCGCTACCGCCGCCGTCACCTGATTTTTTCGTTGTGGCTTTCGTTGTTGCCGACGTTGTTTCTGATGTTGTTAAAGTTGTTAACGTTGTGGGTAAAGTAGATTCATTTTGTGAGGAATTAGAGGGAGAGTTGGCAATCGGAGCAGGGTTATCATTAAACACAAGACTCCATGCGTGTGCCGAAAAAGCACTTAACAAAACTGCTATAAATAATCCGCCTCTTAAAAACGCTTTTCTCATGGTTCCCTCTCTTTGCTCTTTTCCCTTGTTTTTTGGTTCCCTTGTTCCCCTTGTTCCCCGGTTCTTTTGTACAGACATATTCTTCGGAGGGTATACTCTCCCCCTTGAACGAAATTGTACAACGACAAATAATTCTTGTCAAGCGCTTTTTTTAAAAAAATTAAAAAAAATTTCACTTTTTATTGTAAATAAGATGCTTTTTCTTTATTTTCAATATCTTAACAGTAAAAAATAATTATTAAAATACCCCCCTGCGCCTCTATTGAAATAATCGATTCAATATGCCCGGCGCTATGCTCGATAAGGGATGAAAGTCAATTTTTGCCGTTGACGGCGCCCCTTTAATGGAATAACTGGCACCGACAAGCCCGCCATGCGCCGAGGTGCGAAATAATCCGCCGATAACGGGAATCTTTCCCGGCAGACTGTTTAACGCATACGCCGGAATGACCGATCCTTTAATATTCATATACCCCTGCCGCAAAAAGCCCTCAAACGTTATGCCTAACGAGGTGCCGTATAACGCTCCGTCGGTAATCATCAGCGTAAAGTTCGGCGTTAACTTGAACGGAACGCTCGCATGCCGAAAATGTAACTCTTTCCCCCGAAATGCGTCAAGAATGCCGATAATGGTTAACGCTTGCATGACAAATCCTGGATCCTTTAAGTTCATATCTTTCACGTTGATTTCCCCCTTAATCAGCCCTTGCGCGTTTTGAACCGCCGAAAGAGTCGCTTTGCCCGATTCAAAGTCGTCCGTCAGATTCAGCCGATTCAATAAATCGCCCGTTTCGTACGCTGTACCCGTTAACCCTTTGCCGTCTGCCCCCAAATGCACCGATACGGCGCCTTTCCCTTGCGCAGATATTAAAAATTCACGCCAGATGCTTCCTTGTCGCTCCGCTTTTACCCGTACTTGCCGTAACGGTAAGTTCGGATTGATTGTTAACGAATCCATGTCAATATCAAAATGAATAAACGGAAAAATCGGCTCTTGCTTCGGCTCACTTTCCGCCGCTTGATTCTTGAAATACGGCATATTCTTTAATTCCGTCATCAGCCAGCTTTTGCCCTTCATTCGCACCGTTAATTCCTGCCCTTTCCGATATTTGACATCACCCGCAAAATCAGTTCCCGGCGCTTTCGCCTGTTGAAGCGTTAATTGAATGCCGTCACTTGAAAATAAAGCACTGCCTTTGATATTCAGCGCTTTTCCGTCTGCCGACAGCTCAAAATCAGCCGATTGCGCTTGCCCCTCCTTGCTTAACCGAATCAATGCTTCAATTTGCGCCGATACCCCCTTGATTTTTGTATACGCCAACGGATATAACATTAATTCCGCATCGGTTAAGTCGCCCTTGATTCGAATTTGCTGCTCCCCTGTCATTTGCTGTTCATAAACGGCACTCCCCTTTAACATACCGATGAAATAATCGGATATGTCGCTCACAAACGGCTTGAAAAATAAGTCGTTCACTTTGCCTTTAACCTCTATTTGCCGTTGAAGCGGCGCCTTTTTCGTGGGCATAAATTGTTCCGTCCATTCAACATCGACAGGCACATCTTTATATTGCCCCGTGCCTTTGACAATCATTTGCGTGTTCTCAATAACAACACCTAACGCCGCATTTGTTAACGCTTGCGCCTTGTCTTTCGTTTGAAACAGTCCGTTCGAAACCGATGCCGTTATATTCGCTTGCACTTCTTTCGCCGTCAACGATTCCGTCAGCGGAAAACGTAACGTCATCTCGCCCGAAACATCGCCCGCCGTGTTCGCAGGAAGAATATCAAACCCGTCAAGCAATTCCAAAGGCTTCTCATCAATCAATGCCAGTATTTCAGGCGCAGATCCTTCGGCTTGCAACTCAATGCGCGCGTTCGATATGTCATCTTGAAGCTCCGTTAAATAAATGCTTCCGCCTAAAAGATGTATGTTGTCAATTTCGCCGCTTTGGGCAAAAATTTCAACCTTGTCGGGATAAAGCATAACCTTGCCCGAAGCGTTTTTGACAGGCTTCATCGGCGATAAATAATCAACCGTCATTCCTTGAAAATCAATGTCGCCCAGTAAATCGGTCAGCTCGGAACCCGTGAAATATAACTTGAAAACGGCATTCGGCGCCGTGCCGTCCTTTAAGTTCTCTTTCACCCACGCGTGCGCATCGGACCCTAAGCCTGATGGCCAGACGTGCGGTACCAAATGTACGGGTATGTCTTGAATGCGCGCGCTTAACGTTGTTTTGACACGGCTGAAATCAAACGTATCCAAAAATGATCCCAGATTCTGAATCTGCATATCGGCAACAGCCTTTAACTTGTTCGTCAATCCGGCGTTTATCGGCTCAATGCTTAACGATTCCAGCTTTTCGGTAAACGTTCCCGTCGCCTTGATGAACGAAACATTGTAAGTTGCCGTATCTAACGGCGGCGGTAATATAATTTTTCCCTTTTGTTCGGTTTCAACCGTAAACGTCAATGCCTTAAAAATGTTTCGCCATTGATGAAAATGAAAAGTGTGAAAATCAATCTCCCCCGAAACAGTCCCTTTAATCATCAACTGTATGCCGTTCATTAAATCGGCGATTCGCCCCGCTTTCGCTAAGTTGACTTTGTCAAACGCCAGATTGAATTCAGCCGTTCGCCCTTTGAAATTAATTAACGCCGTGCCGTTTAAGTGCATTAAGTCTTCCTGCATGAGAAGGTTTGATTTAAAATCGAATACATATTGCCCGAATCGTTGCCGTTCCAATGATGCCGATACTTCCGGTAACATAATGCGCCGTCCGTTTAACTCATCGGCAATAATAACGCCCGCCCGATCCAACACAATATGCCGTATCGCCAGAAATTTCCTCATGTATTGATGCGGATGATATATTACTTTCGGTTCTTCCCCCGATTTCGCCACTTGCGCTATCGAAACCGCTTTTCCCTCTTGCCCTTGCAGTAATAATCGTCCGTCAGCTGCCAACGTCAGCTGTAAAAGCATATCGGAAATATAGGCGCGCATCGGCATGTAATTTAACGTGAATAAATTGCGTAAACCGTAGGATACCTGTAAATCGGGTATGTCTAAAATTAACGAATCGTCTTTTCCCAATAACGATAAGTTATGAACGGAGACATGAAATAAGCCGTATCGCGAAAATTGCGCAGATAATAAAACCGAATCCGCTTCCAACTTTAAGCCTTCGTTTGTCGGTAAAACATATCCCTGTATTTCCGGCATTAAAAACTCTAAATCCAACGGCTTGACGGATAATCGCCAAAATAATATCGCAATTCCCAGAAAAAACAGCGTTATGAAAATAATAAGCGCTCGCATGAAAAATTTTAAGAAAAATATCAACGTTCTTTTCGCGCTCATATTATATTCCTTTCATTAAATATAATAAACCGTAACAAACAATTCCCGAACCCATCGGCGCCATAAACCACGATAAAATAACCATGCCCGCTTTCTTCCATTTAAGTCCGCTCGGTCCTTTTGACAAGGCTATACCGAATACGCCTCCGATTAAAACACCCGATAACGGTACGGGAACTAACGGAAATGTCGGTAAATGACACATCACTAAAAAACGTTCCAACGTAACGCTCGAAAAACAAATAAGCGTGACGGCACTCATCAAAACGGCAATTAAAGCTTCCGTCGGCGATAACTTGAAAACGCCCGTGGAAACGGTTTCAATAACTCGTCTGTCCGCAAAGAAAAATCCCAGAGAAATAAATAATCCGGCACCGTAAAATAATTCATCAGGCGGTAAAATGTTTAAGGGAATCATCGGTCCGATAACACTGCCGATGTTGTTCGCCCCGAACGCATACGCCGAAAACGCACCGACACTCAATAACCCGATTCGAATCAGTTTGTCGCGCAGTAAAAGGCGAATCGGAAATCGATGTAACAGATAACGAAACAGTTTGAATCCGAAAAATGATAAAAAACAACCCATTAAAGGCGTGTAAATCCAGCCCGATATATTTTGCATTAATAACGGAATCGGTTGCGGGATTCGATAAAATAAATTAAAAGCAACATAGGCTCCCGTGGTTGTTTGTACCACCGATGCGGGACAGCCGACTTTTCCTAAAAGCCATAATAAAAGAGCCGCGCTGAAACAAACGGCAAAGGCATCTTGAATTGTGCGTATGGCTCCCAAGTCCGTTACGTTTTGCGTGACTGCCGCTCCGCTTAATACGGCGCCGGCAATCACAAAAACAGAAGCAATCAAAGCGCCTGTCTGAAACGATATCATCCGCGTTCCGATGGCAGAGCCGAACAGATTGCTTAAATTGTTTCGCCCTAACAGAACCGCCAGAAAAAAAACCGTGATAATCGCCGAAATTGTCATATTAAGTGTTTCACCGCCATAATTTTTAATACATCTGCCACATCTTCCGCAATATCGGATATTTTTTCAATGTTGTAAATAAACTCTTTCAGTTGTAATTGTCGCGCCAACGGCAAGTTTTTATTTTCAAAAACAGCTTCCTTTAAATGATATGCCTGCTTATCAACCAAATGTTCGTAATGATACGTTCTGAGGGTATATTCTCCGACATCGGGTTGCCCGGCGAAAAAATCTTTCACACCCGAAATCAACGCGCCCACACAATCCAGATTCGTTTGCACCATTTTTAATAAATTAACGGAAAGCGCTTCAATCAGTTGCGGCTTTTCAACCGACATTAACAGCAAATTCGATTCATATTTGTTGATAATTTTATCGCATCCTTCCAACAATTTTAAAATATCCGATCGCATATCGGGTAACAGCATATGTTCATATAAATCGTTTTCAATTTCGCGTCGATACGAATCGTTTTCGCTTTCCAGCTTTGAAACGGTTTTTCGAAGATTTAAAAAATCACTCGAACAGCCTTCCCGAATATAAATTTCAAGCCCTTGCGCATAATAAACGCCGCTTTCGATAATATTCATTAAAAACGTTGTTATTTTTGCTTCCAATTTTTGCGTGCGTTTGAATAAATCACGACTTAAAAAATTTAATCGTCCTTTTTGAATCATTTTGCCCCCAAATCTGCCAACGCCGCGCGCATAAAGCCGTTTAAGTCACCGTCCAACACGCCGGCGGTATCCGATGTTTCATGGTTTGTTCGTAAATCTTTAACCAGCTGATACGGTTGTAACACATATGAGCGAATTTGATTGCCCCAGCCGTTATCGCCTTTTGATAAATCAATCGCGCCTTGTGCCGCCTGTCGTTTTTGAAGCTCGACTTCGTATAAACGCGATCGCAACATATTCCACGCTTCTTCTTTGTTTTGAAACTGTGATCGTCCTGTTTGACTTTGCACGACAATGCCTGTCGGCATATGCGTAATACGAACCGCACTTTCCGTTCGGTTAATGTGTTGTCCGCCCGCACCTGATGCCCGAAACACATCAATGCGACAATCCGCCGGATTAATATCGATTTGAATGGAATCATCCACAACAGGATAAACCCAGACCGATGCAAAACTCGTATGTCGGCGTGCGTTGGAATCAAACGGCGAAATACGCACCAACCGATGAACGCCCGATTCATATTTTAACCACCCGTAAGCGTTCAATCCTTTAATTTTAAGCGTGCTTGATTTAATGCCCGCCTCTTCACCGATATTTTCTTCAAGCAAAGAAACCGACATTTTGTTTTTTTCCGCCCAGCGCATATACATACGCCGCAACATATCTGCCCAATCCTGCGATTCCGTTCCGCCGGCGCCGGCGTGAATTTCCAAAAAGGCATCATTTGAATCGCCTTCGCCAGACAATAAACTTTCCAATAACATATTTTCAACGGTTGTATCCAATGCCAAAAATTGATTTTCGGCTTCCGAAAGTAACGCTTCGTCATTTTCGCTTTCGGCAAACTCAATCATTTCATATGACTCGTCAATTTGTTGAATCAGATTCCGTAAAGAATTGATTCGATCACTTAATCGCGTGCGTTCACCGATCAGCTTTTGTGCCTGTTCGGGATGATCCCATAAATGCGCGTCTGCTGTTAATGAATCCAATTCGTCTTTGCGTAACAGGGCATTATCCCAGTCAAAGACGCTCCTTCAGCAGTTGAACCGCTGTCAGGTATTTTTGCTTGCTTTGTATAATTTCCGCTTTCATCAAAAAACCTTTGTTAAAGTTAATACAATCCGCCCATTTCGGGGACGGGCGCTTCTTCATTTTCTATTTCGGTTTCCTCTTCGCCGATTACTTTGTTGTTATCGTTTGCCGCCGTTTGAGTTAACCGAAACGCCTCATCAATGGCGTTCGGCGCCGAGGACGGTTTTCCCGTGACCGGATTGACTTTGACCAAACGGACGCCTTGGGGAATACGGAAAGGAATGTTCGGTTGTCCTTTTAAAGCCGTCATCATGAAATCACGGAAAATCGGACCGGCAACCACTCCGCCCGTATCATTCGCGCCCAATGTTTGCGGATTGTCGAACCCGACCCATACACCGGCGACCAAATCAGGCGAAAAGCCGATAAACCAGGCATCAAAGCTGTCATTACTCGTTCCGCTTTTGGCACCCAATGTTCGTCCGACGGCTTTGGCAACACGTCCTGTTCCCCGTTCAACGACACCCGTTAAAATATTGACCATTTGATAGGCGCTGACGGGATCTTGTATTTGTTCCCGAATATCGACAATTTCGGGTTTTTTGTTTACGTCTGCCGTTTCGCCGACGCAATTCGGACACGGACGCGTATCATGTTTATAAATTGTCACGCCGTCTCTGTCTTGAATACGATCGATTAAATTCGGCGTGATTTTTTTACCGCCGTTCACAAAAGAACCGTAAGCCGTTACCAATTTTAACAAAGTTGTTTCATGGGCGCCTAACGCCGATGACAAAACCGGCAGTAAATTATCGGCAATACCGAATTTTTTGGCATATTTCGCTACTTTGCGCATGCCGATGGCTTTTGCCAATCGAATTGTCATCAGGTTGCGGGATTTTTCCAATCCGACACGCAATGTTGTCGGACCGTAAAACGTGCGACTGTAATTTTTCGGTTTCCACAAAGAACCGTCCGGCAAACGCATGACAATCGGCGCATCTAAAATTAAACTTGACGGGGTGTAGCCCGAATCCAACGCCGCCAGATAAACAAACGGTTTAAATGAGGACCCCGGTTGCCGATAAGCTTGAATGACGCGATTGAATTGATTACGATAAAACGAAAAACCGCCCACCATTGCTAAAACGCGCCCCGTATGCGGATCAAGTGCTACCAACGAGCCTTCCGCTTCGGGCAGTTGCTGTAATAAATAGATTTTTGTTTTCGGCGTATCTTTGTCTTTCGGTGAAACAAAAATCACATCGCCCGCGTGCAACACTTTTTTCACACTCTTTACGCTTTCGGCGGAAATACGGGCATTTTCCAAATATTTACGCGCCCATGAAAGTGTTGTTAACAAAATTTTTCCCGTTTCGCCGTTCGTTAAATAAATTTCGGCTTCTTTATCGGTGGTATTCGTGACAACGGCTTCAAGCCATCCGTCCGGAACATAAGGCGGTAACTCGCGTTTTCGAAAAGCGCTTTGCCAATCTTCTTTTAATTCCAATTTTTCCGCTGCACCACGCCAACCGTGTCGCTTGTCATAATTTAACAACCCGTTTTGTAAGGCTTCAACGGCAGCTTTTTGTAAACGCGGATCCAAAGAAGTTCGAATAAATAAACCGCCGTTATACATGGCGTCATCGCCGTATTTCGATACCACAAATCGCCGAACTTCTTCGGCATAATAACCGTTTGTTTTTAAGGCATTTTTTTCTTTTACCACCACATTCAGCGGTTCTTGCATGGCTTCATCGGCTTGCTCTTGTGTAATATAACCGTCATCCGCCATTCGGGACAAAACCCAGTTTCGCCGATGAACGGCTTGTTTCGGACGGCGAATCGGGTGATAATTGTTCGGCGCTTTGGGCAGTGCCGCCAAATAAGCCGTTTCGGACAACGTTAAATCTTTTAAATCTTTGTTAAAATAATTCAAAGCGGCGCTGGCAACCCCGTAAGCACCGCCGCCCAAATAGATTTCATTTAAATATAATTCCAAAATATGATCTTTGGTGTAAGTTTGTTCAATTTTTCGTGCCAACAAAGCTTCTCTGATTTTACGGGATAACGATTGTTCGTTTGAAAGCAAAAAGTTTTTGGCAACTTGCTGTGTAATGGTAGACGCCCCCATCGGACGCCGTCCTGTTCCGATGTTTTTCAAATTTAAAATAACGGCGCGAGCCAATCCCAAAAAATCTATTCCGCCGTGTGCGTAAAAGTTTTTATCTTCCGCCGCTAAAAAAGCGTTACTGACCATTGGCGGTATTTTTTCAATCGGCACGAATGAACGCTTTTCGTTGGCGTATTCCGCCAGTAACGAACCGTCGTTCGCGTAAAGGCGCGTTGTTACCAACGGACGATAATCGGCAAGTTGTCGATAATCCGGCAAACCGACGGAAAAATGCATTACAACGACAATGCCAACCAAAAAAACAATAAAACAAAAAAAGAAAGTCAAGCTGACCAATGTTGATAATAAACGCATTCAATGAATCCTTAAAATAAAATATTTTTTTATTTTATCCGTTTTTTTCAAAATTTCAAGGAAAATATGCCGTTTCGGTTGAAAAAATAACAGTGTTGTTTAATGAAATAAAAAAGAAAGGTCGAAAATTGACCTTTCTTTTTGACGAGCGCGACACTGAAAGAATCAATGCAACTGTATGAAAAGTTTTTCCAACGCCCTCTCTATTCGCTTGCGTGCCGTTCGTTCGCATATTTGCGATTCGTTTGCCAACCGTTTCCAACCCATACCCGAAAATCGTTTCCATAAGAGCTGTCTTTCTTTTAAACTGAGCCGTGGCAGCCAATCAAATTGAACAATATCGGCATCATCGACTTCCGTCGGCGTCGGGCGAAAATAAATTTGCTTTTCGCGACTTTGTCGTTCAATATCCGCATAGCGCAAAGAAGAACGTAAGCCTGTCGGATGAGGCGCCGGATATAATTTATAAATTTCACATGCTTTAATAATTTGATTGCGAATATCATCAATCGATTTTATTTGTTCCATTTTGTTTCCTTTCTGATAAATAAATAATTTTTCGAACATATTTACCGTTTTGAAATGCTTGAATTAAGTGTTTATGCTTTTTAATCGGCAAAGTAACGCTTGTTTGCATAAAAGCAATATCGGCTATGGAATAAACAGGTGTTTTCATTTGTTTCAAAGCGGTGTTAAAAAATGATAAAAACATTTTACGCCTCACATTGCGTTTGTTTTTTAATCCAATCGGCAAAGGGCGTGAAAGCGTGAAAAACTTTTACGTCAATCGGTGCTATTTGTTGTTGAAACAATCTTTGTGGTTCGTTGCATACGCCGTTATGATAAACAAACTGTACATAATGAGCGTTTTTGCGCGGAAAAATCAATAACACCGTTCCCGTATGAGGAATAGGGCGTAAAACAACCGAGTCGGCATAAACCGTTTGACACCATTTCATACAATAGTTTAAAAGGGAAGGCGAATCGAAAATAAAACGCGCGCCCGAAATATGTTTTGAAACAACCGGCACGGTGCGTGTTGCCTGACGAATATAAATCGGCACAAGACGTGCGCTGTCCGATTTTGTTTGAAGCTTAATTTTCTTTTTTTCTTGAAAAACTTTTGCTTCTTCGGCGAATGTTAATCCGAGTGAAAGCTTCTTTCTCGGTGAAGAAACATATCTGATGTTTTGGGAAGCAAAGATATTTTCGGTTTGACGGGCAGGCGGTTTCATTGCGCTCAAAGGCGACGAATCCGCTCCCTGCGAAAAGAACGTGTCGTTTTTTGCTGTAAAAGGTAAATCGGACGTGAACGCAGGTTGATTCAATAAATGTGTCTGACCCGAATCGAGTAAATTTTTTTTCGAGATAATATCAGACGGGGCTTCGGGTGTCTTGCAAATTTGCACAAGAGGCAGCTGACCCGTCGAAAGAGATTTAAAAGTAAGTTGTGTCATATAGAAATCCTTTCTTTTTTCTGTTAACGTACAAATCGTACAACATTTTAAAATAAATGTCAAGAACAAAATGAGAACAAATTGTATTAATGAAATATATTGTTTTCTTGCATATATAGGAGGGAACCGATGAAAATATTTTAAAATAAATGTCTGTAATTAAAATTAATTTTGTTTTTATTCCGTTTTAAAAAATAAAGAAATATTGATGCGCTTTTCTTCCTTTTTCTTTTCGGTATATCTTGTTTTTATCAGTTGATTTTTATAAATTTTTTATTTTAAAAAATATTTTTATTGTCAAAAATATCTTTTTTGTACTTTTTTGATTTTTTATCGCTTTCTCGCCTGTGCGAAAAAATCGATATAAAAAGAAATTAAAAATTTTTAATGGGTTGATTCAAAAATTAAAAGACTAAAAACACTTTATTTTTCAATCACATTTCGCACATAAAAAAACAAAACATCGGCAAATGCCGGAAATTTTACGAAAACCGTATAAGAATATCTGTCTAATAATTGATATTCTTTGCGTAAAGAATCATAAACAATCAATTCTTCCGGTGCCACACCGATTACAATTTTGTTTTTCAGCATTGTGTTTGTTGAAAATGAGGCTTGCATCGGCAATAACGCCCGATGAAAAAAAGCGCCTCTGTTTCGCTCATGCTCTCGTGTTGCGAAAATTTCAATACCGTTCCAAAAAAGCCCGTCCGTCATCAGCAGAAAATCTCGATAATCAGCCGGCAAATAACCGTGTCCGTTTTGAAAAAGCTGTGTTGTAATCGAATGAACTTCCGCCCGTTCCGCCGGCGGATATAAAACGCCTAAATCTTGATATATTCTTTTTAAAACCTGTGTTAAAACCTGCATTTTATCTCCCCGGCATGGCTTTCAGCGCAATTTTTTCAAAAGCCGCTTTGGAAAATCCGGCGTAAACGCTTCTGTCTTGTTTATTTTTACCGCCCGACCCCGTAAACATACCGAACGGAATATATATTTTGCCGACAGGAACGGGAATGTATAAAAGTGGCGGATACGCTATGCCTTGCACGGTTAAAAGCTGTTCATCGATATAGCTGTGTATCATGGCGTGATACGGTTTGTCCTGCATAAACACCATATTATTAAAATCAATAGACCCGCCGTATTCAATCGGATATTTCAAATGGACGGTATAGTTTTCCGGTATTTTTCCTTTTCGCATATAAAAAATACCTTCTTCCGAAACACCCGCGGAACGTAAATCATTGACGTAATTATATGCCAATAAGCGTGTATAATCACGCACGACTCGGCGTAACATTAAGTGTTGTTCCAATAAATCACTTGCCGAAACGCCGATATATGAAACTGCCATTAAATCCATACCCGGAAAATTAAGCTGATTAAACTTGTTTGCCCAATAATCTTGATTTTTCTCGTTTTTTTCTTCCAAGGCAATGGCATTGTTCAACCAATCCATTTCGGGATTGTCAGTTAAATAGTCGGATTTTTCGGGAGCGGAAGTTGATAAAATCGGTGCGTCATCAGCTGTTTTATTTTCCAATGTTGTCGATTGCAAATCGAGTGACGGTGTGTTTTCGGGCGGAGGTGTAATGCTTTCCTTTCCGCTGGGAAACTTTTCGGCACCTTTGGCATATTCCGGAAACAAATTTTCCCAGAGTAATAACGTTTCGTCTGAATTTAATTGAGAAAAGTCAATCTTCTGCGACAATTAAGCTCCTTTAACCTGTTTTTCAATATCTTCAAGTTGCCCTTGCATTAAAATTTTCAATGCTTGAATATCCGTATCTTCCCGTTGAGCGACAATCCAATACGGAACCCAAGGCGATGCACCCATCGCGCATTTTTTCTTCATACTCCTGTCTAAATACCACCGCGGCGCATCTGCCAAAATCGGACGATTTAAGAAGCCTTGGAACAACACATATTGTTTTAAGTAACTTAAACTCATCATATCGGAAGCGCCGACCACGTTCGAGCTTTGCAAAGATCGTGAAACGTTGGCGGCAAAGGGGTTTGTTTGTTGCGACACACCCTCCGTTCGAGAAGAAGAAGCCACTTCAATGGTACGCGTACCGATCATTTTACTGAATCGTTCGGCGGTTTGTTCGTTGTTTTGCGCCAAAATCACTTTGGCAGCCGTTGTTGTAATAATGGTTTCCAAGTCATCTTTACCGTATTGTCCGGAAATCTGTCCCAAATCCTGCCCGATGAGCAAATAAGCCACTTTCTGTCCGCGACCGACGGCAGGACCGTCTTTCACGGCTGCTAATTTCGGCATTTGGGGAAATTCGTCCAACACGAACAAGGTGGGATACGGTCCCGATTTAATCCCGTCCGATCCGACAAAATTCGGCGGGTTGGAAATTAAGAAAGAACTCATCAATTCCACAAAAATACCCGTAATCACATTCATGGAGCGTGCGTCCACCTGATTTACGGACAAATAAACGGAAACAGGTTTAATTTCACCCGTAATCGGATCTCTTAATCCGCGTAAATCACGGAAAGTCAAGTCACTGAACTTCGTACGCATTCGCACGGCGGAGTTTTTGAAAATGTTAATACCCGAAAGAGCGGTTGATAAAATAGATCCGCGTTCCTTATCGGGTGTGCCGGATAATTGGTTTAATTCCACAACGGCACGATGTGCATAAGCAAATCTGTCTGCTTCTTTCACGGCGGCATCTAACAAATCGCGCATCGGATCTGCCATCATTGCCATTTGATCGCCCTCATCGGAACGGCGTTTAATATCGGCAGCAATTTTCATTTGCGATTCGGTCAGCCAGTCAAAAATCATGGCAATACACGGTTCGCACCCCTGCCATTGCGGCGGTAATCCCTCCCATGTGCCGATTGGCGCATAATTATCAATGGTCAGCTGTCCTTGTTGCAGGGCTTGCAATGCCATATTGGCACTTTGATCTTTCATTCCGTCATAATAGGTTGCCAATACTTCGGCATCTTCCCGATCAAAACTGTTTTCCATTAATTTATTGATGAAATAATCATTTGCCCGCGCGCGTTCGCACTTACTGGAAATAAACTGCAAGAAACCCGACATGGCGTTCCGACCCGTTTTCGACCAGTGCGGATCCGCACCGCCTTTCGGTTCTTCCACAAGCACGGCAACCATAGAGTCAATATATTTTTCACGATCACTGCCCAAAGGCGGTAAGCACGACGCCGATAAAGGATTCCAACTCGGATAATAGATTCCTTTTTCGGGATCATCTTTTTCTCCCCAGTTAATCACAAAGACAGGACCGATTGTTGCCCGATAACCCGTTGTATTATAGCAAAGTTCAGGCTTCGGGTCGTTAACAATTAAGCTGAGTCCGGGCGATTCCAAAATGGTGGGAACCACAACGCCGACCGTTTTACCGGTACCCGGAGGCGCTACAACCAGACAGGAAAGCGTTTCGGGCATTTTCATCAGTTTACCTTTAAATCGCCCCAACACAATACAAAAGCCGTCAAATAACTTCATTTTCTTAATATCGGAAAACTCTGCCATTCGACCGCCGCCGTAAATTTTCGGCATATATTCATAGGGATTTTTAATAATACCGACAATTAAAATCACCCAAAACATAATAAAGGGCGTAAAGGGTAAATAATCCGTCCAATGCGGATTTGCTGTTTGCCAAAAATCGGAAAACCAACGTCCGTATACCCTAAATAAGAACCCCATATTCGGAATAACTTTTTTCCAAAAGGTTATGGCACTGTGGAAAGTAATAACGCTAAACCCGTCTTTAAACCATGTGCGCAACGGAATCATCAGCCACATTAAAAGAAAAAAGACAACAACGGCTATTACCAATGTCCAGCACAGCCACGCAATAAATTTTCCTTGATCTTCATAAGCACTGTCACGTTTAAAACCCATTATGAACCCCCTTGCAATACAGCTTGAACCGCATTGATAACATCATTTGTCGGCGGCATAACCTGTTCAACGGATTGCGTAACCGTTTTCAGCTCGTCAGGTCCGCCGATATCCGTTCGACAAACCGTTACCGCCATTTCTTTCCACGTTGAAAGCATATCTTCCGCATTAATAATAGTTCCTTTCCGAACAATAAACAACGGTAAAATCGATCCGTTGTATCCGACGGTTGATAATTTCTGCGCAAAAGCTTTTGCCAATTCAACTAATTGGAAAACAGGCGAAATACGATGAGAGCTTTCGGAAAACCACAACGGATCTTCACCGTTAAAACGTTCTTCATCGGCTAACCAATCACCCGATTGCGAATCGGCGATAGCCAAAATAATTTTATCGGCGCTGATGCCCAAATAATCAATGACGGCTTCGTTAAAGTGAACTTTTTCAATAACTTGATAACCTGCACGCATCATCAGCTCGCTGATATTTTCTTCCAGCTTCATTCGTTCGGGCAACTTAATATCTTCCAACAAAACGTTTTCAATGGAAGAATGATTGTTTCTTTCGGCTGCGGGATTAGGCGCCACGGAGAGACCTTGCATCATGGATGGCACGGTATATCCTTTATTAAACGGCGAATCGTCAGGCGGCGAATAAGGTTTGCGTTGATGTAATGATGGTGAAAGCATAAAGTCATTTTCATCATCATCTTCAAAATCAATATCATATGCAGGTGTTTGTTTTTTAGGTAAAGACGGTTCATCAACAGGCACTTTCAGTTCGGATTCTTTCACTTCGGGATGATACCCCGTTTCAAGTGCGCGCGGACGAATGGTTTTGGACGAGCGTTTTTTCAGTTTCACTTTATAACTGCCGCGTTTCAACATATCGGCACCCGTAAAGAAATAAATAAGGCGATTGACGTTGCGCCGCAATAATTTTAACCATTCGATTTTCAGGAAAAACCGCCAGCCGATTAAATAAAGCGGAATGGCAGAGAATAAAACAATAAAGAAAATAACGGTGCCTTTATCGTCAATATTCCAACCTTGTTGAAATTCATTCCATAAAAACCGCCAATGATTCCAATTAAAAAAGTGGAAATCCCAGTTATCAATTAAAAAATTATTGACAAGCCAACCGAGGAAAATCCAGCCCCAGATAAAGCCGATAACAAATATTCTAACCCATTTATTCATATACCTAACCTCTGTCTGACCGCTGTAAGCGAGACTCATTTACTGATATTATAAACAAAAATCAAAGAAATACCAGAAAAAAATGCTTTTTACGTCTAAAAAATAATATTTTTTTATGAAATTAAAGTTTTCGAATAAAAAAATATATTATGATTCAATAAATTATAAGAAGAGGCATTCAATCGACAATTTCAAAAACTTTTTCTCCCGCATCGATAAAAGATGAAATTATTATTCGGTGAGCGAATAATAACTTGACGGGATTTTTCCCCAATAGCAGGGAATAAAGTTGCATTGCTGCCAATGTTTTCTCTCTATCGGTAAGTGTATAAAATAATGTGACACTTTCTCTTTTTCTTTCTATCGGCGAATGTGACAGACGGCTTTATGTTGTCTGTCGCTATGTGCCGAGAATGAGTGAAAAGTCAATATATTCCTATTGATAGCCATAAAAAAATAACAACACTTTTTCCGAATTTTTTGTATTAATTAAACGTAC
>CANQKV010000009.1 GCA_947624545.1 uncultured Alphaproteobacteria bacterium | reverse complement strand
AAATGCAACGGGAACAGCTTCAATCAACGGCACCGCTGATAACCCCATAACCCCTGCCAACGGCAAAGGAAGTGAAAGAGCGCTTAAAAAGCTCATTAATCCGCCTTGGGAAAAACCGCCCAAAACAATATTTTTAATCGGCACTTGATGTTTTATTGAAATATTTTGAATAAAATCAATCACTTCATTTACGTTTTTTTGCGCGCGACGTTGCAATGTCAAAGCATAGGAGGGTGTATCGGCAAAATCGGGACGATAATCATCCAGCGAAAACCATTCAAAACCGCTCTGATCAATCTGATGCGGCGCATTAGGCGCAAAAAAAGCAGTCTGCGGCAAATTTTCCGATAAACGAGGCGCCAAATCAATTAAATCCGCACCGTTTGTACCGTATCCGTGTAATAAGACAACAGCATTTTGAATTGTTTGACGCGGCAAAAAAGAAACTGCATTCAGCATTGATTTTCTCCTTGAAAAAATTTTACAAGCGGTATATACTCCTTATATATAATCACAACAAGGAGTGAAAATCAATGAAAAAAGCGCTTATTTTTTTACTGTTAACATTAATGCCCGTTATCTGCCAAGCTCAAAGTCGCACCGGAAACGGCTTAACCGATGCCGAAAAATTGGCAATTTTGGCAGGCGCGGCACAGGCTTGTCAAGCCAATCAGGATAAATTGATTAATTATGAAGTGATTGTCAGTCGCATTTTAGTTAATCCGACAACGTCCGAACAGGAAGAAACAGCGGTTTTAACGGCATATGCCCGAAAGAAATTTCAAGTGTTTAACGAGCAAAAAGCCGCGCCGGAAATGGATTGTGCCGAAGTATTACGGCGGTTTGACAATTTGGAAATTTTCAAGTCGGTTGTATATCAGGACGGCACCGTTAAATTGCCCGACGGCAAGATTATTAAACCTGTTCGTCCGGTTAAAGTGACCCTTAATCAGGAATCAGCTCCCCAAAACAAGGAAAACAAGAGCGCACAACCGTCTTCAAAATCAAACAAGGGCGCTTCCGCAACCGAAAAATCCGCCCCTGTCGGTAAATCGCCGTTGAAACCTTTTCATCCGAAAACTTTGGTCAATTCAGCCGCTCATTAATCAATGCGTCCTGCTCAACTCAATATTTTATTTCAACAAACAACCTCATTGGCAGGCGTTGGCGGAAAAACAGCCGCTTTACTTAAAAAATTATGCGGTTCGTGTTTAATTGATCTGTTGTTTCATTTACCGAGCAATGTGGCTTATCGCAAGCGCATTACGGCATTTTCGCAGCTGATAAACGGCTCTTTGGGTACAATTCGTATACGGGTAACGGCGCATAATGCACCGAACAAAAAGCGTCGGGCGACACCTTATCGTATTATCGGTGAATGTCTTGATTTTCCGGCAGAAATTGAGCTGATATTTTTTAATTACCATGCCGATTATTTATCTGCTCGCCTGACCGAAGGAGCAGTAGCTGTCGTTTCGGGAAAAATGGAAATATACGGCGGACGCATTAAAATGCTTCATCCCGATTATATCGCGTCCGATTGGAGGGGCATACCCGAATATGAGCCGATTTATCCGTTAACGGCAGGTATTACAAGTAAAGGCTTGGCGAAATCCGTTCGCATTATATTGGATTCATTACCGACTTTGCCCGAATGGGCAGATCAACCGTTTTTGGCAAAAATGGGCTGGCCCGATTGGAAAACGGCGTTATGCAGCGCACATGCGCCGAAAACTCAAAACGATGTGAGCTGTCTTTCCCCTGCCCGCGCGCGACTGGCGTATGACGAATTATTGGCAAATCAGCTGGCATTGGCACTTGTTCGTATGACGCAACGCAAAAAGGCAGGCAAACAACTGCCGATGTCGCAAAAATTGGTGCCGCAATTACTGAACGACTTGCCGTTTAATTTAACGCATGCGCAGCAACGCGTCATCAAAGAAATTGCCGATGATTTAAGTGCTTCCGGGCAAATGATGCGCTTGTTGCAGGGCGATGTGGGCAGCGGAAAAACCGTTGTTGCTTTAACGGCATTATTACAAGCGGTTGAAGCGGGACATCAAGGTGTTTTAATGGCGCCGACCGATATTTTGGCACGTCAACATTATGAATCCGTCAGCAAGCTTTTAAAAAATATGCCTGTACGAACGGCGCTTCTGACGGCGCGCGAAAAAGGCAAAACGCGCAAGGAAATTTTAAACGCTTTGGCAGCAGGCGACATTGATATTTTAATCGGCACGCACGCCGTTTTTACCGATGAAGTCAAATATCATTCTCTTGGTGTGGCGGTGGTTGACGAACAACATAAATTCGGCGTTCAGCAACGGTTAGCACTCTGTCGTAAGGAAAACGGCGTTAATTTGCTGATTATGACGGCAACCCCTATTCCGCGCACGTTGGCACTGACGAATTTCGGCGACTTGGATATATCGATTCTCGATGAAAAGCCAGCCAACCGTCAGCCGATTGACACGCGCGTTTTATCATTAAAAAAAGCAGAAGAATTAGCAATAAAACTTCGGGAAAAAATGGCAACCGACACGTCGAAAATGCAAGTTTATTGGGTTTGTCCGTTGGTAGAAGAATCTCAAAAGAGCGATTTGGCAGCAGCGCAAAAACGATATGAATCGTTGAAAAAAATATTTGCCGATCGCGTGGGCTTGGTTCACGGACAAATGAAAGGCGCCGAAAAAGATGCCGTTATGAATCGCTTTATTAACGGTGATCTCGATGTTTTGGTGGCGACAACGGTTATTGAAGTCGGCGTTGATGTTCCGACTGCAACCGTTATGGTTATTGAACAAGCCGAACGTTTCGGATTGGCGGGATTACATCAGTTGCGCGGACGAGTCGGACGCGGCGGAGAAAAATCAATCTGCTTATTACTTTACGGCGATTCCCTCACACCAACGGCACGCGCCCGATTAAACATAATGCGTGAAACGGAAAACGGCTTCACCATTGCGGAAGAAGATTTACGGTTGCGCGGCGGCGGCGATATTTTAGGCGTTCGACAATCAGGATTAATGCTTTTCCGACTGGCGGATTTATCTTGTCAGGGTGATTTGCTTTACACGGCAACGCAAGATGCCAAAATGATATTGAACACCGATCCGCAATTAAAAAGCGCTCGCGGGCAAGCGTTACGCTGTTTACTGTATTTATTTCGAAAAGATGAAGCCATTATCAACGGCTTAAACTAATCGATTATATTATCTGATAACAAGTCGGAAACGAAAAAATATATTTTTCGGGGTGCTTTTTATTATTTGGAGCGCTTTTTACGAGCTTTTGCCTGCCCTGCTCTTTTTAAGCCGCTTTTTAACGCATTCGGTTTTTCATTATGATAAACAATCTCGCTTTTTTCAAACTCTTTCTTAAAAGTCGGCTTCATAATTTTCAATAACAGAAAACGCGTGAGCATAAAAACGCAGAAAATCAATAAAAGTCGTGCCATATTCTGCTCGGCAAACAATAAAGCAATAAATATCAGCAAAAAAATACGCAACGCTCCGGAAAAGAACAAAATAATTATCGGATGCGTTGATTTTCGCACAATACTCATTGTTCGCCAGAGCAAATAAAAATAAATCAGGCACAAAACAAAGCCCACAATCAAAGAAATAAGTATATCCGCTCCCGTTAATAAATTCATGTTCACCTCTTTACTGACGATTCACATCAATGCCCGCTTGTTTTAAAATATTAACAGCCGTTAAAATTGTGCTTTCCCGCGCTTGGTTTGTGTTAATGTAATGCCAATCAATCACGCCGATATGCGTTGATAATTGTTCTTCCAGCTGTTCACCGTTTCGAATGTCCGACGGATTGCGCTTGCGACTTTTTACGCGCGACAAACGCACTTCAAGCGGTGCCTCAATCCAAAGTCCCACAAAAGGCACCGACATTTTTTTCGCCAAACTTTCCACCTTTTTCCGCTCGTTTTCATTATGAAACAAGGCATCAATAATAACAACCGACCCGACAGATAACGCCGCTTGCGCCTGTTGACGCAACACATCATACACCACTTGTTCAAACGCCGGCGTTTGATATGATTTTGACAATTTTTCATTTAACGGACACCCTGCCATTTGCTTTTTTACCACATCATCGCGCAAAATAACGGCACCGGGCGCCGGATTTAACAATCCGCCCAATTCTCGCGCCACGCGTGATTTTCCGCTACCCGAAAATCCGCCGCAGGCAATCAGCACCGGTTTATTTAAGCCTAAAAAGTGCAATGCCAAATTAAAATAGCGTTGCGCACTTTTTTGAGCCTCTTCTTTTTCTTTATCCGTTACAATGAGCGACTTACGCGCGCAAATAACCGCTCGAGATGCCGCACGCATAGACTGATATAACGGTAACAACGGATAACCCGACGTATCGTTGGTGTAAGCCAAATAATGGTTAAATAAAATATTTGCCAACCGTCTTAATCCGCGCCGTTCAAAATCCATCAACAAATATGCCAAATCATAAAGCGTATCAATGCAATCAAGTGTTTCATTGTATTCTATCGGACTGAAAAACAAATATTTTCCATGATCTTTTGCAATATTGCTTAATAACAATTCGCCATGACATTTGCGAACATATCCCCCTTTCTGACGCAAGGCAATCAGCGGCGATTGTCGTCCTAAAAACGCTAAACTCTTTTGCGTAAGCTTTTGTAATTGTTGCGGCGGAATAAAAGTTGTAAAATCAGATAAACTGACAGCAATCCCTTTAATTACATTTTGAATATCGACATACGACCATTTCGTGCGAAACGTTTTGGCTTTACAATGCAAATCTGCCAACTGCTCTGCCAAATCCATCACTTCAAAACGATCGAAATCGGCAGTCGGCAAAATATGTCCCAAAATCTCGGATTTTTTAAGCCGACGCATCACTAATACCGAATCAATTTCAATACCCGTCTGCCCGCCCAACACAATCTGCCCGTCGGGTAAACGCCGAACGGAGCGCACACCGATAATTAAATGCGGTGCATATACCGTACTGCGACGCATTTCACGAACACAGGCAACCCGTCGTTTTTGCGGCGTTGAAAAATCAACATTCGGCAACAAAACCGCTCGTTTGAGTTTTACGACATAATCACCCGCCATAAACAACAAAGCAATGTGCGATTGCATTAATTCAACGCGCGACACATGCCACGTCGGCGGATAAATCGACGGATTCATAAGCGCATCGGTTGTTTCTTTTTGATCATACAATATCATTTTTCTTACCTTTATTGTTTATTATATGCCTTTTCAAAAACATTTCAATCTTTTTTTTATTCTGCCCCTGATGAAACCGACAATTCCGCACGTTAAAATGATAATTTTTCAGAAAAATATACTTTTTTTGTTTTTTTCATGGATTTTTTTGAAAATTTTGATTATATATATATTAACCGAAAGAACGGAGAAAAACAATGAACAATCCTTATGACTTATTGGGTATAAAAAAAACAGCCACGGCAGATGAAATTAAAAAAGCTTATCGCAAACTGGCACGCACATTACACCCCGATGTTAATCCCGATAAAAACGCCGCCGATCGATTCAAAGCCGTAACGGCGGCATATGATTTATTATCCGATCCCGAAAAACGAAGACGGTTTGATGCCGGTGAAATCGATGCCGAAGGCAATCCGACACCGTTTGGCGGCGGATTCGGCAACGCGAGCGGATTTAACGGCGCCAACGGATTTGGCGGCACACATTATTCGACACATCAAATAAATCCCGAAGATTTGGCGGCAATGTTCGGCGGTAAATTTCGTTCGACAGGCGGATTCGGCGGATTCGATTTTTCCGATTTATTCGGTATGGGAAACAGCGCATTTTCTCAACAACAGCGTTCGCCATATGAAGCACCGCGCGGAAACGACATTACCTACACTCTTTCCGTTCCGTTTGATTTATCGGTTACGGGCGGTGAAACAACCGTTACGCTTGATAACGGCAAGCGTTTGAAAGTTAAAATACCTGCCGGCATTACAAACGAATCAATTCTGCGCTTGAAAGGACAAGGGGAAAAGGGTTACGGTACCGCCGGCGATGCTTTAATTAAAATTATCATTCAAAAAAGCACGCTTTACACCCGTACGGATGATAATTTGTCTGTTCAAGTGCCGATTAGTCTGAAAGAAGCTGTTTTAGGCGCTAAAATTACAATTCCGACTCCTTACGGCGCCGTTCGAATGAGTATTCCGCCCTATTCGGGCAGCGGTAAAGTGTTGCGCTTAAAAGGCAAAGGAATTAAGGATAAAGGCGATTTACTCGTAACGTTAAATATTGTTTTACCCGAAAAACCCGATACCGCTTTAAGCAATTTTATAAAATCATGGGATGAACCGTATCAGAACCTGCGGCATTTTTAATTTTTCGTGATAAATTAACTTTATTTTATTGATTCTTTATTCTGATATGATTCGATAAAAAAATAAAAACACGATGACTTTATTTTTTGTCAAATGACAAAAAAGTAAGTACAAAAGAATTACTTTTATGACTAAAAAAAGGTATTTTTTACACTTTTTTTAAAAAATTTGACTTTTTTTCAATTTTGTCTATTTTCATCTGTTTAAAAGAAGTGTATAGTACTTTGCAGAGTCAAACAAATGAGGAGAAAAATATGGAAGAAATTATTTTCCCGAACCAAATCAGAATGTTTCGGCGTGTACGCGGCAAAACAATGAAAAGCCTTGCCGATATTTTAAATTTAAGTTTATCCGCCATCAGCAAAATTGAAAAAGGTTATCGGCGAATTGATAAAGACCAATTAGCTAAAATATCAAAGTTTTTGGATTGTCCGCCCGAATCATTGTTCGTTTCGGAAAAATTTTCACAACCGGAAGTCGTTAAGTCTTGGAAACGCGAACAGGATCGTCGACGGAAAATTAACTCCGGCAGCGGCTTAAAAACATTAGGCGCCGGCTTACGCTATTTGAGAGGACAAAAAGGTTTAACCTTGCAAACCGTCTCCAAAGGCGCCAAAATGACTTTATCCGTTTATCACAGAATTGAAATGGGACAACGAGAAGTTGATGAAAAAACATTTAACGATATTGCACATGCGTTAGGTTTTTCCGACAGTGATTTACAGCTGAAAATCTATGAGTTGGATATGTCGGGCGCTTTGGATGAATTAAAGCAAAATGAGGGAAAAGGCGGCATTTTTGCCAGCAAAGGCGGTTATAATGATTTACCCGTCAGTCGTTTTATGTTACGTGCCGCCGATTCGCAAGAAGTTACCGTTCCGATTTTCGGATTTCCGCGGGAAGGCGGCGCTATTCGCATTAACAAAGAACAACCGATCGGCTCGATTCTCTGTCCTTCCAATATGTCATTTGATCCGCAAATGTATGCCGTACGTATGAAAGTACAGGCATTAGGGGAAATTATTCCGCTTGATGCCGTATTGATTGCTTCACCGAGAACAACGCCGAAAAGAGGCGATATTGCTCTCTTACAAATTACGGAAGATGATGTTTTACCCGTTACGGTAACCGATGAAAGCAGCGAACAGATTTCCGTGTTAAGTCCCATTCGGGCAGAAACGTTTACCATTGCCAAACAACGATTTGAAAAATTGCATCGGGTCGTTATGATTATGTTCTCATAGGAGAGGAAAAGCCAAATGGATAATCCAACCCCGCTTGATCAGGATAACCAGTTATTATATGCGTTTTTGCATCGAAAAAAAACGCGCGACAATAACGCTGCCATGACGGCACAACGTCTGGTTAATTTATTTCGTCAAATTGCTTCCTTTAAGCCGGAGTTTGTCCATGAATATAATCAAATGTTGTTAAATGCCGGCGATGAGATTCAAATGATGTTGCAGGATATTGTCGGCGGTCCGACCGTTCGGCAATATTTAACCTACTTACAACAAGCTTACGGGCAAGCTTCAAACGAAGCAAGCGGTACTATGGAAAAACAATCCGCCCTCTCAATGAATGTCGGCTATTTGCCTTCTGCCGATGAAGATACGCCTTTCTATAAAACGGCTTTGGGCTTTGGTGAAGCGGCACCGAAACAATCAACCGAATCCATTGTGACCATTCAAGATTTTACCAAATGGCAAAAATCGCAAGAAACACTGATTCGTAAAGCAATGATGGCACAAAATAAAGCTATTTCAAAGTTAGCGTTAGCCTTGTCCGAAAAAAAGAACAAAACACCCGATAACAACACATATGTTTCGCCCGAACCCCGTCAACCGTATGCTCCCATGCAACAGTTTGTCAATCAGCCCGTTAACAACTATCCCTCTTTACAATCTGATTTAACACAGTTTGACAGCAACGAAGAAAACAAATTACCTGTCCAAGAAAATATTGTTAATCAAGGCAATTTAACGGAAGAACCTGTTATATCAAGTAACGAAGAACAATCTGCGTTTGAGCCTGTTAATTCATTTGAAACACCCGTTGCGCCCGAAGAACCTTTGGCACCTGTTGAACCGATTGAATCGTTTGAAACACCGAGCGCCCCTGTTGAAACAACTGAATCGTTTGAGCCTGTTAACGCATTTGAAGCACCCGTTGCGCCCGAAGAGTCTATGGCGCCTGTTGAATCGATTGAATCGTTTGAAGCACCGAGCGCCCCTGTTGAACCGACTGAATCGTTTGAATCGGTTAACGCATTTGAAGCACCCGTTGCGCCCGAAGAATCTTTGGCGCCTGTTGAATCGATTGAATCGTTTGAAGCACCGAGCGCCCCTGTTGAACCGACTGAATCGTTTGAGCCTGTTAACGCATTTGAAGCACCCGTTGCGCCCGAAGAGTCTATGGCACCTGTTGAACCGATTGAATCGTTCGAAGCACCGAGCGCCCCTGTTGACACGACTGAATCGTTTGAATCGGTTAACGCATTTGAAGCACCCGTTGCGCCCGAAGAGTCTATGGCGTCTGTTGAACCGATTGAATCGTTTGAAGCACCGAACGCCCCTGTTGACACAACTGAATCGTTTGAGTCTGTTAACGCATTTGAAGCACCCGTTGCGCCCGAAGAATCTTTGGCACCTGTTGAACCGATTGAATCGTTCCAATCGGGTAATGAATCAACGAATATTCCGGAAATTATTCCCGAATTATCTTTTGAAGCGCCGAGTTTAAATCAAAATAACGTGAACACGCCGACAGCGCCAATCGGCACAATGCCCAAATCACCTGAAAATCGGCAACCGATGCCTTCCGTTTCAACAACCGATTTACCCCCTGCTCCAAGCAATCATTTAAATCAGCCCATGCCGCATTTGAATGCGCCCGCTATGCCGCCGATGTCTTCTTTTAAAAATCTTTCGGCAACAGCACCGAAACCGTCGGCATTCGGTAATTTCTTTAAAATGCCGAAAATACCTGCTTTCAGACCAATGTCTGTCGCTAAACCAAGCAATATATCGGAAGGGGTACGCTCATCGGAGAAACCTGACGGAACAGAATACACGAGTGAAATTGACAATAAGGGGGGAAATTAATGCCTGATATTTCACAATTAACAAACGCACTAAACACTTATGACGGTTCGCAAGATTCCATGATTAACTTTGCCTCACTGGCACAGCAGATTTTGGGGGATAACTGGTTTTCCGTAATATATGAGGCAATGGGAACTTTACCGCAGCCTCTGCAAGAAAAATTGGATCATGTTTACCGTTATTACGGGGCTTCTCTTTCATGGGGCGAGATTCAAGAATATTTAAATCAAACGGAACCGTTAGATGTTGCTCAAATATCCGAACGAATTCCAACTCTTGAATACTGGTTATCATTTTTTAACGAACCGGGTATTCAAGCGGTTGAACAATTAAAAGCGAAATTGCAAGCAACACCGCAACCTGCTTTGACTGACACGCCTCCTGCCGATTTTCAACCGACAACCGAATCGGCTGATATGACAATAAATCAGAATACGGCGGGAAATTATGAATATTCAACCGACAATTCGAATTTACAGTCTGACGGAAATACATTTGCGCCACAACAAACCTCGTCATCTGCTGATAATGTGAATGCTGCCTATGACGCGAATTCACAAGCCTATGATCCGAATGCACAAGCCTACGATTCGAACGCACAAGCCTACGATCCGAACGCGCAAGCCTACGATCCGAATGCACAAGCCTACGATCCGAACGCACAAGCCTATGATCCGAACGCGCAAGCCTACGATCCGAATGCGCAAGTCTATGATCCGAATGCGCAAGCCTATGATCCGAACGCGCAAGCCTACGATCCGAACGCGCAAACCTACGATCCGAACGCGCAAGCCTATGATCCGAATGCACAAGCCTACAATCCGAATGCTCCCGTCGAAACAACCCCTTATCAACCGGAAGAACCGGAATCAAACGAACAATTTTTAGCAAAACGGGCATTCAGGCAACTTGATTTTGTAAACAGCGTACACGCATGGATTGAAGCACGGTGCATTGATTTAGGAAAAATCGAAATATATAATTATAAGCATTACGGTTTTCTTATTGATGCCATGGAACAAGCCAAAAAAGATATTCAGGAAGTTTTAGCCTCCCCTGTTTATTATCCCGCTTTGGAAAGCGTGCGTCCGAACGGTTTAAAAACGCTTCAAAACAGTTTGGTCGCTTTGGAAAAAGATTTGGAAATTGCTTATGATAATTCTCCGACCGAATCCAGCCCGCTTGTGAATGATGAAATTGATTCGGAAGAAGCCCGTAAAATGTTGGGAATGGTTGATACGAGCAATCAAAAAGAATACTTGGGTCCGGCACCCGACGGTTTTGAAATGATTGACGATCCTTATCAAACATAATCAAAAAAATAAAAAAAATGCTTCACAAGATGAAAAAAATGGTGTACAACAAAAAAGGATTTATCGATATTTAAAGTTAAAGGATGAGATAAATGAAACGCTTAACATATTTCTTGGCAGTCACTTCGCTTTTTTTACCAACGGCATTATCGGCTCAATCGGTTGTTTTGCCCGAAGGAGATACAATTATCTTGCCGCCGCAAGAGCTTGTTATTCCCGATGCGCTTCCCGATCCGATCGGCACAATGAGCGGTGTTTTTTCCGTCAATAATTCGGAACAAAAAAGATCGATTGATTTACTGAACATTGAAACACCTTTTCGGTGTCAAACGGAACCTTTAAACAATCAAAAAGTCATCTCATCCGTTCAATTAGGGGCAAATGATTTTAAATTAACTTATATTGATACATTAGATGACTTGCCGCGATATGAAGTAAACGGTTATTCCTTTGACGATACGGCATTAGACGAAGCTTTGCAAAATCTGGTTGATGAAGCCGGTATTGAAGTTTTTTCGGAAGATGAAGGTTTTGCTTCTCTCAATGCCAAAGATATTTACGGCGAACTTTCCATCGTTGTTGACGAATTAACAAAAGCAGGGGAAGTTTATTACAAATATGATGCCGCTCGTAAACATTTGCACTTAATGCGTACGGGTAAGTTTGAAGCGCAACTGCCCGCCAATCGTTATGTTATATTGGGTGTGTTAGACGCATTGCGCGGCGCAGGCATTGAAAATATTAATCCGAATTGGAATACGGGCGTTATTACGTTAAACTTAAAACGTGATGAAGAAAAACGCGTCAGAGATTTATTTAAACAAATTCTTTCCAACGGTCAATTAATTGTTACCGATACGGAAATTTTTGCGGTTTCATCCATGAACACTGCCGGAAATTGGGGCGATATTCTTCAAACATTCGGCGCAGATAAAATTCATACATCAAATAACGGTTTAATGGGAAAATTGCTTTCAATGGGGCATCAAACAAATCCGAATGCCTTAATGGAAAGTGTGCAAAAATATTATCAGGTTTCACCAATCAGCCACGGCGTAGCCATTGTTCCGAATAACTGGAAAATGCGTTTTGACATCGGTAAATGTGCTTCTAATGCTTATATGCAGGATCAACTCTCCTTGCTGATTTATCCGCATATTCGCACAGACGGAACCGTTGATATGCGAATCACACTCGATTCGAAAAAAGGAGAAATGTCAACTTTCCAAGTCAATGCTGCCATCGATAATGAATTAGCCGTTATCGGCATTCCCGACGGCACACAACCGAATACGGAATTGTTGGCTGTTATGAAATTAAAATTAATACGTCTTATCGGAGGAAAATAAAAATGCCGTTACCACCTAAAAACCCGACACAACCGATGCCGAATAATACACAAGTCAGAACAACAATTCCGCCTGCCGGTATGGCACCGGGACGCCCTCCCATGCAACGCTCCGTGCAACCGAATATGCGTCCGTCGCAACCGATGCAACGCCCCATACAGCCGCAGGGAATGCCTCCTCAAAATAATACGGGTTATGCGCCGCAAAACGCACATATGCCCCCGCAACCGACCAACAATTTACCGAAACAACAGCCCGCACGTTCTCAAGCTGCACCTGAGGGCATGTTCTCTACAAAAGTTATGCTTGCGGTCGGTGTTATCGCCTTGTTACTCGGCTTTTTATTCGGCTCAATGACAGGAGGCAGCAACACACCGGCACCGCAACAAGCTGTCGGATTAAGAGGTGTTGTTTCCAACAAGGACATTACATCGAAAATGCCCCGTTGCGGATTGGTCGAAAAAGGACAGGCTTGTTTGCTTTATATTATGAATTCAACCCGTTATGACAGAATTGCCGAAAACTTTTTTGAAGAAGCCGCAAAATTAATGGGCGTTCAAGTCTATTCTATCGGATTGGTTAATCCGAAATATGCCAAAGAGTTGATTAAACCGGGGTATATTGCCGAAATTAAAATTCCGAAATTATAAAGAAATCACGTCTCTTTTCAAAGCAAGGAGAGAAGATAAAAACTTTCTCTCCTTTTTCGTTTCTTTATTTTTTTAAAATACCGTTTTTTTTACTTGCAAAAATTCTTTTTTCGTGTATGTTAATATATAATTAACTATTTTAAGACAGGGAAAAATCGAATGCTTGAAAACACAATGCGTATTCCGCCGCAAAATCTGGAAGCCGAACAGGCGTTGTTAGGCGCTATTTTATCAAACAATCGGGCATTGGAAAAAGTGACCGAGTTTTTAAATCCCGACTGTTTTTCAAACCCCGTTCACGCTAAAATCTATGAAATTTGTTGTCAATTCAATCAACAAGGCAGAATTGCCGACCCGATTACGATTAAGGCGTATTTTAAAGATGACGAAGCCTTAAAAAGTGTTGGCGGAACCGACTATTTAGCCGAACTCGCCGCTGCTTCGACCAATATTATCAATGCGTATGATTACGGACGGCAGATTTTGGATTGCTATATTCGGCGCCAAATGATTGCCCTCGGAACCGATATTGTCAACGATGCGTTTGATATTGCTTTAAACGATGAAGCCGTCGGGCAAATCGAACAGGCGGAAAAACGGCTTTATGAAATTGCAACGGGCAATGATTTGTCAAGCGGACCGAAAGCCATAAAAGATGCGATGGATACTTCCTTAAAAACTTTGCAAGAAGCAATGAATTCACCGAACGGCTTATCCGGCGTGACAACAGGTTTATCCGATGTGGATGATGTTTTGAGCGGCTTACATAATTCCGATTTAATTATCTTGGCAGGACGTCCGGGCATGGGTAAATCGGCTCTTGCTCTGACCATTGCATATAATGCCGCCGTTAAGTTTGAAGAAGAAAACAAAAAAGAGGGAGTCGAAAAAAAATCGGCGGCATTTTTCTCTTTGGAAATGTCTGCCGAACAATTAGCGTCGCGTATTTTATCGGCAAAGGCGCAAATCCCGGGGGATAAAATGCGTTCGGGTAAAATTAATGAAGAACAATTCGATGAATTGGCAGCCGGCGCTTCGTTACTTTGTCGACTTCCGCTCTTTATTGATGAAACTTCGGGCATTACCGTTTCGGCGATTAAAAATCGCGCTCGACGATTAAAAAGAGATAAAGAAAAAGGGTTGGGATTAATTGTCATTGACTACTTACAACTGATTTCTTCCAATTCACACGCGGAAAACCGTGTGCAGGAACTTTCGGAAATGACAAGACAACTCAAAATTATGGCAAAAGAACTGAACGTTCCCGTCTTGGTTTTATCTCAGCTCTCCCGTTTGGTCGAACAACGGGATAATAAGCGTCCGCAGCTGTCCGATTTGCGTGAATCCGGCTCGATTGAACAAGATGCCGATGTTGTTATGTTTGTTTTTCGCGAAAACTATTATTTAAAGAATGACAAACCGGTTCAACGCGCGAATGAAACAACCGAAAAATACAATCTGCGTGTTATTGATTGGCAAAAACAGCTGCAAGAATCGGTTAACACCGCCGAATTGATTATTGCCAAGCATCGGCACGGAAAAACGGCAACCGTTCCGCTTTATTTCAACGGCGAATTCGGAAAGTTCGGCAATTTGCAAAAGGCACATAAATGATGAAAATATTTTTGCGAATCGGCAGTGTTTTTCTTCTCTGTCTGCTGTGTTTGGCATATTGCTTTTTGAAAAAAGCCCCCACAGATACATGCCGAATCATCACAAACGATGAAACGCTTTTTTTGAATTTAGAAGTTGCCGATACAATTCAAAAACGCACACTGGGATTAATGTTTCGCAAGTCATTGCCGACAAATAACGGTATGATTTTTTTGTTTGATACACCGCAAAAGGGCAGTATGTGGATGAAAAACACTTATATTCCGCTGGATATGCTGTTTTTCAACGAAAAGTTTGAAATTGTGCATATTCATGAAAATGCCGTTCCGCATGATGAAACAATTATTACAACACCCATGCCTGTTTCGGGTGTGATTGAAGTCAATGCCGGTTACGCTCAACAAAACAAGATTCAATCGGGAAATAAAATTATCTGCCCGATTCAAAAGGATGAACAATGACTTTTTTTCGTTTGATAATGAAGCACGCATACTTAACGGCATTTATTTTAGGTCTGTTGAGTGCTTATGCCTATGCCCCTTATTTTATATTCCCGATTTTTATTTTAGCCTTTTCGTTTTTGCTTAAAAAGCTGAATGAAAGCACATCAAAAAAGCAAATATTCATTCTTTTCTTTTGTTACGGTATGGGATCGGGTATTGCTTCCATGACATGGATTGCCAACGCCTTATTGATTGACGGCGGGCAATTTACTCTTTTAATTATACCGACACTGCTCGGACTGGGCATTTTTTTCGGACTGTTTTGGAGTCTTCCGGCACTTCTGTCGCTGACGGTATCGGCAGGCGTATACCGCTGGTTGGCTTTTGCCTGTCTCTTTGTGTTTTTTGAATGGGTCAGATCTTGGTTATTAACCGGTTTCCCTTGGAATTTAATCGGATCGGTTTGGACAAATTACCCTTATGTTTTGCAATTCGCTTCGGCTTTCGGCGTTTACGGTCTTTCGTTTATAACTTTGGTTACTTTTTCATCACCTGCCCTGTTACCGAATAAAAAACCGCTTTATTTTTCAATTCTTGCAATGCTGCTGGTTACGGCAGGCGGAGCGCTTCGTTTATATCAGGCACAAAATGAATCGGTTTTCGGCGTGCGTTTACGTCTGGTGCAACCCGATATTGAGCAAACACTTAAATGGAATGCCGAAAAAAGAGAAGAAAATATTTCAACACTTCTGCGCCTGTCGCATGAAAATAATACGTCAATCAGCCATGTTATTTGGCCGGAATCGGCACTGCCGTATCTGATTGAATTGAATACCACCGAACGCTTGCGTTTGATGAGCGCCGTTCGTCAAGGCGGAACATTAATAACGGGTGCCATGCGCGTTGTCAATCAATCGAAAAAGCAACTGGCAAACAGTGTTTTTCTGTTAAATGATCTTGCCGATATTGTCGGATATGTCGATAAATCGCATTTGGTGCCGTTCGGGGAATATGTTCCGTTTCGCAAGTGGTTACCGCTTGAAAAAATCGTGCCGATTGACAGTGACTTTATTGCGGGCAAAGGTGTTTCCACGCATCACATTCCAAAAGCACCGCCGGCATCTGTTTTAATCTGTTACGAAATTATTTTTCCGCATGCCGTTGCCCCGAAAAAACCGCGTCCCGAGTGGATTATCAATGTTACGAACGACGGTTGGTACGGCATATCGGCGGGGCCTTATCAACACTTGGGAATGGCGCAGTTGCGTGCCGTTGAAGAAGGATTACCCGTTGCACGCGCCGCCAACACGGGAATCAGTGCCGTTATTAACCCGTACGGCATTATTGAAAAATCACTGCCGTTAAATCAGGCGGGTGTTGTCGATTCTTCTTTACCGCGTGCCTTACCGCCAACCGTTTACGCGCGTTACGGCAATGTTTTGTGGCTGACTTTAACGGGATTCATCTTTTTATGTTGTTTTATCAGACGAAAAACCGTAAAAAAATAAAAAACCGCTTGACAAAACAATTTTTTTTTGGTATCTTAACGCAACAGTTTAATTTTTTAGCAGGAAAGGGTCAGGTTATGAAAGTTCGTTGTTCATTAAAATCAGCTAAAACACGGGATAAAAACTGCAAAGTTGTTCGCCGCAAAGGTCGCGTGTATGTGATTAACAAGCTGAAACCGAAATTAAAAGCCAAACAGGGTTAATTTCGAAGAGATAAAAAAAACGTCCGTTTTTAAAGCGGACGTTTTTTTTGTTTGATGATTCTTTTACCGTTAAGGCATACTGCGCCCGTTTGTCAAATCAAGAGAAGAAGTTTCCTCCCGATGTTCTGTGGCACACCCCTTTAAAGCGGTTAACAAATTCGGGTTTTTGTCATTTTTCGTATTTTCTTCCTGTTTTCCCGCAGTCAACCGCTCTTGATTCGACTTTTCTTCATTTTTCGAATCCTCTTCTTTCTGTTTTCTTGCTGCCGCCAACCGATCTTGAGCTGCTTTTTCATCAAATCCCGGCACTTTAACAGCGGATTGAATTGTTAACGCAAGCGTATCATGCTTTTCCGAATGCGGCACATGAACATCAACAAAAACACCGTTGGCATCAAACTCTTTTATCACGCCCGTATTGGGATTGACCCGAATCATTTGCGCCACTTCCGTTTGTCCGTTTTCATTTTTCCGATGAACAAACACGGCTTTTTCACCCATATAATCATAGGCAGAATCAGCCGATACGCCTTCCTGCTTTATCTGATGATGCTGATAATCCAGCACACCGCGAATAACGCGTCCGCTATTGTCATGCGCCAGTTGGGAACCCTGTCCGATGGAAACATTTGCGAAGTTCAACGGCTCTTTTTTTCTCTCTTCTCGCGCAAATGTTTTATCGGCATAACTTTCCGTTCTTGCCAAAACATACCCGTATCGATTAAAAAACTCGCCATCTTCGGGTGTTTTAACATTTTTTAAAGCGGGATTTCCTTTGTAAAATTCTCGTCCGTAAGTGATTTTATTTTCACCGATCTCATCACAACAAATTCGCGTATCGTCCGGATGCTCTTGCTTCTCTTTATCTTTTTTTGCAAGCATTTTCGCCAAAGCTTCTGTTACTTTCTCCGGATCACCACCCTCTTTAATTTTATACAGTTCAGCTTTTTCTTCTTCCGTAAAAAAATACCTTCTTATTTGAGGCGTACTTTCAATAACAATATCTTTGCCTATTTTTGTACCGTCTTTAAAATAAATGGGATATTCCGTTTGTCTACTGCAAATGGCTCTCGTACACACAAGCTCCCTATCCTTATTTTGAAACTCCATTTTATCATTTCGAAAACACTTCAATTTATCATTCCATTGAGGACTATTCTCATCCAAAACGGTTTCAATGACTATTTTTTTTGGCTTGCCGATGGTTGAAGCTGAATTTCCGATGATTGAATCGGCCATACGAAGTGATGGATTCATACGACGCAAAGTGCCTTTATAAGAAAAATCATCCACATCAATACCGTATCTTTTCTGTAAACTTGTCACACTTGTCGAATCATATTCCGTTGTTGTTCGTTTTAGTATATTTTCATCACTATACTCATTATATTCCGAGAGAATTCGCCCTTTCTCATCTATATTAAAAGCTGCCGCAAGAGCCATTTCCGCTCCCTCTCGTTCAAAGAAATAAAATTGACTCGGATGTTTTTTATCTTGCATGGCTACATAGAAAGCATCCCTCGTTTGAACTTTTCCGTTTTTAATAACCGGTTTTCCGTTTTTATCCGTAACCGGCTTTTCAATATGACCCATTCGTTTTTTCATATCCCCTATATCAGGCGCGATTGCCATCAGAAGCGACTGCCCGGTCATTTGAGCACCGTCCAAAAGAAACTCTCCGACCACACCGGGATTTTTCTTAAATTCACTCCACATTTTTGCTAAATCTTTTCGTTGTTCACTCTCTGGCAACACAATGCCCTTACCAAGATCCCAAGCCCCTTCAACAAAATCTTTACCAACCCCGAACACATCACCGGCTGCGAGTTTCGCCCACATATTCCCATCCGCAATTATAAGCGGAACCGCAAACTTTCCGCCAACGCCCACTGCACGACCCATTACAGACCTCGCTCCTTTGACCACGGGCGTTTGGGCAGCTTTGGCAATCGTCTGTCCGGCTCTTGTGCTTGCGACTCTTTGCTCCAGCGCATGAACAGCCTGACGACTCGCCCCCATTGCCGATGATACACCTTCTCTGAGAAGGCCGGGTAGCCTTGAAACCGGCAGCTGTAATACCTCATTCAACGTCATCTTTGAAACCGCTTTAACGGGTGAATAGGCCTCCCTGAATTGACGGGCTTGAATCATGTGCATACTGCCGGTTGAATCTCTTAGGATATAGGCCCCTTCCGTGCCGGCAATTTGCGGCGTTCCGGTGGGACCTTGAAACCGCACGCCGGCCTTAACCGGAATGGCTTGAACGGCCTCTTGCGCTTTCGCGCCGGAAAAAACGGTGCCGTTTCCGATTCGTTCGGGAGAACCTGCCAAATTGGATGCCCATTTTATATCGGAATCCCATACATCGGGCAACCCCGTTGCGGGATTTACACCGGCATTTTCACCTAAAAACTTCACAAAATTTTGAATACCTTCGGCATTTTTTAATGCTGTTTTATTTTTTGCAAGATAATCGGCTACTTTGCCTTCTAACTCGGGTGAATCATAACAAACCAGCACACCGCCGTTTTGTCTTAACACCTGCATGGAACCGTCCGTGGGATTCAAAAATTCCAATCCTTTAACGGGTTGTCCTTTTCGAACGGTATCAACGGCCCCGTCAAAACCGTCAACACACACGATAAATCGTTTTTTACCTGTGGGCAAACATTCAGTCACATTTTGCCCTCTTTCGAAAAGTTCAGTCATTTCTTCCACACGCATAACCGATGTATCCATAACAGTTGACACCATTTTTTCCTCCTGTTTCAAAAGTAAAAACAAACAGCTTTTAAAGCGCTCTTTTTATGTGATTATATCATAAATAAATGCTTTATGCAATCTTTTATTCTTTAACCTTTATATCTGCTCGCTTTATTTACGGCTGCCACGCAAAGGGTTTAATTTTAGTCTTCGCCAGAACCCTATTCCTTCAGCGGCTTTGTCCACCTCTACGACGTTTTTAACCGCTTCTGCAGTCTTTTCCAACCTGCTCGCTACGCTCAAACCAGTACGCGCTTCACCTGCATTTCCTGCGTTCACACGCCGCAACACACTGTTCAAACCGCTTTCTGCTTCTTCTGTTACTTTTGCGGTACTTTCGACTGCTGTTCCTGCGGACTTTTCGGCACCGAGCACAAGCGGCTCCCATTTTGGATTATGTGGTGCAGGTTCATATTTTGTATTAAGTGATTTAAATGTTTCTTTATAAATTTGATGAGCATTCTTACTTTCTACCACTTCAACCACTTTATTATTAACTGTTGTAAGAACATCGCCGTTGTTTAATGCTCCTCTATTTTCAAGAGCCAACTTTAACCATGACGCTATTTCTTCATTTTGTTGTCCCGGTTTAGGAAATTCAAAACGATATCCTTTAACTTTCTCTGCGTCGGAAAGCCTCACCCACCAGCCGCTCCTTGCTTGAACGGTGGCTTCTCCGAAGCGGAGTTTTCCATTATGAATCATTTTTGCCACATTTTTTTCAAGCGAATTATCAAAGACAACAACCTTATCCGCTGCTGCATAGCCTTCCATTGATATCCGAACCGTACGACCATTTTTATATGCATCCCTTGCCCTTAACAATTCTTCTTCGAAAGGTTTTTTGATTTTTCCAATTTTTTCAACTTCTTCAAGCGGCATATCGCGCGGAAGCCCGAAATCTTCTAACGTTCCCTCCATTTTAATTTTTCCGGGCTCATCCGGCACAAACTCAGCAAACTGAGTGTGATTAGCACCACACAACTCCTGCACCAACTGCGTTTGAATCTCCGTCGGATATTCGCTCACATCGATAACACCCTCAAATAACGGATATCCGTTATAGTTGCTTCTGCCCAGATCTTTCAGTATAATTCTTTTATCATCATAAAAAGGTTTTAATCTCTCACTTCGAGAATGCACTGAAGTTTTTTGATTTAATGCTTCCACCCCCAAAGGAATGGCTCCTTCGTCGCCCAAGACGGGCGTTAACCCCACAGCCTCAACCCAATTATAAGTACCGGGCATGAAGGGATTGCCCGCACACACCTTTTCCATATTTGCCAATTTGGAAGCATTTTCAACATTTTTAATATGAATAACACCGGCTTCATGAGGATCGAACACACCTTCAATACCATTTTTTTTCAATAACGCCTGCATCTGTTGTTGTTCGGCAATTGGACGCCCTCTCATATCAATTGCTGCCTTAGTCACTTTGTCGTCCTTACAAGAAACGAGGTTTACTTCCTCTTCCATTACCCCGTCAACCCCGTCCGCAATGTTGTCATACTCATAAATAATTCTTGCTTTACCGGTTTCATTGGGAATCTTCGCAAGGTCATTGTTGTTGAAGCCGCCGATTCTAACATGCTCTAAATCTCTTAATCTTTTCACCAATTCAAATTGTTCTTTTGTGGCAGATATTAACATAATAAACTCCTTTTTAAAATTGTTAAACCCTATGTTTTAAAACTGTTAAACTCTGTCATAAAGTATATAATAAACGTACGTTTTTTGCAACACTTTTTTTTACTTTTTTACTAAAAAAAATTATTTTAAGTAGAAGCTATTGATTTAATTGTTGTTTTTCCGTTCTCTTTTTTGTTCTTTTAAGCACTTGAAAAGGCTCGGAATTCGCGTTGCAAAAAACGTACGTTTATTTAATAGCAAAAATGAAGGGGCATATTGCCCCTTTTGTTAAATATAACCCTTTTATTCTTTCATTTTTAAATATCTGCTCGCTTTATTTAGGGCCGCCGCCACGCAAAGGGTTTAATTTTAGTCTTCGCCAGAGCCCTATTCCTTCAGCGGCTTTGTCCACCTCTACGACGTTTTTAACCGCTTCTGCAGTCTTTTCCAACCTGCTCGCTACGCTCAAACCAGTACGCGCTTCACCTGCATTTCCTGCGTTCACACGCCGCAACACACTGTTCAAACCGCTTTCTGCTTCTTCTGTTACTTTTGCAGTGCTTTCGGCTGCTTCCCCGGCGGAATTTTTACTTGCGCTCAACGCCGCCCGCCGTTTCAGCTCCTCTTCACCTGCTTCCCATTTCACAGGCGCTTTTTCAGCTGCTTTCATTGCCGAAGAATTGAGTCTCATTGCCGATTGTTTTGATTGAGTCACTTCCTCCATCGACGACAAATTACAGAGTTGTTCAAAAGCTTTTCCGTTTAGTACAGTCAAATACCCGGGCTTCGATTGAGATAAGTGCACATTGCACTTACATTGATTATTTAAAAAATTCTTCATTTTTTCAATTTCTTGCGGCTGACATTCGGTCATATCTATATGATACCCTTTTCCTCTATATACCTGATTGCTGTCATAAAGCTTGACTACGCCGATTTTTTTGTTTTGTTTGAAATAACTTAATTTTTCAACCTCACTCTGAGGCATTTTTCTTTCAACGGAACCGAATTTTTCCCGCAAACGCTTTCCCGCTTCAATATTTCTTTTTGTCCACCTTAAAATAGATTTTTGAAATCTGTCTCCGTCATCAATAATAACAACAGAGGAATTCCCCTGATAAGGATGATTTTTAATTCTATAATAGTCCAAGTCGCCCATGGCTCTTGTTCGATCATCAAGAGAAAGATCTCTCATATCTAAAACAAACTTTCTGTCGCCCTGTGTTAAACCGATTTTTTTATTTTTATACATAATACCGAACACATCTTCTTTACATGGCACGGTCGGTTTGTTATAAATCGGTGGCAGTGGAGAAATAGCCGTTAAGAAAAAATTATTGGTTGCTTTTGTAAAAGCTTTTCCTTCAATTATCAATTTGCCGTTTTTATTGAAAATAGAATTCTCACCAATTCCGCCTTGTTTTAATTCTCGTATGATTCGTTGTTGATCTGCAATGGAATGTTCTTGCAAATCAACTGAAACAGCATATCCTTTTAAGCTTTGATTCTTAGTAATAAGGGGATTCATTTCCATTTTTCCCTGTCTGTCCAGTTCGGATAACATATTTATAAAATTCTTATTTTTCGATATCAGATTATTATTTTCTTTCAATATCGGATTATTATTTTTCAAAGGCGATAAATTCTTTGCGGGACGCGAATCAATTTTCACATTTTTAAAAAACGCTTTCATTTCTTCGGAAATAGACCTTCCTTTATCCGCGGTCTTGTACCCGCGTCCCAATTTTTTCCAAATACCGTCATATCCCGGTCTCGAATCTCCATCATACGACCACCAGATTCTTCCGTCGGTTCCTTCAACAAGAACATCTCCCGTGTTTAAATTATATTGTGATCCTTTCGGTATTTTCATGAATGTAACACCTCGTTTTTGCATGGCATTATGGAATTCATTGCAAAATTTGCTTAAAATTTCAGGATGATCCGCTAAACTTTTACCCAAATAAATGCATGTATTTTTACCCAGCTGTGACCCTTCATTAGCGTGTTGCGCGATTTTAAAGGCGACAACCCCCTGATTTGAAACGGCCTCGGGAACTTTTTCCATCGCCTCACCGAGAGAACTAATAAATTTAAGGTAATTTTCTCCGTTATGCTCAACGGGAATGTGCAACTTAACGCCGGATGCGTTTTTGGGGGAACCGAGATATGAAATCCAAAAATCAGTCGTATGCGGACGATAATCCATAATATCAGAAAACCCGATATGTGCTTTTTTCAGCGCCCCTAAAATTTCTTTCGTATTTCTTGCTGCATTGATAGAATTTTTTTCGGTAATATACATAATTTGAATATTCCTTTCTCTAAAAATGTGTTACAAATAACATCTTATGTTACATTATATCACAAATAAACACTTAATGCAACTGTTTTGAAATCGTCAGAGTTAACCTGCTCGTTCTTTTTTGTCGTGTAACGCATCTAAAATTCGTTTTTCATAAAGATTTTGTGCCGATATTTTTTTAATTTTTTGCCAATCATTGTTTGTATTTATCTTTTTGACTTCCTTCAATTCAATCGCCTTTAAATTGCGCACGATATAGTAATGCGATTGATAATCAAGTGCCTTATAAATCAGACCGTCAAAATTTAAAACATCAATGTTGTACCGACTGTATAATTGATTGTTTCTGCCTTTCCAAATGTTTTCTATCGGCAAATGCAACAAGGCATATTTCAACACCTTTTCTGCCTTTATCAGTGTGTTTTTCATTTCCAATTCACTGCGTTTCAGCACATCTTCCGTTTGAAACGGTTCGACTTCAAAATCCATATTCCACACCCCGGGATCAGACATTAAATTTAAGTGATTTTGAACCGTATTCCGACTGTTTTGCCACCGTTTTGCGGCTTCATTTAACTCATTTAAAGCGTTTCTAAAAATTCGCAACTCATTTTTCGTTAAGGGATTGAGCATTTTATCGGCTTGCCTATGATAATTATCATACGTTTTCATTAACAAAAAGCCCTCATGACGCGCCGCTTCAATAAACGCATTCGGATTTTTTAAGGGATTATCCAGTTTCATAATGCCGCACAGCGTTTGCGTATCAAAATCCGTATAACCGTTATCTGCCAATGTTAAACGCTTTTTTTCCAATGAACGGGCTTGCAAAAAATTGCCCGTGACAACCGCTTTATATAAACTGATATCAAATTTTTCGGCAGTTTTCACTTTCAAAGGCACATCGGCAAACTTTTGCAAAAACGCCGTTCGTAAGGCTTGATCCGTTCGCCACCTCTCATTTTTGAACAGATTTTTATTTGCCAGCATTCTTTCCCATTCCGTTCGTGAAACAGTGCCTTCGTTTCCTTTTTCTTTCAATTCATTCACTAAAATCTTCATAAACGACATACCCGTATCGTTTTTTTTATTCACAGGCGTTGCTTCATCGATAATCCCTTGCGATTTTAAAAACACATCTTCATAAAAACTGCTGTTAAACCACGTTCCGTTGATAAAAATAAAATTCGGCAATCCTTTCTCGGTACTGCAAAACTCATAAAAATATAAAGCGCCTTCTTGTGTATCGGCGGTATAAAAACCCGTTCCGTTCAACCCGTAACCCGCACGCGGACCGGTTAAATTATCGTAGACGGAAAGATGATAAACAGTTTTATTCTTAACAAACATTTTTTGCCGAGCTTTCTCTTTAATCACTTGATTTTAAAACAGTATACCCGATTTTTACACAAAAATCAAGCTTTGATTCAAAAAATGAAACAAAAAAAGCGACTTTCAATTCATTGATAAGCCGCTTTTTCAAAGAAAGTCAGAAAGGCATTATTCGTCCATATATTTTCTGCCCGATTTCCAGTAATCATACCCCGTCATAACCGTAAGTAATGCAGCGCCCCACAGCGCCAAATGTCCGACATAATAAAACACATCGGATAAAAAGCCGCTGAATGCCGGTTCGCACACCATTAACATGGGTAAAGCCGTCATTTGACAAGCCGTTTTCCATTTCGCCAACCGCGTGACCGGACAACCGACTTTAATTTCAGCCAAAAACTCTCTTAAACCCGATACCAATATTTCCCGACACAAAATAATCACGGCGGGAATAATGCCGTAATCGCCCAAGCGCGCCGTAAATGCCAACATCAGCAAAATAGAACCGATTAAGAGCTTGTCGGCAATCGGATCCAGCACCCGACCAAACCGTGACAGTTGATTTAAATGCCGCGCCAAATAACCGTCCATATAATCACTGATTGCCGCCAAAATAAATAAGGCAACGCCAATCCACGCCGCCATAGGCGTATCAAAGAAAAACGTAAACACAATGGCGGGGATTGCCCAAATGCGAAACAGCGTAAGCATATTGGGAATATTCATCTTTTTATGCAATTTTCTCGGTGCCTGCGCTATGGCAGCCGCTACTGCCGATGTGGTTTCCGAAAGTGTTGTTTTTTCTTTCATATCCGTTAAGGTATTCGTTTGAGCCGTCATTGATTCGTCAGAATCGCTCAAACCGACAGATTGAATGGGCTTTCGGGCTTTTCCCCGATTCGTTTTTAAAGCGGAATCGGTTAAAGAAACCTTTCTTCTTTTCTTTGTTAATGCTTTGTTTTTATTCTGTTTTTTAATTTGTTTTTGTGTCATTTTGCGTCCTTATGATATTTTTCTTTTATTATACGCTAATCATGATAAAATGTATAGACTTTTTTTGCAATTTTTTCATTTATTCCTTCCACATGCTTAATTTGCTCCAAAGAAGCGCCGGCAATAGCCCTTGGCGAACCGAAATGATGAAGCAGCATTTTTTTGCGTTTTTCGCCGATTCCTTCAATATCCAACAAAGTTTCATGAAACATATTGCGCGCCCGACGCATGCGATGTGATCCGATGGCAAACCGATGTGCTTCATCACGCAGACGCTGAATCAAATGAATGAGGTTACTTTTTAAATCCAAATGAATTTCTTCATTCGGACGTGTTCCCAAAAACAGCGTTTCTTTACCGGCATTTCTTTCAACACCTTTGGCAACCGCCAACAAGGCAATATTATGAATGTTTAACGCATTCATAATTTCCGATACCGCCGACAACTGTCCTTTTCCGCCGTCAATCAGCATGGCACTCGGCAAATTGTTTTCGTTTAATCCGCGTTTTAAACGTCGAATCATCACTTCTTTCATCATACCGAAATCATCGTTTGTCTTGGCAAGCGTTCCGTCAATGTTAAAACGACGATAGTCTTTTTTCAAAAAACCGTTTTTATCGGCGGCAATCATGGCGCCGACAGCAGCCGTTCCCTGCAAGTGCGAGTTATCATACACTTCCACTTTAATTAATTCATCAACTTCCAACAAGGCACGCAATTCTTCCCATGCCGTTTCGCCAGACGAATTATTTTCCGCTCGTTTCAAAGTATTTAAGGCATTTTGATATGCCAAATCAACCCATTTTTTTCGACCGCCCCGATACGGCGGTTCAATCAGGCGTACCGTATAGCCCGCTTTTAAAGTGAGTGCTTCCTGCAAACCGTTTTCCGCCGGCATATTTAAGAAAATCTGCTTCGGTGCGGGAATTCTGTCATACAACTGCATTAAATAAGAAGAAAGCGTTTCGGTTTTATCTTCTGCCGACTCAAAGATTTGCATAACATTTCCTTCGGAATGCCCCACACGGTAAAAAAACACTTGAATACACATTTTACCGCCGATATGTGCCAAAACGGCAATATCGGTTTGCTTGGGCATTTGATTGGAATCGGTATCCTGTATCTGATTAAGCGCCAAAATTTTATCTCTGACAACGGCGGCTTCTTCATATTTTTCGGCGGCGGAAAGCATAGTCATTTGTTGTTGCAAACGGGCTTGAATCTGCGTTTTTTCTCCTTTTAAAAATGCCTTGGCTTCTTTCACGCGATTCAAATAATCTTTTCGTTCAATACAATTACAACACGGTCCGCTGCATCGCTTAATCTGATATAACAGGCACGGACGGGAACGATTATTGAAATATGTGTTATTACAGGTTCTTAATCCGAAAATTTTTTGAAGTTCTTTCAGAGTCTGTTGCACTGCCAATCCGGAAAGATAAGGACCGAAATAATTACCTTTTAAGCGTCTTTCACCGCGATATTTCAATAAGCGAGGCACTTCTTCATCGGTCAAGACGATATAGGGATAACTTTTATCATCTTTCAACAACACGTTATAAAACGGACGAAACTTTTTGATTAAATCATTTTCAAGCAGGAATGCTTCCGTTTCACCGGCTGTTTCAATGACCATTAAATCGGCAACTTTCGATACCATTTGCGCAATGCGATCGGACAATCGTTCCGTTTGGGTATAGTTCGTCAGACGATTTTTCAAATTTTTGGCTTTTCCGACATACAAAACCGTACCGTTTTCATCGAGCATACGATAAACACCGGCTTTATGTGTCATTTTTTTGAGTTTTTGGCGTAAAAATGCCGCACCGCGTAATTTTTGTTTTGATTCCATACTTTCATAATATGCCGATTTCGAAAAAAATCAATGAATATTCGAAAATCAATACAAAAAAATACGCTTTGTTTATTATCTGTTAAGGTTTTATCTGTATACTCTTCAAAAAGCGAGGTAAAAATGCGTTTATTTATTTTATTGTTTTTATTTGTATGCGGATGGACGATAAATGCCGAAAGTGCCGTCTCTTCTTTGGTCGCCGACACATCCAGCGGTTTAATTTACGAATCGAAAAATGCTTCCGTTCGGCAATATCCCGCCTCTTTAACAAAAGTCATGACATTATATTTAACCTTTAACGCTTTGGATAACGGATTATTGAAAATGGACGATATGTTGCCGATTTCCGCGCATGCCGCCAAACAACCGCGCTCAAAAATGTTTTTAAAACGAGGCGATACCATTCGCGTTAAAGATGCCATTATGGCATTGATTATTAAATCGGCAAATGATGCCGCCGTTGTGTTGGCGGAAGCCTTGGCGCCTTCGGAAGCTGATTTTGCCAAAATGATGACGGATGTTGCCCGTCAGCTGGGGTTAAAAAACACACAATTTCGAAACGCTTCGGGTTTGCATCACCCCGAGCAGGTCACGACCGCCCGAGATATGGCAGTGTTAACCATTGCTTTAATCAATCATTTTCCGCAATATTACAAATTATTTTCAAAGGAAAACTTTTGGTATCGGGGCAAAGAATATAAAACGCACAATCGGGTCACGCAAAAATATGCCGGCGCGGAAGGATTAAAAACCGGCTATGTTGCGGCTGTCGGCTATAATATTATTTCAACGGCAAAACGAAAAAACAATCGTTTGGTTTCGGTTGTTATCGGGCAAAAAACAGGCGCCATTCGCGATAAACAGGTTATGGGACTTTTGGATCGCGGTTTTACGGCAACGAAAAAACCCAAATCGGTATTGCAAAAATTAAAAAGTCAAGGGAAATATACAAGCCTTAACAATCAAGTCAAAAAACCGAATATGACAAAATATCTTGCCATTATGGAAAAACGATTGGCGGAAACCAAAAAATCCTCCGGTACGATTGCCAAAGCCCGCATTAACACGCTTTCAAAGCCCAAAACCGTTGTCAAACAAGCCAAAGCCCCCGTTATCGATGAAATTGAGCAAGGCGACAATACACAAGATGAAAATGAGCCGACAGATGCAAACGAAACATTAAAAGAAGTAAATACCCCCCGACAAAATGTTTTAACGAACACTTCAACCGCTTCGGAAATTGCATCTGCGGCTACAACTTCGGAAGAACCCCGCGTCACTGCCGCACTTGTTCCGCCGACAACGGTAACGGAAGCCTTGCC
>CANQKV010000008.1 GCA_947624545.1 uncultured Alphaproteobacteria bacterium | reverse complement strand
CCGACAATTCCGCCAATGGACAGAATGGCAATAATTGCCAGCACCCCCAGCATTTCCACCATTGACCGCCCGCTTTGTGATTGTGTTTCAATTTGTTTTAACTGTTTGTTTCTTTTTTGTGTTTTCATGAGCTTTCCTCCCATTATTCCGTATATAAATTGTATAAATTAAACGTACCTTTAATGCAACGCGAATTCAGAACATTTTCAAGAGCTTAAAAGAACAAAAAAGAGAACGACAAAACAACAATTAAATCAATAATTTGAGCTTAAAATAATTTTTTTTTGCAAAAAATAAAAAAAAGTGTTGCAAAAAACGTACGTTTAATTGATACAGAAATTTGGAAAATATAATTGCCTTTTATTGGCAGAAATATTGAAGCTATTGGTTATTTTCGATTAATGATAAGCTGATTATTGAGGTTGTCGGATAAAAATTACTTGTTTCCCCATTTTTCAACACTCTTTCTCACTTCATTATTTTCGGTACACCGCGCTGTTCCACGTTTCACAGAGCGGCACTTTTCACCAAAAAGAAAAAATACAAAAAAAGCGCCCCCGAAAAAGAGCGCTCTTTTTTAAAAAATTCAACTTTTATGCCGATTCGCGTTGCCGTTCACGAGAAACATTCACTCGCACGGATTGCGAATCGATTTTAACCGCGTTTTCTCTTTTTGTTTTTGAATTCGGTTCTTGAATTAATTCTTTCATATCAAATATTTGACCGTTCTTATCACCGCTGATGACTTTCGGCAAAGCACCGTCCCAATTTTCAATGGCACGCAATTTTAAAATATCCTCATTCAATGCCGCCGCTTTTACTTTTAGCGCTGCTGCTTCGGCATCGGCTTCAATTTTAATGGCTTTTGCTTTGGCTTCTGCCGTCAGTGTGATTTTTTCGGCATCTGCCTGCGCCCGAATAATGGCTTGACGTGATTTTTCTTTTTCCTGCTCACTGCGGTTTCGTTCCGTCAAAACTTTTTGTCCGGCGGTTACCTTTTCCTCAATAGCTTTTTCAAATTCATCACTGAAATCAATATCTCTGTATCTGAAATCAATGACATTCACATGTTTTTTCGCCAATTCCCGCCGTAATGTTTCTTCAATGCTGCGAGAACTCTTTTCCCGATTTTCAATCAACTGTGCCGCTTCCCATTTGCCCAAATCATTTTTTACTTCATCTAAAAGCGTGGGAATAATAACCAATTCTTCAATACGACTGCCATATTGCTTATAAACCTTTGTAACGGCTTCGGGCATAATGCTGTAATTCATAATCATATCAAGCTGCACGTTTTGAATATCTTTTGTAAATGCCGATGTTTTTTGTTCCAACTTTTGCGTACGAATGGAATACGGCACAATTTTTTGAAAAATCGGCAATTTGAAATTAAGTCCTTCCGTTAATACTTCATCTTCATTCACTTTTCCCAACGTGATACGAACCCCGCGTTCACCCGCATCAATGGTTTTGAGGGAGGACAATCCGCCAACGATAGCCAAAAAGCCTGCCACACCGCCGATAATATATTTTTTCATTGTTTTTCTCCTGTTGTTTTTAATATAAAATAGCCGTTAATGAAGTTTTATTATAGAATGAAATATTTTATTTGTCAATATTTTTTATCATTTCATCGGGACATAAAAAAACGCGCCTTTTGCAAGACGCGTTTCTTTTGGTTTTAACAAACTTATTTGTATGTTACAACAACCGCACGACGGTTTTGTTGACGACCGATAGAAGTCGCATTTGAGGCGACCGGATCAGCTTCACCATAACCATGTGTCGTAATGCGATCAGCAGAAACACCGTTGGCTTCCAAATAAGCGGCAACGGCGTTGGCACGACGTTCGGATAACTTCAAATTGTAGCTTTCCGGACCTGTGCTGTCCGTGTAACCGGAGATTTTAACATTTTCTGCCGGATCTGCTTTTAATCTGTCAATGACAGTTGCTAAAGCAGCGTCATCAGCCGTTGTTAATTTTGCCGAATCAAACGCAAATAACGTTGAAGTCGGTAAAACAACTTTTGATGTGACGACTTCGCAAGATCCGTCGGCACATTCGTCGCACCAGCTGGCGCAACCGGATAATAAAAGTGTTGAAGACAACACGATTGTAGCGATTTGTTTTTTCATAATGAAACTCCTTCAATAAAATGAATTACAAGCAGTAGTATGGCGCTTTTTTTTTATAAAATCAAGAGAAAAATGTGCAAAAGTTTATCTTTTTTTTAAAAAGAGACTTCATCGCGCGTTTAAATTCAATATAAGACACTGATTTTTATTAAAAAAATTAAAAACTTTTTTCGATAAGTTTTTTTTAGAAATACGAACAAAACGGTCTGTTATTTTCTTAAAAAGGCGTTTTTTGCGTTTATAAAATAAAAGTATTGATTAAAAATAATGCCCCAACCGTACTTAAACCCGAAAGAATCAGAAAAACGAAATCGAATATCAAGTCAAAAATTCTGCTTCGAATGTTATAAAATGTTGCTTTATCCAAGAAAATCCAACAAATAAAATTAAGCGCAAACACAATTAAAAAGCCGATAATATATAAATCGGGCGTTGTTAAAATAACATCTAACGGATTCGTTTCCGAATGAACGTTATAGACAATACACCCGATAAGAACCCCTAAAACGGTAACGAATCGGAATCCGAAAAAAAATTTAAAAAAGCGCCCCAACAAAGAGCTTTTCCCGTTACCTGACGAGATGCCGCCTTTTGATGATGAAGTGTAGGTCATTGCCATTATCTCCTCCGTCTACGTAAAGAACGCCGTTTTGAACCGCTGAAATCGCCTTGAACCGCCGTTAATCCGCTATTACCGGAAAGCTGAATAATCTGTCCCGACTGACCGACACTGCTGCTTTCGACAACCGGCGTTACATCAGGCGGCAAAGGCGGATCAATTTTACCCATTTCGTTTTGCTGAATTAAAACCACTTGCCGACGTGCCATATCCAAATCGGATAACGACATATTTTTAATTAATTTTTGTTGTGCATCAGCCGCACTGGTTAAGTTTTGTTCGGCTGCCAAATGGAACCATGCGTAAGCTTTATATACATCTTTTGAAACGCCTTCCCCGTTGGCATAAATAATTCCCAACATATATTGCGCCGAGCTGTAATTCTGTGACGCCGCATATTTATAATAAGTAATCGCCTGCGCCATGTCTTGTTCAACGCCCAATCCTTTCCGATACATTTCACCCAAACTGAAATAGGCGCTCAAATCTTTTTGTTTAGCCGATAATTCATAATATTTCAAAGCCTTATCATAATCACGCAACGAAGCGTTATTTAAATAAATATCACCCAAATAACGACTCACGACCGGATTTTGCTTTAACGGCACTTTTTGGAAATACTCCAACGCCGTTTGATAATTCCGCGGCACCGAATCGCCTTTATAATACATAACACCCAGGTTTAAATTGGCGGATATATTGTTTTGCAACGCCGCTTGTTGATATAACTCAACCGCTTTGGCTTTATCTTCCGGAACAATTTTTCCTTCCGAATACAAATAAGCCATTAACGCTTGCGCCATATCATAGTTTTGATCAACCGCCTGCTGCAAATATTTTAACCCCTCTTTGGCATTTTGCGTAACGCCGTAGCCGTTAATATATAAGTAAGCCACATAATATTGTGACCGAAAATCGCCATCGTTCGCCAGGGGCAAAAACTCATTAAAAGCCTGGGAATAACGCTGTTCGTTAAAAGCCTGTTCGCCTTCCACAAAGCCGGCAAACGCCGGAAAAGAAACTGTTAAAGCACATAAAAACAAACTTAATTTTTTCATGATAAACTCCTTAATTTAACCTTATTATAACAATATATAAAAAAAACACAATCATTTTTTCAGAAAAATCGGAAATTATTTTCTTTTTTTTACGAAAGACTTAAAATAAAGGATAAAAATAACTCTTATTTCGGTTCAATAAGACACGCATCGCCATAGGAGAAAAAGCGATATTTTTGTTGAACGGCATAAGCATAAGCCGCTTTCATTCTGTCAATGCCGGCAAAGGCGCAAACTAACATAAACAGCGTTGAGCCGGATAAATGAAAATTGGTAAACATTACATCGGTTGCCTTAAAGCGATATCCCGGGGTAATAAAAATATCCGTTTCACCTTCAAAAGCGTGAACAACACCGTTTTCATCGGTTGCCGATTCCAAAAGACGCAAAGAAGTTGTGCCGACCGTCACGATTCGGCGTCCCTGCTTTTTGGCAGCATTGATTTTATCTGCCGTTTCCTGCGTTAAAATACCGATTTCCGAGTGCATTTTGTGATCTTTGGTATCTTGAACCTTAACCGGCAAAAACGTTCCGCCGCCGACATGAAGCGTGACAAATAATCTTTCAATGCCTTTCTTGTCCAATCGCCGAAATAAGTCATCCGTAAAATGCAATCCGGCAGTCGGCGCGGCAACGGCACCCTCTGCCCGTGCATAAATGGTTTGATAATCGGCTTTATCCGATTCTTTTCCGCCCCGCGCGCGCTTAATGTACGGCGGCAACGGCATCACGCCCGTTTGATGTAATGCTGCCATTAAATCGGCACCGCTTTTGTTAAATCGAAGCACCACGGCACCCGTTTCTTTTTTAGCCGTAACAACTGCCCGAAAATCATTTTGAAACACTATTTCATCGTTGATTTTGAGCCGACGCGCATTTTTAATCAACGTTTCCCAACAAGACAAGTCAATTTGTTTGAAAAGCGTTACTTCAATTTTCGCTTCTCCCCGAACACCGTATAAACGCGCCGGAATAACCTTTGTATCATTAAAAATCAACACATCGTCGGAACGCAACAGTTCATCTAAATCCGACACATGTTTATCACTGAAAGAACCGTCGGCTTTTATATGCAATAATCGCGCCGAATCGCGCGGCGTAACAGGCTCATTGGCAATTAAAGAAAGCGGCATATCAAACGTAAAGATTTTTGTTTCCATTTTCGGTTTCCTCGGTTGAAAGAACTTTATACCCCGATTGATTTTATTTGTCAAGCCGATTAAAAAAAGACGTTTGACATTTTCTTCACTCTGTGATAGGTTAAAGAAAAAGGAGTTATCACATGAAAAAAATAAATGTTGTTCTTTTATCTTCCTTATTGCTTTGCGGTTGTTCCGAAAGCGAATATGTTCACTCGTCCGAACCCCGCTCGCAAGTTTATTACGGACAGCCCGTTGCCGATGTTTATGAAAACTTCGGCGCGCCCTCAAAGGGCATTCGTCTGTCCGACAATGAACGCATTTTAATTTGGATTTCGCAAGAAATTGAAAAAGATTGGGCTTATCGTTATTTACGCGCCTGTACCGTCAAGATTCAATTAAGAAACGAACGGGTTGTTAATTGGTCTGCCGAAGGACAAGGCTGCGTCATTTCATCCAATTCTGACGGCGAAGAAATCGATCAATTAATTGCCTCGAAACAATTACCCGATACGCCGTCTTATTCTTTGCCTGCCGATGCTTTCGGAAACGGTGTTTCATCCGATTATATGCCGTCCGTTCTTCCGACAGGACAACAAAGAAGCACTTTAACAACAATTTCCGCAGGAACGCAGAGTGTCGGAACATCTTTACCGAGCGATGCCTTTGAAAGCGGTTTGTTTTCGGCAGGCACCGCTCCCGCCTACTACACCCCTGCCCCGCAACAACCGACAGCACCGCGCGTTATACAACAAGCTCCCGTAAAAGAAGAATCTTCTTGGTTTTCTTTTGACGATTCGGACGACGAATGGGGCTTGTTCGACAGTTAACCGACTTTCTTTGAATAATTTGAATTGTATATCGCCTTGAAAAATATTTTTTTCGAAAACAGATATATTATTCTTGCATTATATTAAAAAAAATCTTACACTGCACCCAAATGTAAAAAGGTTTATACAAAATGATGAAACCCATGACACAAGGTAATCCGATTACTTTGATTATCTTGTTTGCAATTCCCGTTTTTCTCGGCAACCTGTTTCAACAGGCGTATATTTTGTCAGATGTCTATATTCTGGGACATTTTCTGGGATTGCACGCTTTGGCGGTCATCGGCGCAATGGCTCCCGTTTTTATGATGATTATCATGGCGGCGGTCGGCTTTACCAACGGCTTATGTATTATCACGGCGCAACGATACGGCGCCAACGATATGCGCGGTGTCAGAAAATCATTCAGCGGCGGCTTGATGCTTTCCGTAATCTGCTGTGCGATTTTTGTCGGTACGGTGCTTTTGTTTGAAGATTTGATTTTACAAAAAATGAGTGTGCCTGCCGATATTTATGACGATGCCAAACGCTTTTTAACCGTTATGACTTATTCTTCGTTTGCCACCATGTTTTATAACTACTTCGCCGGTATTATGCGCGCCTTGGGAGATAGTAAAACACCGCTGTATTTTTTAATTTTTTCTTCTGTATTAAATGCGGTTATTAACATTATTTTTATTGTGTATTATCATTTTGACGTGTTGGGCGTTGCTTTCGGTACCACCTTAACGCAATGTATTTCCGTTTTGCTCTGCTTGGGTTGGTTAATTTGGAAATTTCCCGTATTTCGCTTGAAAAAAGAAGATTGGAAAGTACCGATGGGCTTTTTGATTGAACATTTAAAAATTGCCGTACCGATGACACTGAACTTTTCCATTCTCGGATTAAGTATGACGATTGTGCAAAGCATATGCAACCAATTCGGCTCGGATACCATTGCCGCTTTTACGGCAGCTGCTCGCATTGAGCAGGTTATGACCATGCCGCTGTTCGCTTTTGCACCCGCTATTACGACTTATGTGGCGCAAAACTTCGGCGCTTGTCTTATTCGACGCATTCGACAGGGTGTTTTGCAAAGCTTTATGACCGTTACGGGTATGAGTGTTATTATGGCGCTCATTGCCTATGAATGGAGTGATGTTTTAGCCGGTTTGTTTTTAAACAATCCGCCGCCGGAAGTTTTGGAAAAATCCATTACATACATTCGCATTACCATGATGTTTTATACCTGTTTGGGGCTGATTTTTGTTTTTCGACAAGCCTTACAGGGAATGGGTTATTCGCTCATTCCGCTTTTTGCCGCCGTTTTGGAGCTTTGTTCCCGAACAACCGCCGCTTTCTATTTGGTCAGTGCTTTCGGCTATATCGGTATTTGCTATTCGGGACCGATTGCATGGACGGCCGGCGCCATTGTTGCCGTCACGGGTTATTTAATCGTGATTTCCCGCTATAAAACAAAATTATTCGGCAAACTCAATCAAAAAACACCCGTCCCGCGCGAACGCAAAATTCGGGCATAAAATTAAAAGCATAAAAATTAAATTAAACTTAACGGATAGGTTTCTTCCGTTGTGTAATATTTGCCCTCACCGTTTTCCCGCGCATGACTTTGAAACAGGCAAAACGAATCGACCAAAAACGATTTTCCGTGAAATAAATTGTTGCGACTGATATATTCAAACACCTCATCCATGGACGTACCTTGCAATTTTGCCAACGATACATGCGGCACAAACTTAAACTTATCGGCATTACCGCCGCCGGCGCGAATAACGGCTTTATCAATTTTTTCCTGTAATTCGCCAATCAGTTTCGGCGCATCAACACCCGTCCAAATATGATGCGGTTGATTCCCGACGGCAAAATAACCGACTTCTTTAAAAGCCATATGAAACGCCGGAAACCGAATATAGCGCAATTCTTTTAAAATATCGGCGGCAACAGGTTCTTCCACATTACCGATAAACCGCAAGTTTAAGTTCAAATGATCCTTTGTATGCCACCGCGCGCCGAACAAACCGCCTCTTAACGCGTAAAGCTCCTCTTTGATTTCTTCGGGTAAATCCAAACCGACAAAAAGACGTAACATAAAAAAACTCCTTTGCAAATTGATAAAAAGAGTATATAATAAAAAAACAAGAAAGGAAACGAAAAAATGACAAAATTAAAAGTTTTTGAAATTCCGGCACCGATTTTACATGAAAAAGCCCAACCGGTTGAAGCTGTCACACCCGAAATTCGGCAAATCTTGTCCGATATGCTCGAAACCATGTATGCTTCGAACGGTGTCGGATTGGCAGGCAATCAGGTCGGACTTTTAAAACGCCTGATTGTGATGGATTGCGCGGGCAAAGATGAAGAACCCTGCCCCATTCAAATGGTCAATCCGAAAATTATTCAAAAATCGGCGGAAATGATTTTTCACAACGAGGGATGTTTATCCGTTCCGCAGGAATATGCCGATGTGGAACGTCACGCGGAAGTCAGCGTTCAATATCTGGATGAAAACGGGCAGGAAAAAACTTTGACGGCAACGGGTCTTCTTTCCGTTTGCATTCAACACGAAACCGATCATTTGGACGGACGCTTGTTTATTGATTATCTCTCGCCGCTCAAACGCACGCGATTGGTCAAACATTTGGAAAAACGACGCCGTCGCGAACAGGAAGAGTGAGGAGCATAAATGAAAGTTATTTTTATGGGAACACCTGATTTTGCGGTTCCCGTTTTAGAAGCGCTGACAACAAAACATACGGTTATTGCCGTTTATACGCAACCGCCGCGTCCTGCCGGCAAGGGCTATCATTTAACGCCTTCCCCCGTTCATCAAAAAGCCGAAAGCTTGGGCATTTCCGTCTTCACGCCGAAATCGCTTAAAAATGAAGAAGAACAAAAAAAGTTTGCCGCTTTAAACGCCGATGTTGCCGTTGTGTGCGCCTACGGGCTGATTTTGCCTGCCGCTGTTCTCAATGCGCCCCGAAAGGGTTGCATAAACATTCACGCTTCGTTATTACCGCGGTGGCGCGGTGCCGCGCCTATTCAACGTGCCGTTGAGGCAGGCGATTCGGAATCGGGCGTGACGATTATGCAAATGAATATCGGCTTGGATACGGGCGATATGTTGCTGAAAAAAAGTTGTCCGATTACTCCCGAAACAACAGGCGAATCGCTGCATGACGCATTAAGCGCCACGGGTGCCGAACTTATTTTAAAAGCGTTGGAAGAAAACCCGCAACCGCAGCCGCAACCGACAGAAGGCGTTACATATGCCGAAAAAATTCAAAAAGACGAATCATTGCTCGATTGGAATTGGACTGCCGATCGATTGGCGCGCAAAATAATGGCGTTTTATTCGTATCCTGCTACTTTTTCCTTTTATCACGGCGAACGCGTTAAAATATTAAAAGCGCATGCGACACAATTAACAACCGATCAAGCCGTCGGTACGATTTTGGATTCAAACCTGCATATCGCCTGCGGTAACGGCACTGTTTTGCAAATTGATTTTTTGCAACGTGCCGGCAAAAAAGCCCTTTCAACGGCTGATTTTATGCAAAGTGCCTTTTTAAAAATCGGAGAGAAGTTTTGCGCTACAAACTGATTATTGAATATGACGGTACACCGTTTGTCGGCTGGCAACGACAAAAATCGGGCGTTTCCGTTCAAAGTGTTTTGGAAAAAGCCTTAAAAATCGCACTGCGTCAAGAAATTGAGCTGTTCGGAAGCGGACGAACCGATGCCGGCGTGCATGCGCTCGGACAAACGGCGCATTTTGACTGCACCCGATCCGTTGATTTATTCAAACTGCGCGAATCGCTAAATGCTTTGGTGCGTCCTTATCCGATCAGTGTGCGAGAAATATCATCGGTTGCCGATTCGTTTCATGCGCGTTTCAGTGCCAAACAACGCACTTATGTTTATCGCATTTTAAACACCCGTTTTCCGCCGGCATTGAATAAAAATCGCGTGTGGTGGTATGCCAAAGAACTTGATGTGGCGCAAATGAACAAAGCGGCAAGGCTGTTAATCGGCAAACACGATTTTTCAACGTTTCGCGCTGCGGAATGTCAGGCAAAATCCCCCGTTAAAACACTTGATTTTATTGAGCTGAAACGCAACGGTGATGAAATTATCATGACAATAAAAGCCAAATCGTTTTTACATCATCAGGTACGCAACATAATCGGAACGCTCATCAATGTCGGCAACGGCAGTTGGAGCATATCCGATTTTCAAAACGCCTTTGAGAAAAAAGACAGGACTTGCGGCGGACAAACAGCGCCCGCGGCAGGACTTTATTTTGTTTCCGTACAATATGAATAAGCGTTTATTTTAAGCATTCTCGCGTGATAAACTCACCCGCACGCATATTATTTTATGCAAGCATTTTTTCGCGAAATAAATTTCATCTCGTGCTTTATCTTTCCGATACCGCATTTCGGCAATATTTGTTTCAAATTCTTCGCTTAACTTCTTTCTTTTTGAAATCCGCGCCAAACTTTCGGTTTTTGAGAAGCAATTTTAACGGGTTCAATTTGCTGCATTTGTTCGGAACAAACTAAAATTCGCTGCATTTCATCAATTTGTTTTTGCGTAATTTGTTTTGTCGTGCCGCGGTTAATTCTCCCCATCAAAGCAACTAATTGAAGCGGTGTTCGTCCGTTTTTATCGGATAAGAAAATATTCGCACCGTTTTCACAAAGCAGTTTCACCATTTTTTTATGCCCTGCCAAAACGGCAATATGTAACGGCGTTTCACCGAACAAGTTTCGGGCATCAATTTGACTGCCCTCCTGAATAAGTTTTTGTGCCAACGCGCAAGAATCGGAAGCCGCAGCGAAATAAAGCGCCGAACATCTGTAAATATTGGGAATATCATAAGTGGCACCTGCTTTTTTTAAAAGCGTGATAATTTCATCAGAGGCTTTTTTTTCATACGCCTGATTAAGCGGTAAATTTAAAACGGCACACTCTACATCATATAAATTATCATCCAATAAAGTTGCGCCCGTTAAATGAGCCCCCATATTCAAGGCTTTTTGAACACCGACAACATCATCAGCGCCTATCGAAACACTCAATAATCTGTTACTGTTAAAACAATCATTCATTTTTATTACTTATTTTTTAAGAATGTATCCGTTGATTTTGAAGTTTTTTTGTTATTTGAATATCGGGAACCGTTTCAACAATAGCCAATTCCGTTACTTCTTTCGGTTTCGGTGTTTTATCCACATTAAACCCTTTCTTTTTCAATTCGTGCAATATCATTTCAATTCGTTCGAAATTCGTATCTTTCGCACTTTGAAAAGCAACTTTACCTTTTTCCATTAAATCGGTTAAAGAAACGGCATTTGTTAATTCTGCCTCAATATCGGCGCCCGTACGAATTAAAATTCTCACGTTTCGCGCAAACCCGTGATAAATGGCATCTTGCAACGGCGTTAAACCGAACTTATTGCGATGTTCTTTATCGGCACCCGCACGAATTAAAGCCGAAACCAAAGCGGGATTATCATATTTCAAGGCAATTTCCAACGGCGTTTGTTTATAACGATTTAAGCAATCCATCCGCGCGCCCAATTCTTTCAGTTGAGCCAACACATTTTCATCGGGATCTTCCGGTAATTGATATGCTTTTAATTCTTCGGGCGACATATAAGCATATGCCGAAACATAGTAATGCAAAAAAGTATTTCCTTCAAAATTTTTGGCATTGGGATCAGCGCCTTTTCGAGCATAATGCAACGCCTTTCGATACATGCCTTTTTCAAAAGCCCGTACAAAGGCTTTATTTAAATCTTTTGAAAAAAACTTTCGAATGAAACTCATTTGAAACTCCTTATATTCTGACTTTATTTTTTATATCATTTTTTTTATGTTTCGTCAACAAAAAACGGCAGACAATTCAAATGAATTATCTGCCGAAAAAAGGACGGGAGTGCCTTTTTATTTATCCGTTTCGTCTGCAATTTCCAATTTATCGTCTTTGATAAATACTTTTGCAACGGAACAGTCTTTCACGCGGCCATTCAAAAGTGCCATTGCAAGCGGATTTTCAACTTCTTGTTGAATTAACCGTTTCAACGGCCGGGCACCAAATTCGGCATCATAGCCGTTTTCGGCAAGCCAATCTTTTGCCGCATTATCTAATTTAAGATCGATTTTATGATCTTTCAACCGCTCCTGAAGTCGATGCAACTGAATTTCGACAATTTTTCGTATATCTTCTTTTTGAAGCGCATTGAAAACAATAATTTCATCCAGTCGATTAATAAATTCGGGTTTAAAGAAACTTCTGAGTTTCGGCAATATGTCTTTTTCCTTTCCGCCCGATATTAAGTTAGACGTCATAATCAAAAACGTGTTTTTAAAGTCAACCGTTCGTCCTTGTCCGTCGGTTAAGCGCCCGTCATCAAGTACCTGCAACAAAACATTAAAAACATCGGGATGCGCCTTTTCCACTTCATCGAATAAAATAACCTGATATGGACGACGACGCACGGCTTCTGTCAAAACACCGCCCTCATCATAGCCCACATAGCCCGGAGGCGCCCCGATTAATCGGGCAACGGCATGCTTTTCCATATATTCCGACATATCAATACGCAAATACGCCGATTCTTCATCGAACAAAAACGTTGCCAACGCTTTTGCCAATTCCGTTTTACCGACACCCGTCGGACCCAAAAACAAAAAAGAACCGATGGGACGATTCGGATCATTCAATCCTGCCCGAGAACGGCGCACGGCATCGGCAACCGCTTTGACGGCAGCATCTTGCCCGACAACACGTTTTGTAATTTCTTCTTCCAAATGCAAGAGTTTTTCTCGCTCACTGCCCATCAGTTTTTGAACGGGGATTCCCGTCCACTTTGAAACAACGGACGCCACAATATCCGCCGTAACGGTTTCAACAGAAGGCAAAAGCTGATTTTGCGCATCTAACGCCGCCAAGCGTTTTTCCATTTCCGGTATTTCTTTATACTGCAACTCGCCCGCTCTTTCATACGCACCGTCACGCAAAGCCTTCTCAACCTGTGTTTTGGCTTTATCCAAACTTTCGCGAATACGATTAGCTTCCTGCAAACTGTTTTTACGCAGATTCCAAGCACTTGTTTCGTCTTTTGATTCTTTTTCCAATGCCTGAATTTGCTCTTCAATTTTTTGCAACCGCTCCCGTGAAGCCGAATCGGTTTCTTTCCTTAAAGCTTCCCGTTCAATTTTAAGCTGCAACAAGTGGCGATCGATTTCATCTAAATGCTCGGGCTTTGAATCAATGGAAAGTCGCAGTTTGCTTGCCGCCTCATCAATTAAATCAATGGCTTTATCGGGCAAAAACCGATCGGTAATGTAGCGATTTGACAGAACTGCCGCCGAAACCAGCGCGGCATCGGCAATTCTGACGCCATGATGCAATTCATATTTTTCCTTTAATCCGCGTAAAATGGAAATTGTTTCTTCAACCTGCGGTTCTCCGACATAAACCGGTTGAAATCGACGGGCAAACGCCGCGTCTTTTTCAATATATTTTTGATATTCCTTTAAGGTGGTCGCCCCCACACAATGCAATTCGCCTCGCGCCAATGCCGGCTTTAACAAATTGGAAGCATCCATTGAACCGCTTGTCGCACCGGCACCGACAACGGTGTGCATTTCATCAATAAAAAGAATAACGCCGCCGTTTGATGCCGCAACTTCTTCCAAAACGGCTTTTAAGCGTTCTTCAAACTCGCCTCGATATTTAGCACCTGCAATAAGCGCTCCCATATCCAACGCCATCAGTTTTTTATGTATTAAAGCTTCCGGTACGTCTTTATTGACAATACGCAACGCCAATCCCTCCACGATTGCCGTTTTACCCACACCCGGTTCCCCGATCAGAATGGGATTGTTTTTCGTGCGCCGTGACAAAACTTGAATTGTCCGCCGAATTTCTTCATCACGCCCGATGACAGGATCCAACTTACCCTCCGCCGCGCGTTTTGTATAATCCAACGCATATTTTTTAAGCGCCTCAAAATTATCTTCCGCTGTCGGCGATTGTGCCGTTCGCCCTTGCCGCATTTCATTAATAACGGCATTTAATTTTTTCACATCAACATCATATGATTTGTTTATCAACAACGCCTGTAACAAACGCTCTGTCGTCACATACGAATCTTGGGCTTTTTGTGCCATTTGCTCGGCTTTATCAAGCACTTTTAAAAAATCCTGTGATGCCGCAATCTGCACACCGCTTCCCGAAACGCGCGGCAATGTTTTTACTTCTTCATTCACGCGTTCACGCAGGGCATTCACATCAACACCTGCCTGTGTCAGCAAGGTTGAGGCTTGCCCGTCTTTATCATCCAACATCACTTTAAGTAAATGCACCGGCATTAAAAACTGATGCCCCTCTCTGACAGCCAAAGCTTGGGCATTTTGTATAAATCCTTGTGATTTTTCCGTTAAATTTTCCTGCATATTTTTTTCTCCTTTACATATATAAGTGTGTTGCAATGCTCTTAATTTCAAGAGGTATTAAAAAATTTTTTCAAAAAAAGCGCCTGTCTTTTTCGAACAGACGCTTTTGGAACATCGAATAACGTTATTGCTTTTCAAAAATTAAACTTTGTCCGTCGGCGGTAATTAAAATCAGCTGATTTTGTTGAATCTTGTATGACACGACTTGATCCAATTTTGTATAATAATCTCTTTCAGCCTGCATCTCATCGGGAGAGCCTGCCATCATGGTAGATCCGCCCAAATTAAACTTAATTTGATGATCGTTAATATCATATGTTCCGAAATAATTATTCAACGCCTGTCCGTGATACCGATTTCCTTCACCGTCAAACGCTAACGTAATCGGCATTGAAGTATTTGTCAGACGAAATGTCTTTCCGTTCAATGAATCGGCATGACAGCCCGTCAACATCATAAAAGAAAAAAGTATTGTTAATAAATAGCGCATTTGTATTCTCCTTTTCCATAAATAAAATAAACGTTTTTTTTGAAAAAAGCAACAAATAACGTATCGGAAAACAAAATGATTGACGAATCTGACAACTTATGCTATTCTTCAAACCGACTTAACAAAAGGAAAATCTGATGAAAAAGTTTTTAATGCTTGCGTTTGTCTTGTTATCGGCTTGTCAATCAAGTCCGACGCCGCAACCGACGGAAGATGGCTATCGCGCTTTATTAAACGGCTGGCTCGGGCAAGAAAAAAGCGCTTTATTTGCCGTTTGGGGAGAACCGCAACATGACTACTGGAAAGCAAACACCAATTATGTGTTATATGTAAAATCAACCGTCAAAGAAACTTCAAGCGGCGTTTCAATCGACAGAATGCCGCGCATTGCGGAAGAACACGCCTTTTATCAATCTCCGAAAGGACTGATTACGCAAACCTGCACAACACTTTTCAAAGTGGAAGACGGAGTTATTACTTCATGGCGATTTGAAGGAAACGATTGTACGGCTCTTTAATATTATTTTCATTAAAAAACAGAAAAAAAGCAGCCGAATACCCGCATGCTTTTTTTAATAAAACGAAAAATCACATACCGGCTTTTTCAACAACCAACGTCACGTTTGTAATAAAAACTTTAAACGCAATCGCCAACAAAATAATACCGAATAATTTTTGCAACATATAAATAATACTGCGTCCCAAAATTTGTTCGATTTTTTCAACAAAACGCATAACAAACCAAATAATGAACACGTTACAAACGGCAGCCAATAAAACGTTTAAATCCCCGAATTGCGCCCGAATGGTCAATAAGGTTGTCAAAACACCCGCACCGGTCAGCAACGGAAAAGTAATCGGAATTAAAGTCACATCACGTCCGCTTTCGGCATCGGACGATTTAAAAATTTCCACGTTTAAAATCATTTCCAAACCGAACAGGAAAATAATAATCGACCCGCCAATGGCAAACGTGGAAATATCCAATCCGAATAACGATAAAAAAGCTTCTCCGATATAGAAAAAGCCAAACATCATTAAAGTAGAATAAATAGCGCCGGTCTTCGGATTCACAATACGCCCCATAGACTTTGCTTTTAAAATCACAGGAATAGATCCGACCGCATCAATAGCGGCAAACAAAACCAAAAAGGCACTTAAAAAAGCTTGAAAATCAAACTGCCGTAAAAATGAAAGCATTGCGCACTCCTTTAATTACAGGCAGGCAGAATAAGCCTGTTTTTCCCGTTTGTCAAGAGAGATTTTGAGAAACGAAAAAATAATTTGTCTATAACAAGAGTGAAATTAACGACCGCCGCCTAAGCCCATACCGTTAACCATTTGCTCTTGCATATCGAATGTACCCATAACCGCCCACGCAACAATACCTGCGATAAGCAAAATGGCAACACCGTTTAAAACACCTGCTTTTTTCTCAATATCTTTAATGGAACTTTCCAACCAATCATCGGATAAACGCGTTAATGCTTCGGGGAAGTTATCCAATTCGGCGTAAATGCGTAAATCGCCGACAACTTCTTCATCAGGGAAATTCAACTTCGTTTTATAGAGCGCATCACCCAAATTATCACCGTTGTTCACATAGCTTAACGCTCTGTCAATACGATATAACAAATAAGGGGAAGCATCTCCTCTTAATGAACGCATGGCTTTTGAAACAGGCGTACCCGCACGCACAAGCGCCGATAACGATAACAACCAACCGACACCGATAAAAATACGATAAATTGACCATGGCGGCATTTTATCGGCAAAAGCACGCGATTCTCTTTTCCAACGCGGGAAAGTCAGAACAACAAGAACAATTAAAATCGGCAATGTTAAAAACAGCGGCAGCGGATGATCCCGCACAAAATAAGATAAATCAACCAACGATTTTGCCATACCCGTCCATATCAAATTCGGAACGGCATCAACCATTGGCGGCACCATATACGCGCCCACGCCGTAAATAAGCAAAATAACCATAACCATCAGGAACAACGGATAGGAAACAGCCGAAAATACAGGCTCTTTCATTCGATTCATTCCTTCCACAACCTTAATGGTGTTTGCCAAAGCATCTTCCAAATTCGAAACATCACCCACGGACAACATCAACACTTCCGTTGACGGCGCCCATCCGCGTAAAGCAATCGAAAAAGTATCACCGTTTCGAATTTGACGCATCCACGTTGTAATGGCAACCGCCATGGATTCGGTCGGCTTTTTGCCTTCTTTTGAATAAATCTGATACATTCGTTCCAAAGCGTCCATTAACGAAAATCGGTTGTGTAACAAGGCTCTTAATTTATAATAAAAAGCCAATCTGTCCGATGTATATAACCGAACCATCATTTTGGAAAAAAAGACATCACTCGCACTGACTGTCGTCGAAACTTTTACTTCTTTCTTTTTCTTGTTTTCAACCATTTATCTCTCCTTAAATTAAGCATTGACAATCTGGTTTAAGAAGCCCGTCCAACGTTCAACTTCTTCAACGTCAATAAGCCCTTTAAACATATGTGAAATGGCAACTTCCCGCAATGTCATACCGTTTAAATCATTAATCCAATAATTAACGGCTTTTTTCGTTTCGCCTTTCATAACCAAATCCAAGAAAGTGGCATCCGGTAAAATAATTTCCGCCACGGACATACGTCCTTTCACACCGCGAAAATCACAAAACTTGCACCCTTTGCCCCGCAAATACGAACTTTCTACGCCAATATCGCCGAAAGCTTCACGTAACCGTTGAACCGAAGGCGCATTTAATTTTTGAGTTGCCGGAATCCGACATTTGGGACAAAGCCTGCGAAACAAACGTTGCGCCAACAAACCTTTCACAATATCGGGATCACGCAATTTAAAATCTTCCACGCCCAAGTCTTTTAAACGCATTAAAATAGCAGGCGCACTGTTGGCGTGAAGCGTTGTCCACACGTTATGCCCGGATAAAGCGCCGCGGAAAGCCAAATCGGCAGCCGATAACGTACGCACCTCTCCGATCATCAAGCTATCGGGGTCGGAACGAAGCGCTGCCGACAAGGCTTTCGTGAACTCACGCTCTTTGGCTTCTTCAATGGAAGCATTTGTCACCGGCATTTGTCTGGCACCCGGAATCGGATATTCGGGCGGATCTTCCACCGTAATTAAGTTAATCTCATAATTGCGTTCCTGCAACATTTGAATCATATTTCGTTGCAAGGTTGTTGATTTACCGGAACCCGTCGGACCCGAAATAATGGTAATGCCCGTCGGCGCTCCGCGCAACTGATAGAAAAAGTCAAGCTCACGCTGTGTAAAACCAAGCGCTTCCAAACCGGTTGAGGCGTTTGATGATTCTTCGGCATATAATAACCGCATAACCACATAGCGTGTACCGAAAGCAATCGGGTTAAATTGCAAACGAATACCTAAAATATTGCGCGGCAACACCAACTTTCCGTGCGATCCTCTGAGCGGCGTTCGCCCGAGTTTTTGTGCCGCCTGATATTCATTTTGCGCATAGTTTGAATCGGAAATATCCGATGAAGCAAAAGCCGCCCGCACAAAACTTTCACCCCAATCTTTGTTATATTCCATTTCCGTTTGCATTAAGCCGTTTGCCCGAAACATAACCGTTGTATGATCGGCAACCACAATGTGAATATCCGACACATGCATGGCGGCAGCGCGCGATACTATAGTAACAAAGTCACGCTGCATACGAGCTTGCGCCTGCTCTTGCTCTTCATTTTTATCGTTATCGGAAACTTCCGTTAAGCCGTTTCGCGTGGCATATTCATAAATGCTTTGCAAAATCGGCATCGGCACATATTCCGGCTTTCCGATTTGCAAATGGCGCTTTTTCGCTAAATATTCAAACCCTAAAACTTTTCCGTCATACTTATATGTTTCGCAAACAAAAAACCGACCGTTTGAAAACAGCGCCAATAACATGCGCGTTTCATCTTTAATGGGTAACGATCCGCCCGAAGCCGTAATACAGACATTGCCGTTATCAAACAAATCTTTTAAAAATGAGGGAGAATTAAAATCTTTGTTAATGGTTGCCGATTGCGACGTCTGTGTTGTTTCATTGTCTGTTTTACCGCTTTTTAAAAAAGCTTCCTGCACAACTTTATGCAAATTTTCACGATTATCCGCTTCCTTTTTAAGCGATTCGGATAACGGCTCGGTCATTTTTACAAAATTACGGGCTTTGGGCGGTGTAAACAGGTTACTGCTTGCCTGCGCCGCTTGACTCATACCCGTCACATTCGAATTATCAGCCGTTTTTTTGCGATATGTCGGCGCAGCGACAGCACTGCTCCGATACGGCGCCGATCGAGCGACATTATAGTTGCTTGTTGATTGTGAAGAGGCACCTTTTCCCGAAACAATCGTTCCGCCCGTCTGATTTTTTCTTTCAACGGTATTATTTTTATTTCCTGCTTCATTGATAAACGACGGAAAAGGGGAAACCTCCGAAATAACCGGTAATTCTTCTTCGGCAAAACCGCCTGTTTCCGGAATTTCGATATGCGAAACATCAAGAAATTCACTGGACATATTCTCTTGATGATTTTCATTCGATGAAGAAATTTTATTTGGTCTTTCTCCGAAAAAAGACGGTTTCATCAATCAATCCCCTTTTCACACCCGTTACTGTTCCGTTTCTTCCGGTTGCGGCGTCGGTTCTTCCGTCGGCGCTTTCACAGAAAACAAGAGAATATCTTTGCGATCTTCAATCGTTGCAATCAGTGATTCTCGTGTAATATCAAGAATATGATGTCCGGAAGGCAACACATCGCCTTTTTTTACCACCAATACGGTGCCGTCTTTCTGATTTTTTAAACTTGCCGACAAATTTGTTTTCATTCCGCGAACACTTAATAAGACATAAATCTCATTCAACGTGGGGATTTTATCTTCAAGTGTTTCATCGGTTGTTGCAGTCGGTTGCGACTGCGGTTGTTCGACAACGGGCTGTTGCTCCGAATTATTCGCAGCATTTGCCGCTTCCACCGCTGCTTTTTCAATGGCTCTTTTCTTGGCAGCTTCTTTTTCGGCAATAGCTTCTTCTCTTAACTTATTCCGTAATTCTTCGGCTTCGGCAATTTGTTGTTCAATGGCTTCCGTTTCGGCTTTTTTCTTTTCCATTTCCAACCGTGCGGCTTCTTGTTCCTGCCACCAGGCAATACGCGAACGAACAACATCTTCCCGTTTTGCAATTTCTTCCAAACGGCTTTGGCGATACGTTGCTTTTAATTTTTCCAAATCATTTTTCAACTGTTCTTTTTGCATTTGCAATTTTAAGAACACGTTACCCCGTTCCAAATCAGCCATTTCTTGGAAAACTTCGGAAGTAATACGACCCAACAACTGCTCACTGGGTAAATCTTTTGTTGAAACGGACGGTGCCATGGAGGCGGGACCCGTAATCAATGATTCTTTCACACCGGGCAATGTTGCCATTTCGATTTCGCCTAACGAAGTTCGCGCCGGAAAGTCCAAAATTTCGGCTGAATTAACATCGGTATTATTTAATTCGGCTTCCAACTGTTTTCGTTCTTCTTCTTTCGCGACATCATTTGCCGTCGGATTTTCGGCTGTTTTATTATCGGCAGCCTTTGCCTGTTCGTTTTCAGCCGGTTTTGAATCGGTTTGAGCCGTCGGTTGAGCCTCATTGGGTTTTGCCGTTGCATCTTGTGCATGGACAGGTGCAACGAACAAAGCGGTTGACAAACAAAGCGTTGCCAATAATGATAATGAACTATTTTGCATATATTCTTCCCTCATATTTCCATTTATCTTGAGCATCCAGACCCGGATTAAAGCTGATAGCCGTTAATTCCAAGCCCGGGAATTTTTCAAAAAACGTCTTCCACTCAAACGGAGTGTATGGTGACGAAATTGAAAACTGGTAAAAAACATACTCTTGTTGATTAGGAGGCTTGGTTCCGTCGGGATTATCCGGCGGATCCAAAACTGCTTGTTTTGAAAAGTTTAATTGTATGTTTGTAGCTTGTCTGATATCGGTTAATTCCTCCCATAATTTCCGATCTTCAATCGTCGGAACGGAAGCGACCAACGGAATATCCGTAAACGCTAATTGTCCGTTGGCGGACACACCGTCATCGTTCAACTGGACATCGACTTTTGACATTTTATATTCGTTAAGGGCAGCTTTCAGCCACGCAATACGTCCGGCTCTGTCCCAAGATTTATGCCAACTGGTTGTTAAGCCTTGAAAATTACAGTTGACGGCGCCGATTTGCCAACCCGGAATGGTTAAAGCCGTTAACTGATAAGCGTTATTCCAACACTTATGCAGGAAAACACTTAATTGCGGCACTTTTTCCCACGGTTTCGGCTTTTCGGGTGTCGGTTCGACGGGTTGAATGGCTTCCGGAACGGGAACAGCCTCGATTTTTTCTTCCGTAAACACCGAATGCCAGAGTGAAACAAGGAAATAAATCAAAACGCCGATTAAAATTAAAAATCCGATGGCGATAATGGTTAAGAATTGTGTTTTTTTGGCAGCGCCCAACTCTTCCAAAGCCACTTTGGTTCCCGATTTTTTAATCAAGGTTTCCAAAGAGATTTGGCGGGCTTTTTCAATGTTCCAATGTTCGGGAGCAATTTTTAAATCCCAGTCAGGCAGCGCCATTAAAGCGAAATAAGCCGCTTGTGCTTCTTCTTCCGTAGCAAAAAGCCTGTCTTCCTCGGACAGAATCAAGTCATTTCTGACAGCCAACAACCACCAACCCTCTTTGAGGGGGAACACGGCGGCGACAGAGACATATTCATTCAAAGCCGAAGCAATGGCAGCGGCAGCGGACGGTTCGCCCGAGTGATGCCCCATTACTTTTTTACCGATACCGTATTGCGGGGTTGATGTGGAACGCAAGCAATATAAATCGGCATCGGGATCACTGTCAATGGCTTCCCGAATTTCCGGCAGCGGATCATCTGAATTCTGCAACGGCTGCCATAGCAACCCGACGGCATAAACGCGCCGTCCGATTGTAATTGAGCCATATGCGGCCGGATTTTCTTCCGGTGCCGCTCCGGCGGGATTATTCATTGCCTCTTCTGCCATTCGTCAGCTCCTTAAAAATCTCTCATGCGCGATTCGGGGGATAACGGTGATTCCAACACTTCGGGAGTTAACAAAATCACCATTACGTCGCGATTATTACCGCTGTAAGCTTGTCCGCCCAAAATGCCCATTTTTGCTTTGCCGATACCGCCTGTGGTAGTGGTATTTTGCACTTGTTCGAAACCTGTCAACACCAATGTTGAACCGGAGCGCATGGCAATTTCTTGGACGAAACCGCGTGTTTGCATTTTCGGCAACTGGACAACCGTTTTTTCGCGATCGCCCGTTGTATAATCCGTATCATCCGAATCGGAATCATCGCTGTAATCATATGTACCGTTTGAAGAAGAACCGTCGGACGAGAATGTTTCCAACGAAACCAAATCGGTCAAGTTCATTGAGAACATAACAATCAACCGACCGTGATCCAGAATACGCGGTAACACTTCCAGCATAAAGCCGTAATTCAAGGTATCTGTTTCCATATCGGTATCAACGCTTCTGTCGGAACCGGTACCGGACGTTGACACGTTCGATTCCTTCACATAGTTTTGTTGCGTGGTAATTTGAATCGGTGCCACTTTATTATTGAGTGTTGTCACGCTTGCCGATGTGACCAACGCCGTTTTGCCTTGTGACGAGAAAGCCTGAATAACGGCGTTACTGTCTTTCCATTTCGAGCTGGGTTTTAACAACGTCATGGAAAGCATACCGGCTGCCGCGCCCGTACTGCCCGAAGCAATGGTAAACGGACTGGTATAGTTTGCCTGAATGGTATCGTTTGTAAAGACACCTGTTAAATCCAACCCGTAGTTATCGGAATTCGTTACGGAAACCGACAACACTTTGACGGAAATGGCAACTTGTCGTGATAATTTTTCGTTAAACTTGGCAATCCAGTCGGCGGCTTCGCGAATAACGAACGGACTGCCCGTTACGGTCACCGTACCGGCAACGCGGCTGAACGATAATTGTCCGTTTTCGCCGACAACCTGTTGCAAGCCTTGTTCAATGTTATCCCACAAAGCCAAATTGGCGGATTGTGACAAGGTTGAACTGGAACTGCCGCCCGTATCGCCCATGGAAGCGCCGCTTAACGAGTTGGAAATGGAAGTTTCCGTCGGCAACGCATATATATTAAAGACACGCGTTTCTTTCGTGTAGAAAGTAATAATGCCCGACTTATAGCGCCACCACACGCCGTATCGGTTTGAAGCATAATTTAACAAACCGCTGAGCGAACCGGTATAATTGAACGGAACGGTTTCCGTGGGAATGGCATTATCGGCTTTTAAATTATCAAGCCGAACGGTAATGCCCGTCATATCGGTAATTTCCTGCGCCAAGGTCGGCAACGTGGTTGCTTCGGCAATGGAAAGCGTAACGGAATCTTTTTCTTCCATATTTGCGGGCAAGGCATCGCCTTCGGAGATTTTCACGCTTTCGGTACCCAACCAAATATCATTTTTGGTACGCACCGTATCGACGGGTTCGGGCAAATCGGGAATTTGCGCCTGTTGCAAATGATCTTCCACCCGTTCCAGCGTGGTTTCAATTTTTTCATTTGTGTTGGCAACATAATCATTACAAGCCGACAGCGTCATGGCGGCGGCTGTCAAAAGACCCATCAAACTCCATTTCATTGATTTATTCAGCATTATCATTCTCCTGCGTGTTAATGACTAAAACTCTGTTTCCTTTATAGAACGTACCGATCGGTGCGGGGGTTGCCCGAGCAAACGAGCGAATGAAAGCGGCGGCGACTTCCGTAAACGTGCCGCGGAAAACAACACCGGCTTCCAAATTATAATCGCGATCCATTTTCCAAACAACCGTCCAACCGGATTGTTCGCCCCACTGCATTAACAAATTCCGCAATGTTTCGCCGGCGGGGGCTTCCCAATCATGCACTTCTTCGCCGTAAGCGACTCGTTCTTTCAAAGACATAACGGGCGGTTCGGCAGGTGTTTCGGCGACGGCAACGGCATTATCCGTAACCGATGTTGTTTGAATGGTTTTTTCAATTTCCGTTTTAAACAATACCTGACTGCAATCGGCGCCTGCGCAAAGAACATCGGCGCTTATAACGGGCTGCAATGCCAAATCTGCCTGTTGTTGTGCCAATTCTTTCTGACGCGCTCTGTCTTTAACCGATGTGCCGGCAATCGTACCGGGAGTCGATAACGAAACGGGTGCGCTGCCGCTTTGATAAGAAGCGTTTGTGCTGACGGCATAACCGGCATACGCCTGTGCTAAATTCAAATCAGGCTCTTCATAAGTAACAATGCAATTCACGTCGTTTTCCGATGTGCAAACCGTTTGCGGTACGGGCGCGGGGGTTGTTTCGCTGACGGTTGTTTCGCTGACAACAACTTCTTCTTCGGAAGATCCCAAAGACGTACAAGCGCTTAAAACGCCAAAGGCGCAAGCGGCAATGCCGATCGTCAGTGTATTTTTAAATAAGTTTTGCTTCATTTAGACTCCTTTTTGTTGTATGCCGATAAGGGCGTTACCAGTTAATTGTTTCATTTTCCTTTACTTTACCGTTTTTCAATTCAATTTTGCGTTTTTGAACACTTTCTGTTTTTTCGACGGTACGCAAAATTAAGCTATCGGACGGACGATTCACATAATCGACCACAATTTGATGTGCCGATAAACCGCTGTTCATTAAAAGCCTTTGGACAACGGAAAGCCGTTTTTGTTGCATTATCGGATTATATTGACTGAGCCGAATTTCCACCACTCGCCGCGGATCATTCAACGCCTGCAAGGCGAAAGCTTTAATCCATTTTACGGTTTGTCCCGAAAACTCTGCCGAATCGGGATAAAACGTTACTTTAATATCTTGCGGCATCAGAAGCGAGCTTTGCGTTTGATCTTGTGCATCTTTCAACACTTGATCCGCCATGGTGGAAGAAACAACTTTAAAGAGCGGTTCCGTTCCCGACAAATCTTCGGCAGGCGGTGTTTTGGAGGGCAACGGACGCAACGGCAACAACAATCGTTTTTTGGGTGTTGACGCCTTTTTCGATTGCGACTCGTCGGCAATTAAAGCTTCCACATCTGCCGAATCGATATTTTCCGCGCTTTTCTCTGTGCTTTCTTCCGCTTTTTTATCGGATGCCTGCGCCGTTTTCGAAGCATTATCGGCTTTTTGTGCCGCTTTTTGAGCCGCTTTTTGACGCGCCAACGCTTCTTTATAAGCTTTCATGGTTTTGGTGGTTTTTCCCGTAAAAAAGCGTTCCACTTCCATTTGTTCGGCAACGGGAATTAACTCCGTTTGCGTAATTTTAACCGTTGATTGATGTACAACTTTATTATCAGGCGCCTTATTTTCGGCAGCATTTTTTTGAGGCGCCGTTTCCAAGTCTTCTTTGGCGGGAAGCATATAAGTCGGCACAACAAAATCGCCCTCGGCGGTAACGGTGGCGACATTTTCTTCTTTGGCATCAACTTTCGAATCCGCCGTTTGTTGATTTTCTTCTGTTTTTGCCGAATCGGTTTTTACCTCATCGCTTTTGGGGGAAGCAGCTTCCTGATTGTTTTCTTTTTGCGGTTCCGTTTGTTTCTTTTCCGCTTTTTGATTACTTGCTTGTTTTTTTTCGAGTTCTTTTAATTCTTTTTCGACTGTTTCTTCAATTTTTAAGATTTCTTCGGGAGAAACTTCTGCCGAATCGGCATTTTTTTGCACATTCTGACCTTGATTCTGATTCGTTTCTTGGGCAAAACCGATTGAAATAACCATCGAATTTGCCATAAAAAGGGCAATGAAACCAACAAATATTTTCCGTAAACTCATCAGCTATCCTATTGAAATCTATACATAAACCTACTCTACTCCAACAGGCATACGCTTTTATTTATCACGCATAACCCATTCGAATATGCTCTATCTTACAACTTTGAAAAAGAACTTGCAAGAAAAAAAAGTACTGGACAAATGAAAAAATATGATTTATACTGAAAATTGAGAGAAAGCGATAAGCTGTTTATCGCAGAAATCTCAAAATATGCATATTTTAAAAAGGAGTAATAACTAATGAATAAATATTTTAAATATTTCTTAATGTTCGCCGTTGTAGCGCTTGCTTTTACGGCAACATGCGGTGAAGCTAACGTGTTCTCTACGATTACAACTCGTTTAATGGAAACATTTAAGAGTGTTCGTACCGTTATTTTCGTTGTCGGCGGCTTCGGCTTAATCGGCTTGGGTTTTGCGGCTATTTTCGGCAAAATCAAATGGCCGTGGTTGGCAGCATTGGCTTGCGGCTTAGCCATTGTGGCTTTGGCAGGTGCCATGGTTGAATACGTTACACAACAAGATGGTGGTACCGATGCCGGTTATACTGCTGATGACTTTGCAGGTGGCTTCGGTGATACCCTTACAGGTAACTGATTTACTCTACTTCCGAAAAAGCGCGTCTTTTTATGAAAGGCGCGTTTTTTTTATGCGCTTTCATCTCTTGCCTTTTTTAACAAACAGGCTTATTTGATTTGAAAGGGGGGAATGATGCAAAATCAAACGACACAAAAGCACATCGGCGTTCTGATCGGCAGTTTAAGAAAAGAAAGTCTCAACAAAAAATTGGCGCAAGCGTTCATAAAAACGGCGCCGAACACGCTTTCGTTTCATATCATTGATATATCTTCTCTGCCTTTATATAATGAAGATTTGGAAACACCCGTTTTTCCCGAATCGGTCATTACTTTTCAAAAAGAACTTTTAAAAACCGATTTATTGTTATTCATCACGCCCGAATATAACCGTTCTTTCTCGGGCGTTTTAAAAAACGCGTTGGATTGGGCCTCACGCCCCGTCAATCCCGCCGCAAAAAGCCCGTTGTTCGGCAAAAAAGCCGCTATTGCAGGCATTTCAACGGGGTCAATCGGCACGGCGGTAGCACAATCGCATTTACGTTCCGTTTTGCAGGTATTGGGCATGCAACTGATTTTTCAACCCGAATTTTATTTAAAATTTTCGCCGCTTCTTTTCGATGAAGCCTTTTTACCGCAAGATGCCTCATTAAAAGCCTTATTTTCCGCCTTTTCAGACGCTCTTTCCCGGGCGCTTTAAAAAATGCGTCCGATTGGGCTTCACGCTCGAATATAACCGTTCTTTCTCGGGCGTTTTAAAAAACGCGTTGGATTAGGCATCACATCCCGTCAATTCCGCCGCGAAAAGCCCGTTATTCGGCAAAAAAGCCGCTATTGCAGGCATTTCAACAGGTTCCGTCGGCACGGCGGTAGCGCAATCGCATTTACGTTCCGTTTTGCAGGTATTGGGCATGCAACTGATTTTTCAACCCGAATTTTATTTAAAATTTTCGCCGCTTCTTTTCGATGAAGCCTTTTTACCGCAAGATGTCTCATTAAAAGCCTTATTTTCCGCCTTTTCAGACGCTCTTTTGCAGGCATTTTAAAAAATGCGTCCGATTAGGCTTCATGCCCGAATATAATCGTTCTTTCTCGGGCGTTTTAAAAAATGCGCTGGATTGGGCTTCACATCCCGTCAATTCCGCCGCAAAAAGCCCGTTGTTCGGCAAAAAACCGCCTTTTTTCGATAATTTTTTCGCCAAAACCGTTTTTTTGCTTGATTTTTTCTTGATAAGGGTATAAAAAAAGAAAAACGAATTAAAGAAATAATAAGGAAAATAACATGGTTTTACCCGTAACATCTGTTGTTTTTTTCATTTCCAAAGGCGATAAATTGCTTTTTTTAAAAGATTCGTCAAGCAATGCCTATGTTTTCCCGCGCGGTGTTGTTGAAACAAAAGAACAAATTACCGAAGCGGCATTACGCATTTTATGGGAAAAGTTTCACATTACGGCGGAAAAAGATATTTTACAACTCAAATTCATTCATCAAACGCCGTCTCAAATTTACTTTGTTTTCGGTGTGCATATTGACCCGCGCATTTTCGAAGAACGTTCCTTTCCCGTTCGTCAACGCATTATCTTTTTAAAGCAAGATAATCCGCAATTAGGTCCCGAAACCAAAAACTTCCTGTCCATTATCCGCCGCACCGTTCGCTAATGCCCGGCTCTGTGGCGGCGGGGTGGTAATTGTTCGCAATGCCCGCTTGCGTGTTGTTTGCGCCGGAATTATATTTGCACCTCCGCCCGCTACACCGTTCGACAATACCCGGCTCTGTAGCGGGGTGGTAATTGTTCGGTAATTATCCGCTTGCGTGGTGTTTGCGCCGGAATTATATTTGCATCTCCGCCCGTCACACCATTCGGCAATGCCCTACCCTGTGGCGGTTGGGTAAAAGAGACCGATATTTCGGGAAAAGTCGTCGTTCGCTAATGCCCCCACTGGGCTGTGAGGTATGTTTCGGCAAACTTCGGCTTTGGGCTGTTTGCGCCGAAATTATATTTGCACTTCCGCCCGTCACACCATTCGGCAATGCCCTACCCTGTAGTGGTTGGGTAAAAGAGACTGATATTTCGGGAAAAGTCGTCATTCGCTAATGCCCCCGTTGGGCTGTGAAGTATGTTTCGGCAAACTTCGGCTTTGGGCTGTGAAGAAATAATTATTCAGAAATGCCCCCGTTGGGCTGTGAGGTGGCAATTATTCGATAATTATCCGCCCTGCGTGGTGATTCATTATTGAAAAGTGCTTTTTCCCGTTCGGTACTCCCTCCCCGCGTGGCGATATGTGTTCGGCAATGCCCCCGTTGGGCTGTTTGCGCCGAAATTATATTTGCACTTCCGCCCGTCACACCATTCGGCAATGCCCCCGCGTAGTAACGCACTTTGCTTGACAATACCCCGCCTCCGATTGGCACCTCCCCCACATGGTGATACACTTTGAAACAGTAAGAAAAAAATATTTATCAAACACAATCCGTTTTATTGCATAAAAACCCACTTTCTGTAAGGTAGAGGCGTCAGGGCAACCCTGCCGAGATGATTAAGAAATTATCATATATGTTTTTAATTATCAATTCAAAATTTTGTCCTATTCATATTGATGATTTTATTTGTATTTTTTTATGTTCTTCACTAACCGTTTACCTCTTTTTTATTGGTTTTTATGTTTTCTGCCGACATTTGCACTCTTTTTGTTGGCTTTCTTATGCTTCCTGCCGACAGTTTACGCTCTTTTGCTGATTTTCTTATGTTTCCTGCCAACAGTTTACGCTCTTTTTGACGATTTTCTTACGCTTCCTGTCGACAATTTACGCTTTTTTTGCCGATTTTCTTATGCTTTCCGCCGACAATTTACGCTCTTTTTGCTGATTTTCTTATGTTTCCTGCCGACAGTTTACGCTCTTTTTGTTGACTTTCTTATGCTTTCCGCCGACAATTTAGACTCTTTTTGTTGTTTTCCTTATGTTTTTTGCCGACAATTTACACTCTTTTTATTGGCTTTCTTACGCTTCCTGCCAACAGTTTACGCTTTTTTTTGCCGATTTTCTTACGCTTCCTGCCGACAGTTTACGCTTTTTTTGCCGATTTTCTTACGCTTCCTGCCGACATTTACACTCTTTTTGACGATTTTCTTATGTTTTCTGCCGACCTTTACGCTCTTTTTGACGATTTTCTTATGCTTCTTGCCGACAGTTTACGCTTTTTTTGCTGATTTTGTCTCTCTCTTTTCCAATTTTTTAACTGTTTTTTTTGCTTTTTTTTGCTTTTTTTTGCTTTTTTTGTCAATGTTTTTGTCCGTTTTATGGCGATCCCGGCAGGATTGCACACCTTTCAGGTGTGTCTTCACTTCGTTCAGACCGCCTTCGGCGTCCGCTTCGCGACCGAACAAGTTCTTATCCCTGCCGACTTTCGCATAAAAAAAATCTCCGCTTCTCTCGGAGATTTTTTCTTATGGCGATCCCGGCAGGATTGCACACCCTTTGGGTGTGTCTTCACTTCGTTCAGACCGCCTCCGGCGTCCGCTTCGCGACCGAACAAGTTCTCATCCCTGCCGACTTTCGCATAAAAAAAATCTCCGTTCTCTCGGAGATTTTTCTTATGGCGATCCCGGCAGGATTGCACTCTCTTGCGAGAGTGTCTTCACTCCGTTCAGACCGCCTTCGGCGTCCGCTTCGCGACCGAACAAGTTCTTATCCCTGCCGACTTTCGCATAAAAAAAATCTCCGTTTCTCTCGGAGATTTTTCTTATGGCGATCCCGGCAGGATTCGAACTTGCGACCCACAGCTTAGAAGGCTGTTGCTCT